>JBDNFP010000001.1:0-18389 GCA_041689775.1 Spirosomataceae bacterium
ACTTAACCTCGATTTCGAATCGGGACGGTCGCCCACAGGTGTTGAATTCTCTTATGTTTTAACGCGATTTGCGTATGTGTCAGGCAATCCATAATTCAACTAAACCAAAATCATTTCGACAGGATGCTTCATTTTCTATTGGGCTCAGACACCAGTTTGTCGTAGTGTTCGAAAACGTTGTGCGTGGTCTTCCGAAGGGAGACTGCGTACTTGTGATAAATGGCCGATTGCATCGGCCCACCCTAATGTCAAAAAAATAAGCCTATGTTTACCCGCTAATCTTGATGCGTAACGCACTTAACCTCGATTTCGAATCGGGACGGTCGCCCACAGGTGTTGAATTCTCTTATGTTTTAACGCGATTTGCGTATGTGTCAGGCAATCCATAATTCAACTAAACCAGAATCATTTCGACAGGATGCTTCATTTTCCATTGGGCTCAGACGCTATGACAGTGCGGTGTTTTTGTAAGGTAGCCCGATGGCTTCGGATTGGGAGGTATAGATAAAACAAACAAGGTCTCCGGAAACGTATTCCGGAGACCTTGTTTGTTTACGTCGAGAAGCGCGAAACTAGGCCGTAGCCCCACCGCAGCTTGAGCCTGCCCCGGCGGTGCAGCCGTAGCAGTGCTGATTGAGCACGATCTCACGCTCCATCAGTGCCTGCGCGTCAAAGTTTCGGATGTGCTGATGCGCCGGAGACGCCACGGGTAGTTCGAGCATCTGATTGAAGTCACAGTCGAACACGTATCCTTCCCAACTTACCGAGAGGGTGCTGCGGCACATTACTCCCTGCGCAGCCGAAGGATTAAAGGAATTGATGAGCTTCTCCATGTAGCCTTCAAAATTCCCCGACGAAATCAGGTAATCGAGATAGCGGCTGATGGGTATATTGGTGATAGCGTACAGATCGTTGAACTCGATTTCGAACTCGTCGCGCAGCACGCGCTTGAACTGACGTTTGAGGTTATCTTGGCTACCGGGCAAAAACGCTCCGGCGGGATTGTACACTAGGTTTAGTAGTAGGTCGGTGCCTTCTTTACCGTAGCCTACTTCATTCAGCATTTTTAGCGCCCGTACCGAATCTTTGAATACGCCAGTTCCACGCTGACGATCCGTTTTGTCGGCATTGTAGAAAGGTAAAGAACTCACTACCTCTACGTTGTGCTTGCGGTAAAACTCGGGCAGGTCGTGGTACTTAGGGTTAGCCACGATAATCGTCAGGTTGCAACGAACCATCACGTGCTTACCCAACGCGCGGCATTCCTCCACAAACCACCGGAAGTGGGGGTTCATTTCGGGAGCCCCTCCGGTCATATCTACGGTTGGTATATCAGATACGGCCAATGCGTCGAGGCATTCCTGCATGGTTTCGCGGGTCATGATTTCCTTACGGTCGGGCCCGGCGTCTACGTGGCAGTGCTTACATACCTGATTACACATCTTACCCAAGTTGATCTGAAAAATATCCAGACTGGTAGGTTTTAATGGAAACAGGTTGGCATCCTGCATTTTTTGTTGAAACAAGGGGAGGCCCAACTTATTACGCACACTGTCTTCCAGTATTTCAATCTGGGCATCGGTTTTGGATAATTTATGATGTAAGGCGTGTAAACTCTTCATGTATATTTATGTGTAAGTTGTAGTTAGGTTAAATACGCGGATGCACCAATTACATGGATAGTTCCTTTACTTTATTCATCATCTGTACACCATGTACCAGCGAAGCTCCCCCACGGATGGCAGCTGCTACGTGGATTGCCTCCATCATTTCTTCTTCCGAGCAGCCTTTTTCGAGGGTATCTACCGAGTAGGCATCAATGCAGTAGGGGCACTGTACAGTATGGGCCACAGCCAAGGCAATCAAAGATTTTTCACGGGCAGTCAAGGCTCCTTCGGCGAATACTTCACCGTAGTAAGCAAAGAATTTATCGGCCAGACCTTTCTGGAACTGACCTATTTGGCCGAATTTTTTAAGGTCTTCTGGATCGTAGTAGGTTTTCATGGGATTGATTTTAAAGTTTATTAAAAGTGACAAAGAGAGGAAATTGATAAAAAATCCTTTTTAAACATACGGAAAAAACACTAGTTTGGTTTTTATGTTTCAATTTAATCCCTGAATCTCTTGTTTTACTATTTATCCCGTTTTCTGATTCGGCTGGCACTGCCTCTTTTTGTTCGGAAACTATGTGTGGTTAATAAGTCGGAAGTTCCTCACCAAAAACCAGTACTCCTTGCATCCAACCATTCGGGATCATTTTTTGATGCCTTGGTCATCGGAGCAGTTCTTACTCAACCTATGCATACGTTGGCCCGCGGCGACGTGTTTCGTAAACCCAAAGTGGCGCGTTGGCTACGTCGAATTAAGCTTATACCGGTTTTTAGAGGCTCGGAGGGAAGAGAAAATCTGAAACAGATTGATAGCACTATGCAGGAGTGTTTCACCATTATGGAACAAAACGGTACGGTGGTGATATTCTCGGAAGGAATCTGCGTGAATGAATGGCACTTACGGCCTTTGGGGAAGGGTACTGCCCGGATGGCCCATCAGGCTTGGTACGGCGATGAGCCCCTGTTGCATCAATTAGCCGTTGTACCCACGGGGGTTAACCACGAACATTTCAGAGGAGCAAACAAACGGGTGATTCTTCAGTTCGGAGAAACGATTCGTCCGGATGAGATACAAACCGATCCGACCGAATACGAAAAGTGGCTACGAGAGTTTAATGCCTTACTGACGCAAAGAATGCAGGGTCTTCTACTGGAAATACCTTCGGATGTTGCGGAAGAAGCTAGGTTGGCGGCATTGGAAAGTTACTTTGCTGATTGTGGGCTGCCCAAAGGTAATAGTATCCTGAACGTACTGGGAAAAGTGGGGCGGTTGATCCACCGCCCCCTTCATTTACTTTATGTTAAGCGAGTTGCCAAAGCAACTCAACGCACGGTATTTTATGATTCTGTCCTTTTTGGCTCGCTTACATATACCTACCCGGTAATTATTGGCTTGCTTGCCCTGTTGGCTGGTAGCTTGTTTGGTTTCGCCTATGGCTTGGGCATATTTATAGGTTTTCCACTACTCGCTATGGCTGGTAATAGGTATCGTGGCTAGGTTGGATTTTTACTCAGCTCAATCGCTTACGCGGCTTAAACCCAACATGCGCAGCATCCAGTTAGGCAGAGGCCGCTGATGCTTTCTCTTTTGCAAGTTCAGGTACCACCCTATTTTTTTTAAGATAGGTAGTTTGTGGGTTTCGACGAGTTCGATCAGTGTACCGTCGGGATCTTCCACGTAGGCAAATCGGCCGGCGGCGGACTCCATCCCGAATGATCCACCGCTGTCTACCGTGAAGGGGTAGCCATTGTCCCCCAGTCGCTTTTTGAGGGCTTCCATGTCGAGGGTGTCGAAGCATACGTGGATGAAGCCACAGTCGCCCCAGTACCGGTCAGCAAACAGTTTTTTCGGTTCCCGGTCGAGGGCTTGCAGAAGCTCGATCTGAATGTTACCTAACAAACGGCTGAAGGCACCATGTTCAGATACACTCTTCCGGATCACTACCCTACGAAAACGTTGATTGGGTACCGAGGTGGGTATATCGTCAAATACGTCAGTTTGGTCGTAGACAATTTCGCAGGGGCTAAGCAGGCTTTTGTAGAAGGGAATGGCCTTGTCGATATCAGACACCCCGATCACTACCCCGGCTACTCCACCAATGGGCTTGCCGGTTTCGCCAAACCACGAAGAGTCTTCGGCTACCTGGAAAGCATTCCCGTTTGGGTCAATGCCCCAAAAGGCTTGTCCGTCGGGCAGCTTACTCACGACTCCTACCCGGGCGTGCTCTTGTTGTTCCATCCATTTATGGGCGGCGGCTACGTCAGGGGCTTTAAACCGGATGGCGTAAATACCCAAATCGCCCGGCTCAGGTTGCAAAGTATACTCCTGCGGGGTCCGGCTGGTAAACTGCCATATTTCGAGGCCTCCCCCACCGGCCATGTTTAAAGCCATGACCGCGTGGCGGCTTTGCACTTCACCTCCCGTATAATTGATCATCAGTTTTGCTTCGGCGTGATCGTCAAAAATGGGCACATCAAAACCCATGACCCGCCGGTACCATTGCCAGGCCTCCGGTACATTGCTGACACCGACTCCTACCTGCTGGATTCCGGATATGAGGGGAGTATTCATGAAATAATCTCTTTTATTATAAATTGTACATTATTGTTGATCATACTAGTAATCTAGTTGTTTGCAGTAGCCTGCTTTTCCAGTTGTAAACCATACTTTTCAACTTTTATCATCGATTTATACGTACAGATGAGGGTAGGCTGGGGTACTCCAAGGAAGTACATCGCAAATATTGTCATGTTGGCCAAGTTCACCCGAAAGTAGGAGTTGTATTCGTATTTTCGGGCCGATACTACTACATTTTTAGGAATGATTTGGAAACGGAGATTGCGCCTTGCCCGAAGGATAAATTCGTAGTCCTCCATCACATGATGATCTTCGCGGTAGCCCCCTAACTGTTGAAACTCTGCCTTGAAAATAAAAAGGGTCTGATCGCCGCCACGACACCATATCCGGTCAAACCGCGTACAATAAGCGTTGAATTTGAGAATAGGCTTTTGTAAGTCAAATTCGTACCGATAGCAGCCCATCTGATAGCCATTTTCCAATGACTGCTTAATATCCTGGGCGAAATCTGGGTGAATATCTACATCGGCGTGGACAAAATAGAGCACATCTCCGCATGCTTCCCGGGCCCCGGCGTTCATCTGACTGGCCCTTCCGGGCTTATCAGCTACGACTACCTTCGCCCCGGCCTGACTGGCCCGTAGCGCGGTCTGATCGTTACTAGGGGCGTCGGCCACAATTATTTCTGCCAAGTGGTATCCTCCGTACCTTTGCAGGTCCTGAATCAGTTTTCCAATATTTTCTTCCTCATTGTAGGTGGGAATCACCACACTTATTCGCATACCTTCCTGTTATCTCTTTCAAATCGACTACCGCATTTCCCAAAAACAGAAAAACAATTGTACGAAATAAAACATTAAAAGTAAGCAAAAATCGGTGAGTTGTGGCTTGGATGACCGCCATATTAGCCCCAACCCTTGTATCTTTGGGCTAATTCTCTCATCATATTTGCATTCATTTCAAGCCCATGGACGACTCAGTACGCATTACACCCTTTCACCAAAGTATTGAAGAATTTATACCGACAGCTTCCT
Organism: Spirosomataceae bacterium; assembly: GCA_041689775.1. Taxonomy (GTDB): domain Bacteria; phylum Bacteroidota; class Bacteroidia; order Cytophagales; family Spirosomataceae; genus JBDNFP01. The sequence continues at coordinate 5,223 of JBDNFP010000001.1, forward strand.
ACTCGAAAATACTGGTTATTGCCGATACCAAAACCCGTAAGTTCTGTTACGAACGAGTCAAGAGTAGCTTACCTCCCCACACCTTGGTGACGGTGCCTAGCGGTGAAACCCACAAAACGTTGGCTACCTGTGAAAAAATATGGGAGGCCATGACCAAGGCCGTACTGGACCGACACGCGTTGGTCATCAATATTGGAGGCGGGGTTATTGGCGATATGGGGGGCTTTTGTGCCGCGGTATACAAGCGAGGTATTGACTTTATACAGGTACCTACCACGCTGCTGTCGCAGGTTGATGCCAGCGTCGGGGGGAAGTTAGGTATTGACTTCCATGGTTTTAAAAACCATCTCGGTGTTTTTAATCAGCCGAAGCGGGTCCTTATCGATCCGGTTTTTCTGGAAACTCTGCCGGAGCGCGAGCTACGCTCGGGCTTTGCGGAGGTTATCAAGCACTGCCTGATTGCCGATAATGCCAAGTGGGAGGAAATACGTACCAAAGATCTTAGCGAACAAAACTGGCCGGATTTGATTGCTCATTCCGTAGAAATCAAAAAAAAGATAGTCGCTGAAGATCCTACCGAAAAGGGACTTCGGAAAATTCTGAATTTTGGACATACCTTAGGCCATGCCGTCGAAACCCACTTTTTAACTAAGTCGCCGGGAAAGAGGCTCTTACACGGAGAGGCCATTGCGGCGGGTATGGTGATGGAAAGTTACCTGGCTTTCCAAAAAAAGATGATTGATCGTGAAACACTTGAGCAGATTGAAGAGTTTATCTTTTCAACATATGGTAAAGCCGACATCCAACTCTCCGATACGGATGTTATTGTTCCCCTCACTCGTCAGGATAAGAAAAATCGCGGTCGCGAAGTAAGATTCTCGTTGCTTAACGGCAGCGGATCTTGTGTTTTCGATGTGACTGTTTCGTCCGGAGAGATGCGTAAGGCTATGCAATACTACACGGGAATCTGATTTGATATTTTCAGGTTGTTGGGGTAAGTTATTGATTATTAATGTTTAATAAGTTATATTTCATTATTCAATACGTCAAATCTGTAAATGTTAAAATGTGTATGATAAAGTCAGCTACCTTTCTCTCTGCTGTTTTGGTCGCCCTGATGTTAGTAGGGTGCTCGTTTGGTCGTAAAGTTTTCGTTGAACACGATTACAGTTATGAAACCAATTTTAAAGATTATTCCTCCTATACTTTTTTGGAATGTGAAAGAGATACTAACAACCTCTGTACAGAGATTTATGAGTCAATCCGCCGCCAAATGCAGGCACGAGGCTATAAATTAACAGCTGACAAGCCAACACTATTGGTAAACTACGGAATATTCTACGACAACTTACGCTATCAGGGATACATGCAACCCGTGATCAAGACTTGGGTAGACACTGAGAATGATGGATTCAGATACGAACCAATCAAATACGCACTCGACAAGGGTACTCTAATCGTTTCCTTGATTGATGCCGAGAGCGATCAGGTGGTGTGGCGTGGGTACGCCTCCGGCTTGTTTAACGGTCAGGAGAACCCCAATAACTACTACCGAAATATAGTACGCCGCATATTTGATCAGTACCCCCTGTTTGCCAAGGGATATGATCCACGGCGCTATACCGAAGAAATGGGACGTTAACAACTCCTTTTACTAGAATTATCTACGATATACAGCAAATGCCCGCTTTTGGCGGGCATTTGCTGTATATAAATAAGCGTATAAATACTAGGCTGTAAGGCCTCGAAATATCTCTTCTAGCGATTCACCCCGTTGCCGGAACGTGGCAAGCGGACTATCCGCTACGATGCGGCCTTTGTTAATAATGATCACCCGGTCACAGAGGGCTTCTACTTCCTGCATGATGTGGGTAGAAAATAAGACCGTTTTATTGGCGGCGGTAGTTTTGATCAAAGCCCGGATTTCGGTAAGCTGATTGGGATCGAGACCCGTGGTGGGTTCGTCCAGAATCAGGACCGCCGGATCATGCAGCAGCGCCTGGGCCAGCCCTACTCTTTGACGATATCCCTTAGATAGCTGCCCAATTTTCTTGTGTTGCTCTACACTCAGTCCACAGAGTCCAATCATTTCTTCCACCCGATTTTTCAAGGGTTGCTCTTTAATTCCGTATAGTTTGCCCACAAATAGTAAAAATTCCCGGACGTACATATCGAGGTAGAGAGGGTTATGCTCCGGCAGGTAGCCAATAGCCCGTCGTGCATCCATGGCCGAGGTACTGAGGTCAAAGCCATTGACAACAGCCTGCCCGGCACTCGGTGTGAGGTAGCCCGTGAGTAGCTTCATGGTGGTTGATTTCCCGGCTCCGTTTGGGCCCAGAAATCCTACAATTTCACCCGGATGAATTTCAAAGCTAAGCGAGTCGATCGCTTTTTGTGAACCGTATTCTTTTGTAAGCTGCGAAACTAGTATTGACATGCTGATCGCTTAGATGCGCAAAAATAGTTTATTTCGGTAGAGTAAGTACATAAAACTCCACTGAACAAGCACATAGACAATGATACCACCAACAAGTTGCACCGATTCGGGGAAAAAGCTTAGTAAGCCACCAAATAATGCCTCAGTGGTAAATTCAAAGTCAATGAAGTGCCCAATCATATAGATGACGATAGAGTTCATGCCTATCACTACGAAGAAGAACGTCCACCGGCGCCAGTTAAGTACGTCTACGATGCCGTAGAAAAGCGCTAGCAGCAAAAGGCTGCACCCACCTGCGCACAGGACAAACGAGCTTGTCCAAAGATTTTTGTTGATCGGGAACACCAAATCCCAAGTATAGGCAAGCAGTAGGCTCACAATTCCGGCGATGGCTAAATAGCCTACTTTTTCGAATTTGGTAGAGGCATAGCCATCAGAACGTAGCACATTGCCCGCAAAAATTCCCATTAGCGCCGTACAAATAGCAGGAATCGTAGATAAGAGGCCCTCCGGGTCGTGGATGGTTCTGTGCAAATGCCCGGGTATAACAAGCTGATCGATATAGCTTACCGGATTGCACTCCATCGTCATGTTACCGGCACCACAGCCCGGCACGGGTACAAGCATCACGAATCCCCAGTAGCCCAGAAGTATACTTACAAACCAGATCCATTGCCCTTTGGTAGAAAAATATAGGTAAATAATCTGCGCGAACATACCCGCCAGTCCGATACGTGCCAGTACACTCGGGTACCGCATATTGGCCCACTCGGTATGAAATAACCCGTTGTTGTAAAGAATACCCAAGGCTACCAATATCAAGCCCCGTTGGATCACTTTTCGGAGCAACTGATTTGGCGGCACCCCTTTGGCCAGACGAGTTCCGAGGGAGTAAGGGGTAGATACACCGGCGAGAAACAGAAACAGGGGAAAAATAAGATCGTAGGCCCGGAAACCATTCCATTCAACGTGGGTGAGCTGTTCCGCTATGTGGATAGCCCAGACCCAGCCGGTGGTTTTGGCCAGTAGATGGAAAATTTCTTCGCCGCCCGATATCCAGAACATGTCAAAACCACGTAGTGTATCCAGTGATAGTAGGCGGGAAGCAGGAGTTGAGGTTTCTTTCATAACTAATTATTGACTACCTGACTAAAAAAATTTTATAAATGTAGAAATAAACGCAGGAGGTAGTGTGTTGGGAGTATTCTTTTCTTGCCAGTGAACTAAATCCGAAAACATGTTCAAGGGAATCTAGACTACTGGTAGTTTATGCTGTACTACTACTCGCTACCGCCCGGCTATGGACTAGTCACGAATAATATTTTAAATTAATTTTTGGCGTAATAAAGGTTGTATGTAAAAGTTGATTTTGAGATATTTTTAACTTCATGACCGAAGTAGCTTACTTTTTAATGCTATTCTTTACCAAATAGCTAAAATTAGTTAAAAAGCACTTAAAAATGCTCCACGTAACCAATGAGTAAACTTTTCGAACGATAAAACTCGATTTGTGTTTTTATTGTTGATAAACGAAGTAAAGTTTTATTTTTTTTTAAAAAAATACAATTGATATGAGGTTACTACGCTTTTTATCCGTTAGTTTCTGGATGGCTATTTTTGCACTTGAGGCCGAAGCGCAAGATAGGTCCAAAGTAAAAGTAGACCCAGGTATATCGGTTCACAATTATAAACACCCCAACAAAGCCGCCAGAGCAAAAGAACAGGAAGTGATGAAGCACCGCCGATTTACTTCCAAAGTAGGCATTTTCAAACGTTCGATTCGCACCCCTTTGATGCGTGAGAGCAGTCTGCCACCCAAGTACGCTAAACGTTCAGGCTGGGTGATTTTCAAACGTTCCGGGCCAAAGCCAACCACAAAGCTCAACCCTTTGACTAACCCCGAGCATTACAAAGTCGCAAATTGACGATAAGGTATTCAACGAAAAAAATCCGGCTCGATCGCCGGATTTTTTTCGTTGAATACCTACCGTATAAAGCCTAACTACTCATCACTGGGAGCAGGCTGTTGAGCTGCTTCTGTACCAACTCCGGGACTCATTTTTTGAGCAATGATAGGAAGCGTTGTATGAATAAGGGCCGAAATATCGTCGAGGGTATCAATGGGTTTTAGCCGGAACGAATAGTTGTATACCTGAGCAGGAATGAGGTATTCAGGATGGACACGAGGCGACCAGCTATCATCGCCACCCAAACCCATTTGCATCAGGTCCAGATTAACTACCGTAAATGTATTTTTTACCAATGGAGCCCCGGGCTTCTTGGCGGCGATCAGAGCCTCATCGGTGTAGTTATGGACATTTACGTTGAACACCGAGTCGCTGATGGCAATCAGTCCTTTGCCGGCAGCATTCGTGATAGCTACCCAGCGAACATCGGTCTTATTTCCATTCTCCTGCGCCATCGTATAAGGGAAATGTTGGTCGTCAACTTTACCTGAGAAAAGGCCGACCCGTGCTCCGGTATTCCGGTCGGCGTAAGTTTCGTAAGGGCCCTTGCCGAACCAGGTGGTTTGGTCGAACGATGCGGGCATTTTAAACTGCAGCCCTACCTTGGCAAGCGGAGGCCAGGTACCACTGGGTGTGAATGTATTTTGCATGTGAATATCTCCGGTGGCGTATACCGTATAGATGGAGCTAATCAGAAAGCCCCCCGTTTTGCCCTGCAAGCTCTTTACTAAACTCACTTTGTAGACATGCGGGTTTATTTTTTCAACCCGTAAATCAGACCCCATCAGTCGGAGGGAGTCTAACCCGGCAGCACGCCAGCGGGCCGCGTAGCTTTTTTCTCCTCCACCCTCATCGTTGTCAGTAGGTACCCGGAAAAAGTTGGCGTACAGGCCGCTTTTAAGCATTTCATTTCCTTGGTACTTAAAGGAGGTCATGCGGGCTGTTTTCTTGTCAAAACTTGCCGAAAAATTTTGACCAACCAGGGTAATACCCTTGCCGCGTACCAAGGTGAGGCGCAGTGGGGTATTACCCTGGTAGCTGATGATTTCAGGTTTGGAAGTGCTAATCTTAACGGGTACCTGATGCCAGGCAATTTCGTGACCCGCCTGCGCCCATGAGGTATTCTCTTCGAGTTGAATGCTTAGATCCAAGTAGTAGAGTGCACCGGGTTCTGGATTGGCCGGAGCTTTAAAGGGAATACTGAGCTCTTGTGACTGTTCGGCATTGGCCGTAAGCGTACCGATAGTACCTTCCTGAATATTCTTGCCGTTTTCCTGTAATCGCCAGATTAGCTTGTAAGGACTGAGCGATTGGAAACTAAATGTATTACGAATTTTGATCTGTTGCTGAGCTGGGAACAGAGTATCAGGTAGGTCAAACTTTACGTACTGATAAACCTTCTTTACCTCGTTGATCTCAGGCTGCGGGGTGCGGTCAGGATTTACGAGGCCATCACCGGCGTTGGCTCCGTCGATGTAGTTGATGTGGTTCCAGTAGTCGCGGCCGTCGGCGGTCTTGGCGTGCAGGCCCTGATCTACCCAGTCCCAGATAAAGCCACCCTGCATGGTTGGGTACTTTTCAATAACATCCCAGTACTGTTGTAGATTACCAACGCTGTTGCCCATGGCGTGGGCGTACTCGCAAATAATCAGTGGACGGTCGCCATCTTTTTCAACGAGCTCAATCAGATTTTCCACGGAGGGGTACATTACCGAAAGAATATCGAAACTACTCAGAGAAGTAGGGGTGTAGTCGGCACGTCCTTCGTAGTGGATCGGACGGGTGAGGTCAGCGAGGCGAATAAAATTAGCCATCGCCGCAAAATTAGCCCCGTTACTTGCCTCGTTTCCTAACGACCAGATGATAATGGACGGATGGTTTTTGTCCCGTTCTACCATAGCCCGACCCCGAGCCAGGAACGCAGCTTTCCACTCGGGTTTATCCGCCAGAATGATATTTTTATACCAGAGCTCGTGGCTTTCAATATTAGCTTCATCCACCACATATAACCCATATTCGTCACATAGGTCATACCATTCGGATACGTTGGGGTAGTGCGAGGCCCGAACCGCGTTGATATTATGCTGTTTCATGAGCTTAATATCCCGGATCATTGACTCCCGGCTGATAACCCGTCCCGTTTCGGGGTCGAATTCGTGCCGGTTGACTCCCTTTATCATGATGGCTTTACCATTTACCAGAAGCTGACCTTTGGATATCTTCACTTCCCGGAAACCAACCTTCTGACTCACTGCCTCCTGAACCTGACCATCAGTATTGGCAATTTGTATAGTAAGGGTGTAGAGGTAAGGGATTTCGGCGCTCCATTGTCGGGGATTACTCACGGGGATTTCCTGACGAACGGCCATCTCACCGGAAGGATCTAACATACCGATCGTACGGGTAGTGGCCGGTATTACTACTTTACCTTCTGCATCGTACAAGGTTGTGATGAGTTGATAGCCGTATTTGGCCTGTTTGGTAGCATTGCTGGCGTACACATTTACTTTCAGGGTAGCATCGCGGTAGTTGTCGTCCAGGTCGGTTTGCACCACGAAATCACTAATGTGAATTTGGGGAGCTGAAATGAGCGAGACATTTCTGAATATACCGGACAAACGCCAGAAATCCTGATCTTCGAGGTAGCTACCATCCGACCAGTTGATTACCTGTACCGCCAAATCGTTCATACCGGGCTTTTGTTTGGTCGAAATATTAAACTCAAAGGGGGTCATGCCATCCTCGTGGTAGCCCAAAGGCTCACCGTTGAGCCACACGTAGCAAGCCGACTGTACGCCATCAAAGCGTAGAGTTATCGGGTTGCCCTCCCACTGAGGGGGTACAGTAAAAGTAGTGCGGTAGAGCCCGACGGCGTTGGTGTCGGCGGTAATTCGGGGTGGGGTAGCCTCGAAGGGATGTTTAATGTTAGTAAATATGGGGCGGTCGTAAGGTCTGCCCTCCCGAGCGCCAATAATTTGCCAGTTGGAGGGTACCGGGAGGTTGTCCCAGGAATCCGTTGGTGTAGTAGGTAAAAAAAATGTATCGGGTACTTTGGAAGGATGAGAGACCCATTTAAACTTCCAGGTGCCGTTGAGTGATTTAATAAATTGAGTAGTACCGGTGGCGGCCAATGCTTCTTTCTCGTTGGAGTAGGGAGTGAAGCCTGCGCGGGGACGTTCTGTATTTTTACTAATCACTTCTGGATTTTCCCAGTCCGGTAGTGATGACTGCGCTCTGAGGGGAACATTTAGCAGGGTCAGACTTCCGGTGATACAGATAAACCCTTTTATGATACTATGCATGATTTTGATTCAATGTCAGGGACGTTGTTTTAAGGTTATGTACTTATTTAAGAATTGGAAAGTACTCTTTCTTTCCAAGAAAGGCAAAAAAATGACTATGGTTCAAGTCAAAAATGAGTCTTTAAACCAATTTATTTCCATAAAGCGCTTAATTTGTCGTCGCTAATCAAAAAACGATATGATGATTTTAGCCGTTGACGCTGGCAATACGGATACTGTATTTGGACTTTTCGATGATCAAACCCGCCTGTTTGTGTGGCGTACCCGATCTCTGATTAATGAATCTTCCCCCCACTACGAATCCTGGCTGAGGCTTCACTTTTTGGAAGCCGGTATTACCCTGAATCGGGTGGAAGTCACCGTAATCAGTAGCGTAGTACCTGACCTGACTCCCATACTACGTACCGTACTTTCCGGACTTTTCGGTCAGGAACCGGTGGTCGTTGGTCCTGAGATTTATCCGGGTCTTACGGTAGCTATTGATCACCCCCACGAGATAGGAGCGGATCTGGTGGCCAACTCAGTGGCTGCTTTTGAACGCTATAAGCAGAATTGCGTCATTGTGGACTTTGGTACAGCCCTTACTTTTACCACTGTTTCGGCTACGGGTGAGATCATGGGGGTAGCGATTTTACCCGGACTAAAAACCGCCGTAAAGGCACTGTTTGCCAATACTGCTCAACTACCAGAAGTACCGTTAGTACTTCCCAAATCAGCCATAGGAAAAAATACGGTACATTCTATTCAAGCGGGGATTTTGCTGGGGTATGAGGGATTAGTGAAATCAATGATACGACGTATCCGGGAGGAGCTAGGCGGGGACTGCATTGCCGTGGCAACGGGCGGTTTATCTTCAATTATTGAAACACTCCGTGAAGAATTTACGGAAATTGACCCTAACTTGACGTTGGGAGGGCTTCGTCTTATTGGCGAACGAGTGGGAGTAAGGGTAGCACCGGAAAGTTAAATCGAAAGGTTAGGTAGTCGTGAATCGCCCGCTTTTAATTAGCGTCAGGTCCTGCAAAGGTTGATTATACAGGTAAGTCCAGCAGGAAACTAGTGAGCCGTCCGGTTGGTGTACTGGGATTATCTTACGTAGGTACAAACTCACCGTTTCGTCTTCCGACATTTCCTCGTAGACGTCTATTTTTTTTATCAGATCTGCAAACTCATGGATCTGGTAGATTTCACCGAAAACACGACTTTTATTTTTATCTTCTGGCAAGTATACCGCGCCGGGATACCAGCCGATGCGGTAGAGTCTTCCCGTGAAGTAGCCTTCTCCCACAAGCGTTGATTTCGATCGTAGTACTGAGGCAAACGGATTATCGAATCCGCTCATCAAGGTGCCATACACAAAAAGATAGTTTTTCAATTTACGACTCCGAGGTTTGAACTAGTTACACTACTTGTAAGTTCTGAGGCAGAATTAGTTTGTATTGTTAACCTAGTCAAATCCATGGCTACTATTCTATTTATCAAATACTTACAAAAATATAATGGCCGGGCGGCGTTCCGCCACAAGCTAATAGCTACTTATAACCAGGTACTTCAAAATTCAAGGACTACGCCCACAGATTGTCCCGTAAATTGAATATTTTTAAGAATCTCTGCCGCTTTTCGGTGGCTGTTTCTGAGGGCAAGATAGTTTATCAGGTCAAAAGTGAATAGAAAACCTCCTTGTAATAATACGGATTGCCCAAATCCTTTCAGCCGATCGTGCTGATCCGGCGTGTTTTTAGCCCGTTCCAGTAAGTAGATCCCGCCCATCATGTAAGCAACATCTAGCCCGGTATTGAAAAGTAGTGTTTTTTCAAGGGCGTGTAGCTCTTCAATACTCTGATCAAGCGTGGTAGGCAGGTTGTTTTTCTGCCGAAGTGAGCTGATGAGCCCGGGCGTGGCAATACCTAAATTTACAATATTCCAGTAGATATTCATTTGGTGAAAGTAGCGTGTACTTCCCTCGGTTTTGGAGGCAGCAATACTCCCGTAGGCAAGGTTTGCAGCCGACCAACCGGTGAGTACCCACATGCTGGTTGTCTGTACTTTGAGTCGACTTTGGTTTAAGTCGGTGAGGGTAGATTGTTGAGCTAGGGAAGCGTTTGCCAGGAGAAAAACGACGAACAGAGAAAGTAATATTGCTTTCATGAGAATATCTTTTGACGGGTAAGACTAATACCTTTGCACCCGTTATGTACGACCAAGATCAGTGCTTGGTTGTTGCCTCTCAGAACAAGGGAACAACCTTTCGGGATTAAAACCAGGTAGCCTTGGCAATTGTTATGGTCAATGCCGAGGGAGGATGGTACTTTTCTTGTGAAGAATGCAGATTACAGCCTGATTTTCGTTTTACCAGCGGTATTTTTTTAATTTTACCGAAAAGAAAGTATAAAGTAGACTATGTCAATTACGCACGATAAAGCCCTAGGAACTAAACAGAAAGCACTTCGGATTAATCTGGATCCCCGGATTTACGGTTCTTTTGCCGAAATCGGAGCCGGGCAGGAAACTGCCGCCATATTCTTCAAGGCGGGAGGTGCATCGGGGACAGTGGCCAAGACCATGTCGGCCTATGATATGACGTTCAGCGACGCTATTTATGGTACGGAGGAAAGCGGCCGTTATGTCTGTGAATCCCGCTTGATTAAGATGTTACATAAAGAGTACACCCTGCTCGAAAAGCGCCTCGCGGAGCAGCGGGGAGAGCACAGTTTGTTTTTTTCTTTTGCTAATACGGTGGTGGCGCTCAACTATCAGAAGACCAACGAAGCCCACGGCTGGATCGGCCTGCGCTTTCAATTACATCCGTCCGGGCCCTATAATGAGGTGGTGATCCACGTAAGGATGCTTGATGATGAGAATATATTGCAGCAGCAGGCGCTGGGTGTTATCGGGGTCAACCTTATTTATGGTTGCTTCTTTTATCCAATGTCAGCTGATACCATTTTACTTTCGCTCATGGACGATCTCAGCCCTGAGCGGATCGAGATTGATATGATTCGGTTTAATGGCCCCGACTTTGAGGATGTTGATAACCGGGTTATGAGCCTGCATCTGGTGAAAAATGGCTTCACCAATGCGGCTCTGTTTGGGGCGGATGGCGATGTATTACAACCATCGGAAGCGTTTTACAAAAAGCATATTTTGATGATGCGCGGACGATTACGTCCCATCACGAATGTACATGTAGACCTGATCGAAAACGGTACGAAACAGTTTGTAGCCGAACCCGATGTGGACCCCAATCGGGTATTGATGGTTTCGGAGCTGACGCTACAAAACTTACAGGCGGACGACGAAGAAATCGACGAAAAAGACTTTCTAGACCGGGTGGATATCTTGTGCTCGATGGGCCACATGGTGATGATCTCCAATTACCACGAGTACTTTCACTTGGTATACTACCTATCCAAGCTAACCCGTCTCAAAATCGGCTTATTACTCGGTATTCCGAGCTTGCAGGATATATTTGAAGAACAACACTATGCGTATCTCCCGGGCGGAATCCTGGAATCATTTGCGACGCTGTTTAGTCGTAAGGTGAAGCTATTTATCTACCCAACCCTGCGGGAGGATGAGACCATTTATAACTGCCAGAACTTCGAAGTGCCGGATAATTTGAAACCCTTGTACCAATATCTTGTTATTAATGACAAGATCGAGGATATCCGCGACTATAAAATTGAGTACATGCGCTGGACTACCGATCAGGTATTGGCCATGGTGAAGCGGGGCGAACCGGGTTGGGAGGCACTGGTACCGGAGAGCGTGGCTGATATCATTAAAGATAAATGCCTTTTCGGGTATCCGTGCGTAGTATATGATGCCGAACACGTGGCCCGGAAGGTGGAGGTAAAGGACTAGTACCTACCAACTCAAAGAAATACTAAGCGGAGACCAGTAAATAACACGATTTTCTGGTCTCCGCTTTATTTGATAGAGAAAGTGACCTGCCCGACACTAAATCCGTCGGCGAATAGCTCAATCGTATAAGTACCTTTCTGGAAACTTTGGGTGCGGTTGTACAGAATACTTACTGATTGATTATCGTTGGTGTACGCTACCTCCTTGTTGAGGGTATAGCTTTCGTAATTTCCGTTATTCTGAAATAAACCTGATCCCATACTAGCGTCGGCCAGGGTAGCTCCCTTGGGATCAAGTACTTTAATGTAAATAGTTTTGGTGTCCTGCTTGGTCAACGGATTCTTTTCCAAAATAAAATCGACCCGGATATTTTCAACTCGACTTGCCTTTACTTCGTCTCCGTTGCGTTCGCGACCTTTGGCTGAAATAGCCATGACCTTTACATTTCTGGCTCTCAAAGCGGCGGCTCGGTTGACTTTTGATTCGAGGTCAGTCGTTTTGGTCAGTATACCCGATAGAGAGTCAGTCAGTGCTTGTTTCTCTTCCAACAAGGCCGTGTTGACGGTACCCAGCACTCTGTTTTGACTGGAAAGTGTTTTGTTTTTGTTCTGGAGCAAACCTATCTCCTCGTCTTTCTGGGTAAGGTAGTTTTCGTAGTCAATGATCCGGGAAGCCATGGCGGCACTCCCTTTTCGTAGCTTGGTGCGATCCGCTTCGAGTTGTGCTTTGATCCTTCTTAGTTCGGTTACGTTGCCGCCTAGGGTACGTACCTGTTCGACTCGGATATCCAGCTGTTTTGAAATAGAGTCTAGCTTCATTTCGGTCTTTACGAGCTCAATCACCCTTACTTCGAGGTCTTTTTCCTGAAACTTCGTAATGCTACGTTCGTGGTAGTAGAGGTATCCAAACACGGCCGAAACCAACGTCATTACGATAAATCCAATAAGTAAGCTTACGTTTGGTTTGTTATCCATATAGCTAGTTATGATCAGAAAAAATAGTCTACTGTTTTAATTCAACGGAGTTTGTACCCCTTATTAAGCAGTGGATAGTTTCCATACGCCATCCTGATTTTTCTATTAAAGGTAGGGGATTTTTAACAATGGGAACAGCCTGATAGTATCCAAACTGAGAGAACCTGGATACTACCCCTGATTTTTTCGATTAGAGTTTACAGGTTTCCTTTTTTTAGCTCGTCTACGGCGTAGGCCACCGCCCGTGCGGATAGGGGCATGTAGGCCCTATCCATAATGAATACGTTTTTGCAGGTATGGATTTGGTTAAAGGCATTGAGTACGGAAGTCTTTGGGTCGCGTGCCATGCGGGCTGTGCCCATTTCGTGAATACCATTGCCGAGGGCGTACGGGTTATTATTTCGCCGAAGCCCCCCATGCTCATCGACCAGCTACCCGGCTGTGTGATCTGCTCTTTTAATCCAACCCCAAACCCATCCATTCTAATAGATCACTTTCTTAAATAAATATCAATATTCAAAGATTTATGTTGACAAGTCCGCAGACAATAATCCAAACTTCCTCAATATGCCTGAGATGGTTCCTGTAAGTTTCCTTGACAATTCTGAAGCACTTGCACCGCC
>JBDNFP010000002.1:0-3136 GCA_041689775.1 Spirosomataceae bacterium
CTGCGGACTTGTCAACATAAATCTTTGAATATTGATATTTATTTAAGAAAGTGATCTAATAAACTATGGCAGGGTTTTCTTATAAAAATTAATACTCTTGTAGTTATATAAAATATGGTAAAAGTTTAGAAAAAAGTCTCATATTTAGTAACCTTTGTGGTCGGTTAAACCTGAATCAGTACTAAAATAACTACTTTCCTATCTCCTTTGTGATGCAAAATACCCAATTCTGGTCGAAATAAGTTTTTATAAGAAAGCCCTGTAAACTATGGTTAGGGAAGTACTTGACTTAGATCGAACAATAGCGTTCAATATCCATGCTACTTTTTGTAAAGGGCTCCGCTGAAAAAGTTTGTACCTTGCGAAAGAATAATAAAAAGCGATAACGATTCTCTTGGCCCATGCCTGATTTCCTTCCCTTTGAAGAAACCACCATTTTTGCTGACCTGATTTTACCAGTTCCGATACCCCGGCTATTTACGTATCGCGTACCCCGGACTATGGGTGAAGCCATCAAAGTGGGGGCACGGGTCATTGTGCAGTTTGGGAAAAATAGGGTGATCACGGCCGTGGTAGGGGAACTTCATACGAGCCCTCCCAAGAGCTATCAGGCGAAGTATATTTTAGAATTGCTGGACGAAGAGCCCTTGGTCATGCCGGGGCAGTTGGAGCTATTTCGGTGGATGGCCGAATACTACCTGTGCACCATCGGGGAAGTGATGAACATAGCGCTCCCCTCAGGCCTGAAAATTACGAGCGAATCGAAGGTGCAGTTTAACCCGGACTTCGACTACGAAGAATTACTTACCGAGGAAGAAAAGGTACTTCTCGAAGAAATAAAGAAACACCAGGCACTTTCCTACGATGAAGTAGCCAGGTTAGTTGAGCAGAAAAGTGTAACGGCTATCATCAAATCGCTGGTGGGTAAGCGGGCCGTAATTCTCTTTGAGCAGATCAAGGAAAAGTACAAACCCAAAGTGGTCAGGAAAGTGCGACTGACGAATTCTTACCTAACGCAGGAGGCGCTGATGGCGCTCGTCAATGGTCTCGAACGAAAGCCGAAGCAGCAGGAGATACTTATGCGTTACCTAAGCTTTGTGCCCGTGCAGAACAACGCCGAACTGAACCAGAAAGGCTTGGAAAAGTCAGTTTTTACGAAGGATGAAGACTCCCTTAGCTCATCGCTGAATACGCTCATAAAAAACGGAGTAATGGAGCAGTTTGAGATAACCGTTTCTCGTTTTGCGGATCTTCCGCTGGCGTCGCCGGCCGAAATCCGGTTGAGTGACAGTCAGAAAGAAGCGGCCAAACAAATTCAGGACCATTTTCAGGAAAAAGAAGTCGTGCTGTTGCATGGTATTACCGGTAGTGGTAAAACTGAGGTATATATTCATATGATCAAGCAGGCGCTCGAAAGCGGTACACAGGTACTGTTCCTACTGCCTGAGATTGCCTTAACCACTCAGATTGTGACCCGACTCCGAAAAGTATTTGGGGACGAAATGGGCATCTACCACTCCAAGTTCTCGGACAATGAGCGGGTGGAAGTTTGGAAGGGTATTATTGAAGGGAAGTTCCAGTTTGTGGTAGGAGTGCGCTCCGCTATATTTCTACCCTTTACCAACTTGGGGCTGATTATTGTAGATGAAGAGCACGAAACTTCCTACAAGCAATTTGACCCGGCACCGCGCTACCACGCTCGGGATGTGGCCGTTGTCATGGCCTACATGCACCACGCTAAGGTAGTTTTGGGCTCGGCTACGCCATCATTGGAGAGCTACTACCACGCTCAAAACGGCCGCTACGGCCTGGTAGAAATGTTGGAGCGCTACGGCAATGCCTCCCTTCCCGAGTTTGTGCTGATCGATACCAAGCTGGAAAAAAAGCAACGCAAGATGAAAAATGATTTCTCGTCGGTACTGCTTGATTTCCTATCCTATAATCTTGAACACAATGAACAAACCATACTCTTTCAAAATCGGAGAGGGTATTCACCTTATATACAATGTGAAGAATGCAGTTGGATTGCCGAGTGCAACAACTGTGACGTGAGCCTCACCTACCACATGAAGGAGGGTGAGCTGCGCTGTCATTACTGTGGGCATAAAGAAAAAATACCGCGTATCTGTCCGCATTGTGGCTCACCCAAAGTAAAAACAATGGGCTTCGGTACCGAAAAAATCGAAGACGAACTCCATCTGATCTATCCGCATGCTCGGGTGCAACGAATGGATACGGATACTACGAGAGCCAAAAATGCCTATCAGCAGATTATTCAGGATTTTGAAAACGAACAAATAGACATCCTGGTAGGTACCCAAATGATCAGTAAGGGGCTGGATTTTGACAAGGTAAGCGTGGTAGGTATTTTTGACGCCGACCGGATGATCCATTTTCCGGAGTTCAGGGCCTCGGAGCGGGCGTTTCAGATGCTGACTCAGGTGAGCGGCCGGGCGGGTAGGCGGGCCGGAAAGCCGGGCAAGGTGCTGATCCAAACCTATAACCCAAAACAGGAACTGCTGCACTGGGTCATACAAAACGATTACCGGCGAATGTACGACAGTGAGATCGTGGAGCGGGAGAAGTATCATTACCCTCCCTTTACCCGGCTCATTAAGCTGATTGTGAAGCATCCCGACCGCGATATGTCGAAGCGGGCGGCGGGTCTGCTTGCCGAAAAGCTCGTGTCTGATATGGGGCAAAGCCGGGTGCTGGGCCCTGAGCCACCGCTGGTCGAAAGAGTCCGAAATCAGTTTTTGTTCGAGATTCTCATTAAACTTGAACGAGAAAAGATTAATTTTAAGGCCGCAAAGTCATTCATACAGGATAAGGTGATGGATATTTTAACCGATAAAACCCTGAAAAACGTCAATATAGTAATTGACGTCGACTGCATATAAATATTAGACTGAGTGAATAGATACAATTGATGTTACGCAAGTCTGTTTTTATCCAAAGGAAATATTGCCTGTGTGTTTTAGTTTGAGTAGTTCTAATTCTTTGAAAGCGGCTTGAATAGCCTTGATGTATATTTTCCCTTTTAGGGCGAAATGGTTGAGTTTTTCACAGATTTTCAGCCGTTCTAACTTTACGTAGGCACATAGGCTTGCGAAGAAGTGGGTGCGTTGAGTCTGTA
>JBDNFP010000003.1:0-10691 GCA_041689775.1 Spirosomataceae bacterium
AACAAGAACTTACAACCATAAAAAAATCCCCGCCGATAGGCAGAGATTTGAATACATCCTACAAACAATGATTCCAACTTATGATCCGCACGCCTCGCAGCCCTCAGAATCATCCAAAGAACATTGATTATCGGAGCGGTTGTCCCGATCAGATACAGGGGGCTTCGACTGACGCCCCTCCTCCGCGTACTGCGTGTAGTTTAGTTCTTTCTCCGAAACAGTAGCAACCGCTGGCTCGATTTGACGCTCCGCTTGCTTTTGTACAGTAAACTGGACTGGATCCGCCGCAGCTCTGGTACGCAGGTAATACATACCTGTCTTTAACCCTTTCTTCCACGCATAGAAGTGCATAGAAGTCAGCTTAGCGAAGTTTGGCTCCTCCATAAAGATATTAAGCGACTGCGATTGACAAATGAATGCTCCACGGTCTGCCGACATATCGAGTATCGTCCGTTGTTTAATTTCCCAAGATGTCTTGTACAGATCTTTAATGTTTTGAGGAATTCCAGGTATTGGCTGAATAGAGCCGTTGGCCATCACGAGCTTATTCTTCATGTCTTCGTTCCACAAGTTTAGCTTCACAAGATCTTTCAACAAGTACTTGTTTACGACGACAAACTCACCAGAAAGTACACGACGTACATATATATTAGATGTGAATGGCTCAAAGCATTCATTATTCCCAAGTATCTGACTAGTTGAAGCAGTAGGCATAGGAGCCAACAACAGTGAGTTACGTACTCCGTACTTTACTACTTGCTTACGTAGCCTCTCCCAATCCCAACGATCAGTAGGCTTTACGTCCCACATATCAAATTGGAATATGCCCTGTGATATCGGGCTTCCTGCCCAAGTTTCATAAGGCTCTATTTCTTTGGCCAATTCCATCGAGGCTTCCATCGCACCAAAGTAGATGGTTTCAAACACGTCCTTATTTAGGGCACGAGCTTCTTCTGATTCGAAGGGCATCCGCAGAAGGCACAGTGCATCGGCTAATCCCTGGATCCCAATTCCGATCGGACGGTGGCGCTTGTTGCTTCGCTCAGCCTCCACGACTGGATAATAATTCAGATCAATAATCTTGTTCAGGTTACGCGTAACAACCTTCGTGATTTCATATAGTTTCTGGTGGTCAAAACGAGCAAATCCGTCCTGTCCTTCTTCTACAAACTTAGTAAGAGCAATAGACGCTAGATTACACACGGCCACCTCATCGGGAGCCGTGTACTCCATAATCTCAGTACATAGGTTCGATGACTTGATGGTACCCAAGTTCTTCTGATTAGACTTACTATTCGCATGATCCTTATACAACATATAAGGAGTACCTGTTTCTATCTGAGATTCCAGAATAGCAAACCACAGATCCTGCGCTTTGATGGTCCTGCGGGCTTTGCCCTCCAACTCATACTTTTCGTACAGCTTTTCAAAGTCGGCACTGTGAATATCCGAAAGTCCGGGGCACTCGTGGGGACAAAACAATGACCAAGTATCATTAGCCTCAACCCGCTTCATGAACAGATCCGGAATCCACATTGCATAGAATAGATCGCGCGCGCGCTGTTCTTCTTTGCCATGGTTCTTTTTTAGATCAAGGAAATCAAAGATGTCAGCGTGCCATGGCTCAATATAAATAGCAAATGATCCCTTACGCTTTCCACCTCCCTGATCTACGTACCGCGCAGTATCGTTGAAAACACGCAGCATCGGTACAATTCCATTGGAGTTACCATTGGTTCCCTTTATATAGGTACCCGTAGCCCGGATATCGTGAATGCTTAGTCCGATACCACCGGCTGACTGAGAAATAAGCGCACACTGCTTCAAGGTGTCATAAATACCATCAATGCTGTCTTCCTTCATTGTAAGCAGAAAGCAAGACGACATCTGAGGCTTCGGAGTACCGGCATTGAACAACGTAGGCGTAGCGTGGGTAAACCACCTTTCCGAGAGCAGATGGTAGGTTTCGATTGCAGAGGTGATATCCTCCTGGTGAATACCTACGGCTACCCGCATTAACATGTGCTGAGGACGCTCAGCTATTTTGCCGTCTACCTTCAATAGATATGATTTTTCGAGAGTCTTATAACCAAAATAGTCATAGCCATAGTCCCGATCATATATAATGGTAGAATCAAGTAGTGCAGCATTACGACGAATGATATCGTACACCGTCTTAGATAGCAGCGCCGCATTCTCACCTGTTTTTGAATCTACATACGTGTAAAGACGCTTCATTGTAGCCGAAAACGACTTCAACGTATTCTTATGAAGATTCGAAGTTGCTACCCGTGCCGCTAGAATTGCGTAGTCAGGGTGCTTGGTAGTCATTGAAGCGGCAGTTTCGGCAGCAAGGCTATCAAGCTCGGCCGTTGTGACACCATCATAAATACCCGATACGACTTTTTTAGCCACCTCGATGGGCTGAATGTAGTTGGCATCGAGACCGTAGCAGAGCTTTTCAATGCGTGCCGTGATTTTATCGAATTTCACAGACTCTCTTCGACCGTCGCGTTTGATTACATACATTGGCATTGGGATGCTGGTTTATCAGTAATGATTTGAAATTGAGACTTGTTAACTAGGTAATCAGAGCGATAATTTTCGCTAAAAATTTCTTGAAATAACAGCTTTTGGCTGACAAAAACAACCGGCTATTAATGGGGAGTTTTGGAACACTTTGAAAAATCTAAATACTTCTTGATGTTAAGGGAATGTTAAGGTTCTTATTCCAAGTACGTTACCTAAAAATGTCAGATTTGGATGCTACCAAAATAATACCAAAAATATCTTTTAGGGTTAACAATATTTGTAGAAAACTAGTAATCAGTTAGTTATATATAAAGATGGTTACAGTTAAGGAAAATCTAGTACAGTCACATAACGCAGGGTTCCGGGTTTAGTTCCGATTAATTAAAGCGTAATGCGAAGGCTTTCGTGCGAACCCGATCAGGTACACACGACTGATTTAGCCAAAAAATTGAGGAGGAAGTTTTTCTAATGAATACTTATTATGCCGCACATCAGCAAAGTATCGTATTTTATTCACCTTAAAAAAATAGATCATGGTCTTCTATAAAAAATAATGAGGATATGTTGCTAGATTTAGAATTAAGTCCGTATTTTTACAGTCATTTTCGAAAAACGTAAACAACACATTAACAATATATAACGATGAGAAAAGACATTCATCCTAATTACAGAGATGTAGTATTTTGGGACCTTTCAAGCGATCATAAATTCGTAACTCGTTCAACTATCCAAACCACCGAGACAATCGAGTGGGAAGATGGTAAGGAATATCCTGTGTACAAGGTCGAAGTTTCTTCTATGTCACACCCCTTCTATACTGGTAAGAATGTACTTCTCGATACGGCTGGACGTGTTGACAAGTTCATGAAGCGTTACGGAAAGAAATAATTGAATCTGCGCCTCGCGCAGACTCAGAATTACAAAGGCAGTCTCTTGCTTCTAACAGCGGAGAGACTGCCTTATTATTTTGCCTGCGTCAATAAAATAGCCGAAATTTGATCGAATCATTATTTAGAATATGACTTCTGTAATTTTATTCGACGAATCCACTGTCCGCACACAACTATTACCTTTTACTTTCACTCGCCCGGTGTCCGGCATCCGGTGTGGAATCATGACGCTGGCGGAGAAGTGGAGCACTTGGCTAGCTACCCAACCCTCTTTTCTTACGGAATTGTACTTAAAGACTCAGTATCCCTTTGTGAAGGGTAATGAGTACCTATATATCAATGGGAGCATCTGCCCTGATCATGAGCTATGTGATACCATCCATACCCTCCCTAACCATAGTATACTTCGCAACGCAAAGACAAATGCTTTGTTGGCGGCAAAAACTACCTCCGAGGAATGGGATCCTGCTCAACCTGACGAGTCATTAAAAGTATACTTGTACGAGAAAAACTACGTTGCTATTGAGCACCTTTGGGATATTTACTTGCAAAACGGGGCACAGATCATTGCTGACTTCGAAGTACTCACGGCGGGTAGAACCTCTGCTCTAATCACTGATCCTTATACAAGATGTTATGCTCCTGATACTATTTTTATAGAAGAAGGAGTCACCATCAAATCGGCTATTCTGAATGCTGAAGGTGGTCCCATCTATATAGGAAAAGAAGCCACTATCAGTGAAGGTGCCATTATTCAGGGGCCTTTTGCCATGGGTGAGCGAGCGGTAATCGGGCAAGGTGCCAAGATCAGGCCCAATACTACCATAGGACCCTACTCCAAAGTAGGCGGAGAAGTAAATAATTGCGTACTATTTGAGTATAGCAACAAAGCCCACGATGGCTATCTGGGTAACTCCGTTTTGGGCGAGTGGTGTAATCTGGGAGCAAACACCAACAACTCCAACCTGAAAAACGATTATTCGAGCGTGAAGCTTTTCAATTACTCTACGCAGTCATTGACTGAAACCGGGCAGCTTTTTTGCGGACTCTTCATGGGCGATTATACCAAGGCAGGAATCAGTACGATGTTTAACACCGGTACGGTGGTAGGAGTAAACGTGAATGTATTCGGAGCGGGATTTCAGCCCAAACATATTCCTTCGTTTTCGTGGGGAGGGCAAGCCGAAGGATTTACTACCTACCGCTTCGAGAAAGCAATTTCAGTTATCAAAGAGACCATCCGTCGTCGTGAATTTGATCTGAACGAAGACCAACAGAAGATGCTTCGTTCGGTGTTTGAACAAACAAGGCTATTTCGTACTGATGCCTCTTCTAACTAGAAAAATTCCAGCATTCTGTTCTACCTGACAACCCAACTACCGTGCTTTTTAACGATATACCCGGTTTAGAAGAAGTTAAGACAACGCTCCGCCGTTCGGTTCAACAGAACCACGTCGCACATGCGCTACTTTTTGACGGGAATAGTGGTGGGGGCGGACTGTCGCTAGCGCTAGCGTTTGCTACGTATGTAAACTGTGAAAATCAGCAAGCACTCGATTCTTGTGGTAGCTGTGCTTCGTGCACCAAGATGAACAAGTTGATTCATCCGGATTTGCACTCAATATTTCCGCTCCCCAGAGCACCCAAAGACAGCGAAGACCTGATGGGGGAGCTTACCCCCCAATGGCGCACGTTTATTCAGCAAAGTCCGTTCAGAGTATTACAGGAGTGGCTGGCCCATATCAACGCTACCCAAAACCAGCAGGGTATTATTCCTATCAAAGAAGCACGAGGTATTATTGGCAAACTATCGCTAAAATCCTTCGAAGCCGAATACAAGGTTATGGTAGTGTGGCAGCCCGAGCTACTCAATTTACAGGCCGCTAATGCACTACTTAAAATTCTGGAAGAGCCGCCCAAAAAGACTTTATTCCTATTAGTGACCGAGCAATCGGATCGCCTGCTGACTACCATACTTTCCCGCGTACAGCGAATTATTATCCCTACGTTCACCGATGAGGATGTGCGTAATTATTTACAAGAACATCACAATGCAGACGAAACCCGAGCCAAACAGATCGCCTACCTTTGTGACGGCAATCTCTCGGAAGCCCGGCAACTGATGCTCGAAAATGTGGATGAACGCCCAGCCTGGTTTGCCGAATGGATGCGGCTTTGCTATAAGCAGGATCTGATTCAGTTGGTAAAACTGGCAGACTCGTTTGATACGATGAGTAAAGAAAAACAGAAAGGGCTGTTTGATTACTCCCTCCGGCTGTTTCGGGATATGCTTGTGTTTACTCAGGGTGCAGGTGAACTATTACGCGTACCCGATGAAGAGCTTAATTTTGTGCAGAACTTTTCGAAGGCCGTGCCGCTTAGTTCATTGGAACAGATGGTTATTGAACTAAACGAAGCCTACTTTCATACCGAACGAAATGTAAGAGCCAAAATGGTATTTCTGGATCTATCCCTTACCATGGCTCAGTTATTCCAACGATCCCGATGAAAAAAATACCTACGCAGGCACCCCGAGAGAAGAAAATCATTGGCGCCACCCAAACTGTATCCTTCCCAGAATTGGACTGGAACGAGGTAGCAGCCCGGGTAGATACCGGAGCGGCTACGTCTTCGATTCACTGTTCGCGAGTCAAGGTAATAGAGAAAGACGGACAACCACAACTCAGCTTTTTTCTGGATGTAAAAAAAGGGGCACCCCGACAAGCATTCTCCGTAGCTAGCTTTGAAGAAAGGATTATTAAAAATTCATTTGGTCAGCGAGAGAAGCGGTATGTCATTAAGACAGCTATCGTGGTAGCCGGGCGAAAAATCCGAACCAAGTTTTCCCTGGCCGACCGCCGACAAATGAGCTACCCGGTACTTCTGGGCCGTAGGCTTTTAAAAGGTCGCTTTGTTGTTGATGTAGCACAATAATTACTACTCATGGCTGGAAAAATCCCGCCATGAGTAGTAAGTAGTAGTTAGCCACTAGCTTTTTTTATCGCTGATTATTAAATAATTATACAAATTATTTGTGAGTATTTGATACAAACTAATTTTGCACAATTACATATTACAGTACAACAAATTTAACTTACAGTGAGCCTTCCCTAAACCAAGATGGTTTTGTCCCAAGGCTTTCAATATTTTAACCACTCCCCCGGGGGACGGGGGGTACTATCAATTTTTATGAAAATCGCCGTTTTATCCACTGACCCCAAACTATATTCAACCAGGCGTTTGGTGGAGGCTATCACACAAAAGGGGCACGAGGCCGTGGTTATTGATCATGTCAAGTGCTTTTTGATGATTGAAGGAGAACCCACCATTCTCTACAAAGGAGAGGCCATCGAGGGAATCGACGCAATCATCCCCCGCATCGGTACTTCCGTAACAGCTTTTGGTTGTTCGGTAGTGCGCCAATTTGAGCTAATGAAGGTATTTACAACCGTAAAGTCGCAGGCCATTAGTCGGTCTCGAGATAAACTACGAAGCATGCAGATTCTGGCTAAGGCGGGAGTGCAAATACCAAAAACCGTTTTTGCCAAGAATCCATCCCAGGTCAATGAGTTGATCAAAATCGTGGGTGGACCTCCCGTAATCATCAAACTATTGGAGGGTACGCAAGGAGTTGGAGTGGTACTAGCCGAGTCTTCCAAAGCCGCTAAGTCAACTATTGAAGCGTTTTTTGGGCTTAAAGCTAATTTTCTGATTCAGGAATTTATCGCTGAGTCAAAGGGAGCTGACATCCGAGCTTTTGTAGTTGGTAATAAGGTGGTAGCCGCCATGCGCCGCCAAGGTACCGAAGGTGACTTCCGTTCTAACCTCCACCGCGGAGGAGTCGGAGAATCTATTACGTTGTCCCCGGAGGAAGAACACGCCGCTCTGATGGCTGCCAAAGCACTTGGCGTGAAGGTAGCCGGAGTTGATATGCTCCAATCACAGCGAGGGCCTTTGGTCATGGAAGTTAACTCTTCACCGGGTTTACAAGGTATTGAAAAAACCACCGGAGTAGACGTAGCGTCCTTTATTATTTCGTACATAGAGGAAAAAATAAAGGCCGACGAAGGAGATACTGTTGGCGTGTAATTTAAAGAAGTAAGTACTAAATACCAGATAATAATGCACATCAAAATAGGCACCCGTAGTAGTAAATTAGCCCTCTGGCAAGCCTACCACGTAGAAAACTTATTGAAGGCTAGCGGACTTTCGACCGAAATAGTACTGATCGAAACCAAAGGAGATAAAATACTCGACCGGGCTCTTTCTAAAATAGGAAGCAAGGGAGTATTTACCGAAGAACTCGAAGACCAACTCCGCACCGGTGAGATTGATATTGCCGTACACAGCGCCAAAGATTTGCAATCTGACCTGGGTAACGATTTTGAGATTCTGGCCTTTACCGAGCGGGAACGCGTCAATGATGTACTGGTAAGCCACAGCACGAATCTCTCCTTGAAACAAGAGAAATCCTTTGTTATTGGAACCTCCTCTACCCGACGAGTAGCCCTATTGAAGCATTTCTACCCACACTTGCAAACGGTAGACATGCGCGGGAATCTACAAACCCGTCTTCGTAAACTCGAAGACGGGCAATGTGATGCTTTACTATTAGCCTATGCCGGTGTGCACCGCATGGGTTATGATGATAAAATTGCCGAATACCTCTCTCTGGAAGAATTTACTCCGGCTGTGGGACAGGGTAGTGTGGCCATTGAATGCGCCGTTACGATGGATACAGACAAGAAAGCTTCAATACGTACCTTGCTCAACCATCCCGATACTGAACTCTGCCTGCGCACCGAGCGCGCTTTTCTGAAACGCCTGCAAGGCGGATGTAGCGTACCGGTATTTGGGCTTGCTACTCAAACCAACGGACAGGTGACACTCGCCGGAGGCATTGTGAGCCTTGACGGGCAGGAACTAATTCGGCGTACCGCTTCCGGTAGCTCTGAAGACTTAGGTACTGCTCTGGCAAATGAATTGCTCTCCGCCGGCGCCGACCGGATTCTGGCTAGCATTAAAGCTGAGCAAGGTCAGGTTTGATTTAGTTTCTAATTTTTTTAACTTCCCGACGATTATTTAGGCTAAACACAAAGCATGTCGTTCGACAATAATGAGGTTGTCTCAAACTGGCAGTCAATTTAGTTTTTTAGTAAATATTTTTTCAGTGCCCCAAATCATTCACGTCTAGCAGAAATATGCTGTCATTTATGTCATAAATAATGCGGTAATCGGCTACTCGGACCGATAACCATCCCTTCTTTTTAGTTTTTAACGTCCTTGCGGGCGTAGGTCGTTCTCTAGATTCAAAACATGGCCGATTTGGTAAAAACTAATTCTTAGTCAGCGTCCCTGCTAAGCTACCCACAGGTCCACACTGGCGGTAGCTCAGCAGGAAAAACTTTTAAATTGAGAATCCTACAACATTTTTAACGGACCGGGCGAGTTGCCAGACAGCCTTTCCAACTGTATAGTTTTCTAGATGATGGGGCTGATCTGTAACTAACCGACGAATGCCCCGTATCTATCTTTTCTATTGGATAATCTTTGCATTTCAGTAGTAATAAAAACGTATGTTAACGGATTTACCGACCAAAATCATCCTGTACCCGCACGATATCACTCTCGTCAGAAGGGTTCTCTTTATTGGTATGCTGCCATATTTCGGCTACGACCCCGAACCCATCCGTTCCTACCAAACGGTGACGTTCACCACATTTCAGATTTACAACATCACCAATGGCTAAGTTATGCAAATCTGTTTGCTCGTCGGTATCTGAAATCACTACTCCGGCCACCCCTCCTATCAACTTCCAGATTTCTGCCCGGCGGTGGTGATACTGCCACGAAAGGCGTTGATCGGGAGCTACTACCAATATTTTAGGACTAAGCTTCTCGTAACTGGCGAAGTCTTTCAGCGATAAGTGCGGAAAAAAAGCGGTAATAAACTGCGGTGCCTGGCTTTCGTCCAACACAAAAAAACCGCCCCAGGGCCGGTTGTGATCTTTACTGAAAACCGTAAAGCCTTTCTCATCAATAAACTGCTGTACACTATCAAATACCTCGGTACGCGAATTGGATTCAGATAATTTCATTGCGGGATGGTTTTATGAATATGGAAAGGAAAATCCTTCATTGCACAAAGAAACAAAAGATTTACATGTACTGACTTGTTGGGGATACTATCTTTTTTTCCTTTCCAGAGTGGGTAGAATGAGTTGCACTTGACTCTATACAATTAGCAGAAATTCCCACTTTGAAAGCTATAACCAATTGATTATCAGAATAATTAAAAACGTTTTTTTGCTTTCTATAATCAACTCATTATCAATCAGTTAGAAAACCACCTTCGGTTAGTAAACTATTGACAATCAATAAGTTACCCAAAGAGGGAATTGCTGTACAATTAGTATCGATTCTTCTAACCTAGTGAGTAAGATATATTTACGATAGTGTTTTTTTGTCTTAAAAAAATACTGGACTAGTCATGAGTGAAATATTTCGGGAAGTAACACCCCTCACCCAATACGACTGCTTCACGGTGTTTATCCGTAATAAGCGGGAGTTTGATTTTCCCATTCATTACCATGAAGAATTTGAATTAAATCTGATCGTGGGCGGTAGAGGCGCGAAGTGTATTGTGGGAAACCACACAGCGGTAATCAATGATCTTGAATTGATACTAGTAGGTAGTAACCTACCCCACGGATGGTATAATCATCAATATAAGTGGGAGGAGGGAATACCCGAGGTCTTAGAAATCATGATTTAGTTGCACCGCGATTTGTTTGAGAGTAGTTTTCCGAAAAAAACCAACTTTATTTGATCCGTACTCTGTTTGAAAAAGCCAATCAGGGTATTAGTTTTTGACCGAAAACCGTCGAACGCATAATTCCCAAGCTACGGGACCTTACTGAAAAGCAAGGGTTTCAATCTGTACTTGAACTACTCTCTATCCTGCATGAGCTATCCGTTACTCCAAATATGCACTTACTTTCCAACGGAATATTTACTCGCGTAAGTACTAACTACAGCAACCGCCGCATTGAAAAAGTATTCGGTAGTCCTAAAATTGTAATGATATGTTGTAATGTGTGATCACGAATTTTATCGATTTTACGTGTTGATCAAGTTTTTTCGAGAAAGAGAGGCTCAGCCTCACCAGTCTCGAGCACCGTTGCCGAAGCGTGCAGAAGAACCTCTCAACATGATTGCCGGGCCGCCGGTGCGGTGTCCTTCTTCGTCTTTCGGAACCGATGCCGCTCT
>JBDNFP010000004.1:0-3784 GCA_041689775.1 Spirosomataceae bacterium
AGTCGCAGGACGATATGTTTTTCTAAAAACGAGCAAATTCATGACAATGTCATTGGTATGTACATCAACAAACACTATTTCAAAACAGGAACATATGGCGACTCCGTCGCTGCATGATCAACCCTTTATAGACACTACCAAATCTTTCAAGGTAATACTGGGTATTTATTTCATTATCGGTCTGTACGGTACCATTGCGATTATACACAAGAATCTTTCCCGGGAGTATATGCCTGACCTGTACGAACAAATCGGGAGCAGGCTGCCGCAGGGTAAGGTGGGGGTTGTGCCGTTGACTTTCTTTTTCAATGAGTACAACGACTACCACCGCCTGCTGACGCACGAAAACTATAAGCTATTTGCAAAGAAAAAAAATATGAGCGCCAGAAAGTTTTCGGAATGGTCGAGATATAAAGGGGCTCAATTTATCGTGATGGACTACCTCTTTAACCGGGAAACCTTCTACCCCAAACCAGGTACCCGTAAAATCCCTTATTTCAGGCTAGTATTTTTTAACGGGCGCTTTGCCATCTACCGCAGATCTTTGGACTGAGAAATCAGTAGCAGGCTAAGCGCTAACAAACTGCATCAAGTACCCTTTCACGATAAAGTACTGGGCCAGTCCGTAAGTGAGCATCACCCAAAAGCCTGACCAAAGTACCCCGCCAGAAAACTTGTTCAGCGCAATCAATGAGTCTGATAGTATAAACAAGACCGCCCCGATAAGTACCAGCTCATAGCCCGGTAGTTGCGACCTCCGAAGGGAAGCCGTGAAGCCCATAACACAGATAACGGCGATGTATACATACACCGGAATCTGTAAGTCTGCTGATAGTTTTCCGTAGAGTGGCCCTCCCACGAGCAACGCCACGAAGGCCACAAAAGGCAATAACCGGATAGCCCTAAACGTAGCGGCTTTTACGAAGATACGGATGTAGAGGAGGTGCGCTAGCAGAAAGGCTCCTAATCCAAACACAAAGAGACTTCCCCCTTGTACCATCAGCAGCAAATCACCGATCCAGGAGAAAACCAAGGCTCCCACTAGTAGCCCGTGCCCCCGCAGTGAACGCCGGTCCAGCCAAAGTAGCAGCACCAAATAAGGTACCAACAGCGGCTTGGTAATCATGGTAAGCAGTGGGAGATCCAGAAGGATACTTCCCAGATGGGCCGCCAGTATGCCGGTGTAGCCCCACTTTGCGTTCATTGGTATCATTTGAATACTATTTGCTTAATCGTGGGCGACTGCGTATTTTTAAGGGTAGCCTTTTTGGCTCAATTACCAGAATACCTTCATGGTATTCTTCTCTCCCTAAAAGTTATGGCTGCTATTGCTCTACTTGATACCCAACAGAAGAAAATTCACATTCACGCCCGGTTGGTATTGTATGGATCGGAGGCTTCGCCGCATTCGGCCCGGGCCATTGTGGAAGAGATTAACCGCATGTACAACGAACCCCAAGAGAAGATACGGTTCAGAGGAGAACTTTACCGCGCATTTTTTATCGTTGAATACGCACTCCTTACCATCGAAGAAGCAACGGGGTACATTGCTCACAATACCGATTTTCAGAATAACTTCATCCGGTTGGAAAAAGAGAATATTATTACCCGCTCCTTTATGGGTTTTGGGTTGGGCGACAACGTAGGCCACTGGATCGTGACCGATCAGTTGGGAAGCTCCACGACCGCGGCCCATGAGTTTGGCCACGGACTTGGTCTGGACCACCCCACCCGGCTCGACTACCGGGGGAGTTCCTCACCACCGCCCATTATGGCTCCAAGGGGTACTATCGTTGATCCCCACTATCAGTGGGAGCCTAGTGCGAAGGCCGGCGAGATCGGTGGTACCATGAAGCCCTACCACCGGAGGGTATCGACCGAAGAAATTCAACTCATCGTGAACAACCTCATATTCGGGCCGGACGGTAGTGCTTTCATTGGCCGACTTTCCAACGTAGCGTTTGATCACATTGGCCTACCCATCGAACCTATTTCATAACCTATATACCCTTATTTACTAAAATCCCTGCACGCCCAACTGATTGCGCAGCGTAGTGTCAGCCGGGGCGTTGTGCGCCCAATAATCTGAACGGATCGTCTCGGTTAGGGTAGCCCTGGTGGTCAATTCCTTGCCTCGTGAGGTATAGGTTTCTTCCCAACCCACGATGGTATGCGGAAATTGCTTCTCAAAGACCATCCGTACCTCGCGTTTAGCTTCGGGGTAGTGAATAGCGTACTGGCGCAAGGCTTTCCCGGTAAAGGCCGTTCCTTCGTAGATAGTGAGCGTTCCTACCGCCGCAGTCGGCGTAATCTTCTGTCCGGCCAGGCGAGCCGCGTAGGCCGCCGGAATAACCGTAGTTTCTCCTTTGGGCAGTGCTTCCGGGTTCAGACGCAGGCGGGTCCAGAGTTCGTCTTCCAACCAGGCTTCGTCAATTGAATAATCTTCCGTGGCATTTTTTTCAAAATACGAGCGTCCTAGTACCTTATATTCATTATCAATCAGGTTGAGCTGAGTATAAGCTTGTCCGCACCAGTCCTGAGCCGACATCGTTACTTTCAGGCTGTGGTCATACTTGTTGGTATTGATGGGCGTAAACACCGAACTATACAACGAGTAATCGTAGATACCCGTTACGAAACGCCGAATGGAGTTAAGTTTCAGCACCGAAGTAGCCTTATCCTTTGCGTCTGATTCAAGTTTTACCTGAGTATCGGTCCGGAAGTCTTCCGTCACAAATACCAACACGGCTTCTCCTTCGTTCATGGCGCCATACTGACCCTGATCCAGCGAATATCGGCTTATTTCGGCTTGTCCGTTGTACCAGTAGTCACGGAATGATTGAGAAGCGTTAAAACCCTCTGCAGAGTCCCCGCCCGTTAGTTGGCAGCCGGTCCCCAGCAAACTTGCTATACCAGTTAGTAGTAGTGTCGTTATTTTTTTCATAAGTAGTGCTTTTGATTATGTAGGCTACCCCAAAGTAGATACAGCCCGGATGATGGTTGTTTATCTCTAAAAAACAGCGATCCTATCGTGATTGTTCATCGGCGGCCGGAGTAGCTTGGTTAGGAGTGTAGAGAAGGTACGGAATACAGCTTATGAAAATAGGCTTGGGACCCGAGGTATTGGAGATCCAGGCCAAAATAATTACTATTAGCGCTTCGAATGAACCATTTCTGATGGGTAAGTGACGTCTGTTTGCGGGAGGAGTTTCTTTCGATTGGTGAATGGGGTATTCGTTTTCCAGCAGGCTTGTGAGGTTAGTGAAGGTCACATCATGCTCACCTCTCGTTACTGAAAGTCCTTTCGGTTGTGATTCGGGATAGAAGTTAGTCCGGAGGACTATTTGATAGATTTCACTAGTCAGAGCTGGGCGAAGGCGGAAAAGAATTTATAAAAGGTTTATATATTTACGAGTTAAGTAGCTGATAGCTATTAGCTTGTAGCTGTTATCTTTTTGTAAATATTTGATACAGAGAATATTAGCCAGTAATTTGACTAAATTAATAATACAAACTAATTATGCATTAGTACTTAGTAGCAATTAAAAATAACTTATTATGATCCAATGTGTTCGCCATTTTCAAATATGAATAGCCTCCATTCTGGCGATGTTGAGGAATTGGGTGCTATTTAAAAAATCATCAGGCTCTGTCTTGGGTGTATTTCAGTTTTGGTTATTTGTGAAAAAAGGTGAGCTTTATGGTTTGTTGACCCTACAATATCCTTTATCATGACCGAATCAGAGTTTCTATCCTTAGCTTTATCGAAATATGAATCCATCAA
>JBDNFP010000005.1:0-5645 GCA_041689775.1 Spirosomataceae bacterium
GATTTCGTCTTCGCTGATCAATGTAAGTTAGTCGTGAGGTGAAAAGCAATTTTACCAAGTTATTTTTTAATCGTTACTTAGTTAGCTTCTTTTTATTTTTTATTTCTTTTCGACTAGCTCGTACACACGAACATAATCAATTTCCATACTCTGGGGAAAAATAGAATTATCTAGGCCTTCCTGCCCGCCCCAGTTACCCCCGATGGCAATGTTCATTAACAAATGGAACTTCTTATTGAAAGGCCACTGTTGCCAGCTGTAAGTATAATCTCTCGAAAAACGGAAATAATCTTTCCCGTCCACGGCAAATGTGATGTAGTCAGGTCGCCACTCGCAGGTATACACATGAAATTCAGAAGAAGCATTGGAAATGGCAATCTTATCACCCTTATTGGTGCCGATGGAGTGATTGAACGCTTTGGTATGAATATTTGCGTGTACTATATTCTGGTCAAAACCCACATGCTCCATGATGTCGAGTTCACCGTTATCTGGCCAAAATTGAGAGCCATAATCACTTTGACTTGCCAGCATCCAGATTGCAGGCCAAGTACCCTTTCCGCTGGGTAGTTTAGCTCTTATTTCAAATTTTCCATACAAAAAGTCGCCCTTCCCTTTGGTTACCAGCCTCGCTGAGGAGTATAGTCGGCCGCCAGAAGGCTCTTTTATGGCTTTGATGGTAAGGTGGCCATCTTTTACATAGGCATTATCCGAATTGTTAGTGTAATTTTGCATTTCGTTATTTCCCCAACCGTTACCTCCAAGGTCATAGTCCCATTTGGCCGGCTCTGGTTTACCTGTGTAGTCAAATTCATCCCTCCAGACGGGGGTTTCACTGAATGTATACTTAACTAATTTGGCTGGTGTTGAGGGGCCCTGTGCCACGGGTGGAGTAGGTGCAGGTGCCTGAGTCTGGCAGGATCCATTAATTGTAATCAACGCAATTAGTAGCAGGCTTAAATAGCGCATAGTTTATTTTTTGATTGAAGCATAGAACTCAAATATAATGAAGTCATTTCAACTTCGTACGGAAGTACCGGTAATTACTTCCAAATGGAAGATTAATCACCAAACCCCCACCTTAACGCTAGGTTCCTGTTTTGCGGAGGTTCTGGGTAGTCAACTTTCTTCTTTTAAATTTCCGGTCATGAATAACCCTTTCGGGACGTTGTTCAACCCCTATTCCATCGCTAAACTATTGACAATGGCTATGGAAGGTCAGCGGCCAAGCCGGGAGCTTTATACCCAAACGGCTGATGGTATTTGGTTGCATTATGATTTTCATTCCTCCTTTTGGGCGAAGAGTCGTACCGAATTGGAAGATAAATTAATAAAAAAATTAGCCGATGTAAAGGCCTATATTGATTTGTCTCAGGTATTGATTATTACCTTCGGAACTGCCTATGCTTACCGTTATCGAAGGGACCTTTCAATGATTACCAACTGCCATAAAACCCCCCAAAGTGAGTTTGCGAAAGAATTACTAAGCGCTGAGCAAGTGATCAAACAGTGGGTTAACCTTTTACATCAATTAGGTCAATCAAAGAAAGTTATTCTCACGGTTAGCCCGGTTCGCCATGTCAAAGATACCCTGGCGTTGAATCAGGTAAGTAAGTCGGTACTTCGTATTGTTACCCATCGATTGTCGGAGTTGTTTTCTAACGTACTCTATTTTCCTAGCCTTGAAATTATGATGGATGAGCTCAGGGATTATCGTTTTTATGAAGACGATATGATTCATCCGTCGGTATTAGCACGGGACTATATTTTCCAGAATTTCTCGATGGCTTACTTCGACGAACCTACCCTTGATTTGATGCGGGAATGGGAGGCCGTTCGGAAAATGATGGAGCATAAGCCCATGCACGGCTACATCCCAAGTTATCAGAGTTTGCTCGTAAATATCAAGGATCGAATAGAAAAGTTGGCAGGACGGCTCCCGGTTGAAAAAGAATTGGAGCAAATAGAGTACAGACTTAGAAATAATATGTAGCCATCCCAAGTGTTCTTTGCAAGAACTCAATGGGAGTAAAAGGTGTTAGAATACACGAACACTATTACCTCTAAGAATATCATTTAACATTGAAATAGCATTACATTAACAACGTATGGGAGAGCTTACAATTAATAAAGAAAAAATCCTTAAAGCATTAAGTACCGTTCAGGAACCAGATTTGAAGAAGGATCTTGTCACACTGGGCATGATAAAGGACATTGAAGTAGGTGTAAATCAAGTAAGTTTTACGGTGGTTCTAACCACTCCTGCCTGTCCGCTTAAAGAATTGATCAGGAAAAGTTGCGTAGATGCGATACATACTCAACTCGCCCCGGATATTGAGGTAAATGTAAATTTAACCGCTAATGTTACTTCTACAAGGAGTGGTGCATCCTTGATCCCGGGAGTAAAGAATGTGATTGCGATTGCTTCTGGAAAAGGTGGAGTGGGAAAATCGACGGTCACAGCCAATATTGCCATGGCTTTACACCGCTCAGGAGCCAAAGTAGGTATTATTGATGCTGATATATCCGGTCCATCGATGCCTACCATGTTTGGGGCCGAAGATCTCCAACCTACCATTACTCCCAAGGACGGGAAAAATTACATCAACCCGATTCGTCAATACGGAATCAAAATCATTTCCATTGGTTTTCTAACCCCCCCCGATAGTGCAGTGGTGTGGAGAGGACCCATGGCAAGTCAGGCTTTAAAACAATTTTTTGGTGATACCGATTGGGGCGACTTGGATTATCTGCTCATCGATTTGCCCCCTGGCACGAGCGATATCCACCTTACGTTGGTGCAAACTGTACCGGTTACTGGGGCTGTTATTGTTACTACTCCACAGAAGGTAGCCATTGCGGATGCAAATAAAGGTTTAGCCATGTTTCGTCAACCTCAGATTAATGTACCAGTACTCGGCGTGATTGAAAATATGGCGTATTTCACTCCGGCAGAATTACCTGACAATAAGTACTTTATTTTTGGACAAGGTGGTGGTGCTGCTTTGGCCGAGCGTTATGGCGTACCTTTTCTTGGGCAAATCCCCCTCGTACAAAGTATCCGGGAAGCCGGAGACGAAGGGCGCCCCATAGTGATGAATACCGAATCAGTTGCTACTGAGGCATTCCGCGAAGCTGCTGAAGCACTTGCTCAGCAAGTTGCTATTCGCAATGCAAGCGCAGAAAAAACGAAAGTAGTAGAAATGAAGATGTAGGACTAAATCAAATGTTTTGTTTGATTTTTAAGATAAAATAGTGCATTTTTAGCACTTAGTTATAAAGAGATGAACGTAGAAGAAAGAAATAAGATTGAAGGTTTGATTGAAGGTGCCCTCGACTCAGTTCGTCCCTATCTGGAAGCAGATGGCGGTAATGTGAAGCTATTGGAGGTGACTGATGATCTAATTGTTCGGCTCGAATTGATTGGATCGTGTCAGACATGCCCAATGAATGCCATGACCTTCCGGGCAGGTCTCGAAGAGTCCATACGTAAGGCAGTGCCTCATGTACTGAAAGTCGAAGCCGTAAATATACCAAGCTTGGTGTAGGCTTACGTATTAATAATTAATGCAGAAGCTCTTTTCGGGTAATTAATCCCGGGGGGAGCTTCCTTTATTTTTCAAAGCTTTTTTTAAATCTAACAACCCCTCCTTATCTTGCAGATTACTCCTAAAACAGCGTAGATTATGCGTATTGGCATTTTTTTTGGTGGACCTTCCCGTGAACGTGAGATTTCTTTTGCCGGGGGCAAAACGGCGTTTGAGCATCTTGATAAATTACTTTTTGAACCAGTGCCTGTTTTTGTGGATAGTTTGGGCAGGTTTATCCGGGTTCGTCCTGAGGTACTCTATAAAACTTCCATCCGTGATTTTTATCCCATAGCTACTCAACAAACCGAGAGCTATCGATTATACTCAGAATCTTTTCCTCACTTAGCAGAGGCACCCGTGCCTGCCGAAGTTGGTGAATTGATCCTCTCGCATGAGTTTAAAAACCATTTCGATTTCGCCTTTCTGGCTATGCATGGCCCTGATTGTGAGGATGGTGCAATTCAAGGACTCTTAGAATGGTATCGAATACCGTATAGCGGTCCGGGACTTATGGGATCCGCAGTGGGTATTGATAAAGTGTTACAAAACGATATGATAGCGCTTGCCAATGGGCAGGAGAAAAAAACGACTGTTTTAGGGTATGATGAGTGGCAAACAGCGGACCGCGTGGCAGTATTTGAAAGAGTAAAGCAAGAGCTAGGTATTCCAATCGTCGTAAAAGCCCCGCATCAGGGGTCTTCCATTGGAGTTGCAATCGTGCAAAAAGATGATTTTGATACCTTTTCAAAAGCAGTGAACCAATGCTTCTTTCAGCTAGAACTTACCAAGGTAGAATGGTCGGCCTTGTCGGATGAGCAAAAAAAAACCTGGGGTCAGCAAATGGCCAATCTCGATGAAGGTATTGGGTTTCCGGTGGTTTGCTATCAGGAAGTATATTACCATCCTACCCAATTGATTGAATTTCTTGACAATATATTTGGTTCCGGAACAGATAAAGTACAGCTATCAAGTAGTAACGCCGAAGATCAGGTACTCCTTGAAACGTTCGTCAGAGGACAAGAGTTTTCCTGTGGTTGCATTCAATTAGATAACGGAACTCCCTTTGCATTACCTCCCACGGAGGTCATCAAGTTTGTGGAAGTATTTGACTTTAACTCCAAATACAAACCAGGGACTACCAGAAAAAGAATTCCAGTCGATACTACCTATGAAAATAATCAAAAAATCAGAGAACAGATTGCGCTGGTTTTTGGAAGGTTGGGTATGACTGTTTGTGCCCGAATTGATGGATTTTTAACCCCAGAAGGGGAGGTATTACTGCACGATCCGAATACAATTCCGGGTATGTCTCCTACGTCATTAATATTTAAGCAGATGGCGGAAATTGGGCTGAATGTACCCCAATCCATTACCTATTTCATTCGCCAATCTATTCGGGAGCGTATTCGGAATGGAAAGGATACCTGGGGCCTGAGAAACAAATTAAAAGGGTTAGATCAGGCCATCCAGATTCGTGTTCAGAATGATTTACCACACGAAGGGTTGCTATTTCAACTTACTGATAGCTCCTACGCCGAGGCTCGACGACAATTTGGCCATCTTTTTGCTGCCGGTGCGTGTATTCCGGTTCCAGTATTACAAGTAAATGAATATTCATTTTACGTGGTACCTGTACAATTAATGTTCAAGGATTACATTGAAGATGTACTAAAAGAGTGTGAAAAAGTACGTGACGAAGTGCTAACTATTACCGCAAAACAAGGGGAAACAGTTACCGCCTTTTATGCCGGAAAAGTTGATTATCAGGTAAAAAAATTCCGGTCAATCAATAAAATCTGTTCAATTGAAAATTGGACAAAACTAAGTTAGTCGATAAAAGATATCTTGTAAGTCAGATAAGTAGTCGGCCGTAAATATGGATATAATTTTTATCTTGCGTCTATGCAAGGGAAGAAACGATACATCAGCCTGAGTGACGATCAGCGTGCGGCACTCGTACTGGGCCATAAAACGGGCAAGAAGGCCACCTTCCGCCTGCGCTGCCAGATGATCATCTTCGGCGACCAGGGGGGCAAGATCGACCAGATCGCCGAC
>JBDNFP010000006.1:0-18611 GCA_041689775.1 Spirosomataceae bacterium
CCTGAAGCTCTCAGGGCAACGATGGACCATCCCAAACGCCCAGAACGTACTCAACCTGAGGGCTTGTAATCTCAGCGGCCAATGGGACAACGTGGTCAACAAGATTAGAACGGCTGCTTGACAAAACTGAAATACACCCCCCGGAAGTCACTAGGTTTGCTTTCGTTTAAAGGGTTTTCGGAAGTAGTAGGAAAAGAGTACGAAGCTAAAACGGTCATGTTGCGTGCTCCAGCCCCGGAGCCCTGGCCTGACCGCTTTTTTTACAACCTCCAACCGGAAGCGGCCCAGAAGGATTGTATATCTTTTGAGCGTGTAAGGTTAGTCAATGAAGACCCCGTGCTGCTCGAATACGGATATTTACCCATTAGCCACGTACAAGGTTTTTGCAATAATTCTTTACTTGATGGCTTACTTTTTAAAACATTGAGCGTTCGTTACGGCATTGAAATTGAAAATTTCGAACAGGATATCCGGGCCATCCTGGCCGATGAAGCCATTGGTGCTTTATTGAAAGTGAAACCAATGACCCCATTGGTACAGTTATACCGCCGGTACCATACTTCTGTTCCTGGCTACCACATATACAGCCTGATCTATTGTAACACTGAAAAGTACACGATTAGTAATTATCAGTAAAAAATAATGATCCCTGACGCAGTAAAGGTGCCAGGGGTCATTATTTTAAGAGTGCTTGGGGAACTGATCAAAGTCGGGCTTACGCTTTTCGAGAAAAGCATCTCTACCTTCCCTTGCTTCATCGGTCATGTAGCCAAGGCGGGTAGCCTCTCCGGCAAAAATCTGCTGGCCTACCATGCCGTCATCTACCATATTGAAGGCAAATTTGAGCATCCGGATCGCCATCGGGCTTTTCTCCAAAATTTCCTGTGCCCATTGATAGGCGGTAGCTTCCAGTTCGTCGTGGGGCACTACGGCATTCACCATCCCCATTTCAAACGCTTCTTGCGCCGAATAGCTGCGACCCAGAAAAAAGATCTCACGAGCCCGCTTTTGTCCGATTTGCCGAGCGAGGTAGGCTGAGCCGTAACCTGCGTCGTAGCTTGCTACGTTGGCGTCGGTCTGCTTGAAAATGGCGTGCTCTTTACTTGCGAGGGTTAAGTCACACACCACATGCAGGCTATGTCCGCCACCAACGGCCCAGCCGGGTACTACCGCAATGACGGGCTTCGTCATGAAACGAATCTGACGCTGAACTTCCAGAATATTCAGCCGATCCAGACCGTCATTACCTTTATAGCCGGCCTTATCGCGGAAGCGTTGATCGCCGCCCGAGCAAAACGAGTAAATACCATCTTTGGCCGGGCCTTCGCCCGATAGTAGCACCACGCCAATGGTACCGTCGTTGCGTGCATCGTCAAAGGCATTGAGCAATTCGAACACCGTGCCGGGCCGGAAAGCATTGCGCACATCGGGACGATTGAAGGCAATTCGGGCCACGCCGTTTAGTTTCTTATAAGTTATGTCTTCGTACTCTTTGGCTATTTGCCATTGCAGATCACTCATAGTAGTAGATGGCTTCTTAGTATCATTTGAAAAGCTAAAAGTAAATAACCCTTGCCACATGAGCGAATGTTTGGGGTCAGGAGTAGTTTATTAAAATAAAAACTCCCGTTGA
Organism: Spirosomataceae bacterium; assembly: GCA_041689775.1. Classification (GTDB taxonomy): domain Bacteria; phylum Bacteroidota; class Bacteroidia; order Cytophagales; family Spirosomataceae; genus JBDNFP01. The sequence continues at coordinate 1,634 of JBDNFP010000006.1, forward strand.
TCGCATCTTTTAAGCTGCTACCGGCGGAAGGGGCAACATATATTTCACTCTTTAATTCACGTAATTCATCCCTACTATACCCGTACTTCGTCGGAAATTGCGTGCGCAGCTAGTGGTAGGCGGCTAGTTTTGTTTTATAAAAACTGTAAAACAGCGAGTAGCCATGAAAAATAGTTATCTGTTGATACTGGTACTACTACATGCTTCCTTATCGGCTCAGACTATAGTACAGGGTACGGTCAGAGATAAAAAAGGGCACGCTCTGCCCGGAGCTAACGTGCTGCTGAAAGGTACCTACGATGGTAACACCGTCGATACCCTGGGACGGTTTTCGTTCAAAACCTTCGAGAAAGATTCGGCTACTCTACTGGTGAGCTACATGGGTTACGAGCCCTTCGAGCGGCGTGTCGTACTTGATAAAGCTCCTCAACTTTTTAGTATTAAACTGGAAGAAGTAGCCAACGAGTTAAACACCGTGGTTATTACGGCAGGTTCGTTTGAGGCTTCGGATGAAAAACGTATGACGATGCTAAAACCCCTGGACATCGTGACCACCGCCGGAGCTGCGGCCGACATCACCAGCGTGATGCAACTCTTGCCCGGTGCTCAGCGCGTGGGCGAACAGGCCGGCTTATTTGTGCGCGGCGGTTCTGGGTTGGAAACCAAAGTGGTTATTGACGGCATGATTGTCCAGAACCCATTTCTCAGTTCCGTGCCCGACGTACAGCAGCGGGGGAGGTTCAATCCGTTCATGTTTAAGGGTACAGCATTCAGTACAGGCGGATACTCGGCCCAGTACGGACAGGCGTTGTCGTCGGTACTGCTGCTGAATACCATTGATCAAACCTCCAACAACGGCCTGGGCGTAAGCCTGAACTTGGCCAATGTGGGGCTAAATTATGACGTTTCCGACGAAAAGCAATCGCTTTCGGTGGTGGGCTATTACGGAAATCTAAGACCCCTTTTTGCGCTGGTGAAGCAGAATATCGAATGGTCGCAGGTACCAGAGTTTACTGGTTCGTCGCTGACGTACCGGCTGAAAACTTCTAAAACCGGATTGCTGAAAGTCTATGGTATGTTTTCCGATAACCGTTTAGGTATGGCCACTCAGGCCCCGCTTAATGAAGCCACCCGCACGCAGATTTGCCTGCATAATCGCAATGCCTTTACTACCAGTACTTATACGGATAGCTGGTCCGAAGGAAAGTGGCTGCTCAATGCGGGGTTTTCGTACAGCCTCAATAGCGACGATATGGCCTTTGACGGAGCTGATTTTGACCGCTTTGACGAGCGGATTCAGGGTCGGGTAGTGTTGACGCGCCTGTTTGCTGGCAACAGCAACGTGCTTTTTGGTGCGGAGGCCCATCAGATCAATTTAAAAAATACAGCTAACGGCAAAACCTATGCCTTGTACGATACCTACGCTGCTTCTTTTGCCGAGTCGGAGATCTACATAACCCGCAAATTGGCCGGGCGCGTTGGAGTGCGGACTGAGTACTCGTCCTGGCTGAACCGCTTCAATGTAGCCCCTCGGCTGTCGTTTGCTTATAAAACCGGCGCGTACAGCCAGGTATCGCTGGGGGCAGGTCAGTTTTATCAAAATCCCAACTATCAATATCTCTACACCAATCCTGACCTGAATTTTGAACGGGCTGACCACCTAATTGTCAACTATCAGATCATTAAAAACAAGCGGACGTTCCGGGTGGAGGGCTTTTACAAAAACTATGCGCAATTGGTGCGAGAAAATACCGGACAGCCTTTTGATGCCAATCCTTACCGTTTTCCTTGGGGACAAACCACCAATGGCGGCGATGGCTATGCGCGGGGAGTAGACTTCTTCTGGCGGGACCAGAAAAGTATGAAGTACCTGGATTACTGGGTTACGTACAGTTATGTGGATACCAAACGGTTATTCGAGCAGTTTCAGGTAGCCGCTACACCAACCTTCGTATCCAAGCATAATGCTAGCTTGATTGTGAAAAGGTGGTTTGAGAAAATTTTTACGAGCGCGGGCCTGACCTACGCCTACACGAGTGGCCGCCCTTACTACAATCCCAATCGCGAGTCCTTTCTGACCGACCGCACTCCGCAGGTACATATTTTAAGCTTGTCTGCCAGTAAAATCATGACGATCAAGGGCAACTTTGTCGTCCTGTACATGGCCGTAGATAATGTTCTTAATACCCGCAACGTGTTCACATACCGCTATACACCCGACGGTAAAACCCGCTATGCAATCGGGCCACAGAGCTACCGTAGCTTTTTCGTAGGTACGCAGGTTATGCTTTCCAGGAAAGCTAAGGTGACCAGGAATGATCTATGAATACTGTTTTCCTGCAAAACGACAAAACAACAAGAGGAGAGACGACTGGCCGAATCTTTAAGATTAAACAAGTAAAACAATGTACAATTTAATTACAACCAACATGAAAAATCTATTAATTATCGTTGCACTACTTTTTTCAACAAACTTGCTTTTTGCCCAGAGCGAAAAGTACAGGCAAGCCATGAGCACTTCCATTGAGGCTTTCAACAGTGCTATGAATAAAGAGCCGGATCCGACGGAGCTCACCGAAATTACCAACCGCTTTGAGCGGATAGCCTCGGCTGAACCCAAGGAATGGCTACCGCGTTACTACGCCGCCTACCTATATAGCATAATGGCTTTTGATGGAAAAAATGCTACCCAGAAAGGGGAACTATGCGATGAGGCCGACGCACTTTTGAAAGAGGCAGTAGCCCTGACAGGCGAAAACTCCGAACTGATGGTTGTAGATGCGCAGATTAAGCAGGCCCGAATGTTGATTGATCCTGTAGCAGGCTGGCAAACTTACGGCCCCATGTTTGAAGCCAGTTTGGCCAAAGCGGAAGCCCTGAATAAGGACAATCCGCGGACTTACGTCGTCAGGGGTACCAGCCTTCTTTATACACCCGAGCAGTTTGGTGGTGGCAAAAAAGTAGCGAAACCTGTTCTTGAAAAAGCACTTGAAAAATTTGCTAACTTTAAAGCTGATAGCGTGCTACATCCCGGCTGGGGGAAGTCACAAGCTACCTGGATGCTGAGCCAGTGCGATTAGTAATGAAAAAAAGTAAGGAAAGTAAAGACTCCACGGCAAAGGCTGGGAGTCTTTACCCCTAATTTAAAAAGACCCTCCATGAACCAGAAAAAAATTATCGAGGAGATACAAAGCCGCAAAGGTATTCCGGTCCGGATGCGCGCATCTTCCCTCAAAGGATTTGATTTTAGTGGGATGGACCTGTCCGATGCCGATTTAAGTTACTCTAACCTGAGTGAGGCCAACTTTGACGGCGCTAACCTACGGAACGTACGCATTACGGCGGCCAACCTGGCGCGCGCTACTTTTCGGAACGCTGACCTCACCAATGCCGATCTTAGCTATAGTAATCTCAGCGACACCGACATGACCGGTGCCAGGTTGGATGGCGTCAATCTCAGTTTCTCCTCCAAAGGAACCGCCTTCCAGTGGAGTGACCTCAATCTGGTGGCCCTCATCCAAAGCCAAAGCTGGGTGGGAATGGTGGTAGCGATGCTGATTGGGGCCATTTTTGTCTACGGCGTAAGCGGGATCATGTACTTTACGAACCAAATAGCTTCCGCGTCTGACCCGGTCATGATGCAGGTCAATCAGTACATAGTAGTAAGTAATGTACTGGCGGGAATTCTCACCGTGCTGTTTACCTCTTGGCTCACCCCGTTATTGGATCGCTACGGAAGCAGAGTCTGGGTACGCCACCTCGCACTTTCGGGGGTTATAGCTGTTGGCTATCTCCTATTTTCCTACCTTCTATATTTTTCATGGGGGTGGTCAATTTTCGATAGGCAGGCCGTCGAGGCTGTTGGTAATGCCAGCGTAGAGCGGCTTTCGGTCCCTTGGTATTACTACACTATCGGACCATTGCTGATATCCAACTTGTTTTACTACCTCATTCGGCAGGGACGACAGCTAACGCGAAAGATCTCCGAGCAGGAGTACGAGCTGCTTTCGCTCGAAAAACTGAAAACTCGGGCTGAATTGAATGCCTTACAGGCAAGGATAAATCCTCATTTTCTGTATAATTCTCTCAATAGTATCGCTAGCCTGGTACATGATGATCCCGATAAGGCTGAGCAGATGACGGTATTACTATCCAAGCTATTTAGATACACCACCGGGCGTACCAACGATGACTATTTTGATACAGTAGCCAACGAGCTGGAAATGGTACGTACTTACCTCCAAGTAGAACAGGTACGGTTTGGCGACCGGTTGAAGTTTGAAGTCGAAGTATCCGATCCGATTTTACAGCAACTTTCCATTCCGAAGTTCTTGCTGCAACCCATTGTTGAAAACGCCGTAAAGCATGGTATCAGTAAACTTTCTGAGCAGGGGTGTATTCAAATCCGCATCTACGAGGAAGAAGGGTGGCTGCTTCTTTGCGTACACGATAATGGCCCGGCCTTCAAGGAAGACGTACCTGTCGGATATGGAATTCGTAGTATTCAGGAAAAGCTCAAACTTCTGTATCAGCGGGACGCCTGCGTGGAGTTGCGCAATATCCCAAAGAAACATGTGTGTGTTAAAGTTAAAAAGGAACGACTAACTACACCCAAGAGTGCGAACAAGATATACGCTGCCTGATGTAGTACAGCGATCATAATTGCGGGTTGATTGACCTTCAATTATCTATTTTAATTGGAAATTTAGCCCCCAAACTGTTATGAACTTACCACTTAAAACAATACTGATTGATGATGAGCAGCTAGCCTTGAACCGCCTGAAACGGCTACTTCGTGACTACGAGGATACATTTGAAATCGTGGCGGAAGGGCATAACGGGCAGGAGGGGTTGGAATTAATTGAGGAGTATACCCCGGATCTTATTTTTCTGGATATCGAAATGCCGCTGCTCAATGGTTTTGAAGTCTTGGCCAAAGTAAGTACCATGCCGATGGTGGTATTTGCTACGGCCTATGATCAGTATGCGATCCGGGCCTTTGAGGAAAACTCCCTCGATTATTTATTGAAGCCGATAGAGAACGAGCGCTTGCAGAAGACCATTGAAAAAATACGTACCCGTGTGGAGGTGGCTCAGAAGGAAAACATCCGCAACCCTGGCTCGGAAGATCTGATGCGACTGCTCGAAAAAATGCAACCCAAACCGGAGATGCACTCCCTCTCCGTAAAGTCCGGAGACCGTATTTTGTTGATACCCCTGACCGATATTTCTTACTTTGAGGCTGAAGATAAGTACGTCTTTCTGAACACCCTCGAAGGGCAGCAATATTTGATACAGCATACCCTCACGGCTCTGGAAGAAAAGCTACCTCCTCATTTTTTACGAATTAGTCGCTCCGCCATCGTCAACACCCACCAAATTGGCGAAATACAGCGCTACTTTAATGGTAAATATATCCTTGTGGTTCGTGACCGAAAGGCCACCTCGCTGCAAAGTGGTAGTACCTATGGCGAAGCCATACGTGTGCTGCTAAACCTATGATCGTACTAAATCCCCAAGCTATTGATTTTGAAGAGGTCATACTTATTCCTAAATTGCCCCCTGTTTATAGAAAAAGCTTTGAATAAGATCTTACAGCGTACATAGATTAGACACTCATTCTAAGACTTTGTGTGGCTCAGAAGCCCTCCGAACGACGATTTTTATTGTTAAAAAAAGTTAAAATCATTCCTGCGAAATGAAAGAACTCATTGACCTGAGCAATCTGCCAAAGCATATTGCCGTTATCATGGACGGTAATGGCCGGTGGGCTCAGAAGCAGGGCGCTGCGCGGGTTTTTGGCCATAGAAACGCCATTAAGGCAGTCCGGGAAGTAACAGAAAGTTGTGCTGAGCTAGGGGTACAGTACTTAACACTCTATGCTTTTTCAACCGAAAACTGGGGTCGACCCCGGATCGAGGTGCAGGCATTGATGGAATTATTGGTGGCGACAATCCGGGATGAAGTCCCTACCTTGCAGAAAAATAATGTGCGTTTGGATTCCATTGGTGATCTAAATAGTTTGCCCGGTAATTGTCGACGTCAGCTAGCGGAAGCTATTGATAAAACGAAAACTAATACCGGATTAAACCTCATTCTGGCGCTGGGATACAGTGGTAAGTGGGACATTATTCAGGCCACCCAGCAGCTGGCACAAGAAGTTAAAGAAGGTACGTTACAACCCGAAAGCATTACGGAGGGTCTATTAAATGAACGCCTTGCTACCAAGGGCCGTCCTGACGTGGACCTGATGCTTCGGACCGGTGGAGATCACCGGATTAGCAACTTTCTTCTGTGGCAGCTGGCGTACGCCGAGTTGTATATATATGATGAAGTATACTGGCCGGATTTCCGGAGAGAGCACTTGTACGAGGCAATTTTGTCTTATCAGAAGCGGGAGCGACGATTTGGAAAAACAAGCGAGCAGATAAAAGTGGGGGGGTAAAAGATATTTTGTATATGAGAATGAGAAAAACGTTTACACCAATCAAATCGATAGGTATTGTTCTGATGGTGCTGTGTTCAATGGTAACGCAAGCGCAACGGATTGGTTTGGGTAGTAGTACCAAATCTCCCGTTGATAAAATCAGCCAGGCAATTGACTATGCCGATCCAAAAGAATACGAAATCGCAGAGGTTACCGTATCAGGAACTCAATTTTTGGACCCCAATTCAATGGTGTCTATTTCTGGTTTGAAGGTGGGTGATAAAGTCCGGGTGCCGGGCCCGGCTATTTCTTCGTCCATTAAACGTATGATGGACTTTGGTACACTCGATGACGTGGAGATCTTGGCTACCAAAGTGGAGGGAACCAAAATATGGCTTAATGTTGACATCAAAGAGCGACCCCGTCTTTACAAGGTAACTTTTGCGGGACTCCGCAAAGGCGAAAGAGAAACCCTGAACGATAAAGTAAAACTGATTAAAGGCCGGGTTATTACTCCTACTATTATTAAAAATACCCAGCTGTTGATTAAAAAGCACTTTATGGACAAAGGCTTCTTCAACACTTCCGTAAAAGCGGTTCAGATTCCGGATACTACCCGCGGGCAGGCCACTCTGAACTTTACCGTTGATAAAGGGAATAAGGTAAAAATCGACGAAATTATCATTGAAGGAAACGTAGCGATTGACGATAAGAAATTGAAGCGTAAGCTGAAAAAGACAAAGGAAAAGAAAATTTGGCACTTGTTTACCCCTTCTAAGTACGTGCCTAAAACCTACGATGAGGATAAGGGAAAGCTGATTGCTTACTACCGCAAAAACGGTTACCGCGACGCCACCATCGAGTTTGATACCATTAAGAATGCCGGCGAAGAATCTATCAAGATTCTGATGCGGATTGAAGAAGGCCCTAAGTATTACTATCGTTCCATTACCTGGACCGGTAACTACCTCCATACCTCAGACCGCCTCAATACTATTCTGGGGTTGAGTAAAGGAAATGTCTATAATCCCGAAGAACTTGACAAGAAGATCAACGGAATCCCCGGAGGTGACGTAAGTTCACTCTATATGGACGACGGTTATCTGTATTTTCGTGCAACCCCGATTGAGACTTCCGTTTTACAAGATTCCATTGATATCGAGATCCGTATTATGGAAGGCAAGCAAGCTACGATCAACCGGATTATCCTGAATGGTAACACCAAAACCAGCGACCGGGTAGTACTTCGCGAATTATTTACTCTCCCTGGGCAAAAATTCAGTAAGACAGAGTTAATCAACACCCAGCGGCAGTTGTCGCAGATGGGCTATTTTGACCCTGAGAAGATCCAGATCAACCCGATTCCGAATCAGGGAGACGGGACGGTGGATATTGAGTATACCGTAGAAGAAAAACCTTCCGATCAGATTGAACTCTCCGGTGGTTGGGGTGGATACATTGGCTTCGTGGGAACACTCGGTCTTGTATTCAACAACTTCTCGATCCGTAACATACCTAACCGCTCTACTTGGCGCCCGCTTCCTTCGGGTGATGGGCAGAAGCTATCGGTTCGTTTCCAGGCCAACGGCCGTCAGTTCCAAACGTATTCACTTTCATTTAGTGAACCCTGGTTTGGAGGTAAAAAGCCCATTAACTTTGGGGTAGCTCTGACCCGCACGGTGTACCGTATCGCTGATTTTAATTCGCAGTATACGCGGGTTTCGGCGGGTAGTCAAAAGTTTATTGGGTCTTACTACAACAACGGAATTACGTTCTCTTTGGGACGCCGTCTCAAAGAGCCGGACCGCTTCCTTGTATTGAGCCACTCGCTATCATTGCAGCGTTACCGCCTCGATAGTCTTGACTTTTTCAACATCGGTTATAACAATGGTATTTCTAATAATATTACATTCAATACCACACTATCACGAAATACGCTGAGTGATTTTCAATATCCCCGTTCCGGATCTTCATTTTCGTTAGCTGTTACTCTTACACCTCCTTATTCAGCATTCCGTAAAAAAGATTTTACCGATGTTAAGGACAGATTTAAGTTGGTGGAGTACAATAAGTGGATGTTCGATGCCAGTTGGTATGCTACTATTACCGGTAAATTGGTGCTAAGCGCGAGGGCCCACATGGGATTCCTGGGTAGCTACGGAGATAAGGTTGGACTAAGTCCTTTTGGCCGCTTTATTGTGGGAGGTTCTGGTTTGGCCGGACAGGGTTCTTTTGCCTTGGCTGATCAGGATATTATTGGCTTGCGTGGCTACGGCGACCGTAAGGTAGGGCCTCTGAACCCGAATGGTCAGTTGGCCGCCGGAGGTGGAGTGGTGTACAATAAGTACGTGATGGAGCTTCGCTACCCGGTATCGTTGAACCCACAGGCTACCATCTTCCTTTTGACCTTCCTCGAAGGAGGAAACAACTGGGGCAATTACCGTGACTTCAACCCGTTTGATGTCAAACGTTCGGCGGGGGGGGGAGCCCGGATATTTATGCCAGCTTTTGGTTTGCTCGGTATCGACTGGGGCTATGGATTTGATAAGATTCAGGGACAGAATACCCGTAGTGGTGGTCAGTTCCACTTTACCATCGGACAGCAGATACGATAATATGGATGTAGATGATTCGTTATAGGAGTGCAAAAAATTAGGTACTTCCCATGAAGAAGATTGTATTTTTAGTAGTTTTGTCGTTCACTGTATCGTTAATGGCCCAGGCTCAGAAGTTTGGCTACGTTGATATGGAGTATATTACTAGTAAGCTCCCCGAATACCAGAAAGCACAGGTAGAGATTAATCAGTTTTCTGAAAAGTGGGCTAAGGAAATACAAGAGAAATTTGCTGACATCGATCGTCTCCAAAGAGCTTATATGGCAGAAGAAGTACTGCTGACGGACGAACTAAAGAGAAAACGTCAGAACGAAATTAAAGAGAAAGAACTCGAAGCCCGCGAATACAATAATAAGGTATTTGGCATGGACGGAATGATGTTCCAAAAAAAGAAGGATCTGATGAAGCCTGTCTTGGAGCGGGTTCAGAGAGCACTAGAAAAAGTATGTGCCCAACGAAGACTCGAATTTCTTTTTGATAAATCAAGTGACTTTGTGATGGTGTATACCAATCCGCGTCATGATTACACCGACTATATTTTGGAAGAATTGGGGGTTGATATAAAACCGGCAGCCGCCGCCCCAGCCACCAACGCGACCAATCAAAATAGTATAACCAAAAAACCTAAATAAAAACGTACCAATGAAAAAACAAGTGATTGCCATTATGGCGGTTTTGGCAGTAGCATGCCCCCCTCTATTTGCTCAAACAACAACTCCGGCAGCAGCTCCTAGCAAAATAGGATATACAAACGTTGACTTCGTCTTGGGGAAACTTCCCGAGAGTAAGAAGATCTCAAACGAGCTTGAAATTACGAAAGCCCAACTCGACAAGGCGCTTCAAGATAAGTATAAGGAGTTTCAGGAAAAGTTAGATAATTACAATAAGAATGCGGCTGGTATGGCTGATGTTTTGAAAACTGACAAAGAGAAGGAGCTTCAGAACCTACAGACCTCTATTCAGGATCTTCAGCGTAACTCTGAGTCTTCTTTACAGACCAAGTACCAGCAGTTGATCGAGCCAGTACTCGGAAAAATCAATACAGCTATTCAGGAAGTAGGAAAGGCTAACAACTTTCTGTACATCCTGAACTCAGATGCTGGTGCAAATACTACCCCTATCTTACTTTATGTAGGTTCGGAGGACAACAACGTAACGGATCTGGTATTGAAGCAACTAGGAGTAGATCCTAAGGCGGTTGAACCAGCGAAGCCTGCTACTATTCCGGCCCCTGCGCCCAAGAAGTAATCGGAACGAAGTACTTCCAATAGAAAAGCGAGGCCGCAAGCCTCGCTTTTCTATTGGATAATGGTTGGAAATAACATCGGCACCTGCTTCTGATAGTTTCTGTACTCATTCCCAAACTCCCGGATGAGTTTCCTCTCCTCGAAATAAATACCTATTCGAATATAGCCGCTTAGAAAAAGAGCCATAATAAAACTACTTAGGGTAGAGTCGTAGAACCAGAACCCCCATAGTACCAATAGCATACCGGTATAGAGTGGATGGCGTACCCGTCCTGAAAGTCCGTGAATCGCAAGTTTTCCTCCTTTACCTTCACGCTTCCGGAACGCATCAAGTCCGCTAAACTCTGCAAGGTTATACTGCCGAAGGGCAAGCAGGATAATTAAGAGGCCAAGCCCCACCACAATTATACCAGTCCAGCTCAGCGCAGGGTTTGACTCTACGAGCACTAACCGTTGAATTTGAGATTGGAGGTAAAGAAGTAAGAATAAAGAGAGGATAGCGAAAATATTATAGCCAAGCCGGTAGTAGGGAGCCAGTCCCAATATCCAGTTTTGAAGAGTACTCTTACTACGGTGCGAGGCCAGAAGACTGTGCAGTACACCGTAGGTTACCCATCCTATTATAAGCAGAAGGTAGTCCATCGTATTTTTTAGTGGTATATTTGCAAGATAGAAAAACCCTCATGAATTCGGAAGGTATACGGATTTACCTCGATAAAAGGCTGGGGTATCCTACCCTTTTGCATACGCTAACTGTTATTTTTGCGTTTAAATCATTGAATTTCACCACCAGTTATTTACCCAAGATTAATGTCTATGAATAGTATCAAGAGACTAAGCTTTTTGTTAATTACTCTTCTTGAAATAGTTATAAACCCAACTTTTGCCCAAGACCAAACCCAGGAATCTGATCCTTTTCAGTTCATTCTTCCAACTCAATTCAGTTGGAATATCGTAGAAGAAGGTCAGGAGCTCATCTTTCAAGTCAAAACCAGGGGAGGGAAATCTGATATCGTGTACTTATCACTGGCCGAAGGGCAAATGAAAGGAATGCGGTTCGACTCACTCGGTCGCTTCGTGTGGACACCTGCGTATGACGTCGCTGATCGGATCAATACGCTGCGGTCGGTATTGATAGTACTGGAAGCCAGAAACAATGCCGGGGAGAGTATAAAACAGCAGGTATCCCTGAAAGTGATACACGTAAATCGCCCGCCGGAGGTAGACGAACTACGGCCATTTTATGTACAGTATAAAACCCAGAATACCTACCAGATTGATATCAATGCCGTCCGCGATGCCGACGGTGATCCATTAGTGTTTATACCCGTAGCCGAGCAGATGCCCGAAGGAATGCGGGTAGCTGCGAGCGGTGAAGTAACCTGGGAGCCCTCGCTTACTCAGTTTAATTTCCTGAAAAGAGGGGCTCGGTACATCGATTTTTATGTAGAAGACCAGCCGGCTAAGGCGCGTACCAAAGGGCGAATTAAGCTAGAAGCTACTCAAATGGATTTGCCACCGGAGATTACAGTAGTACCTAAAATGAGTCGCATAAAAAATAAGGAGAACAGTACCATTAATATTAAGTTCTTTTTGTCGGATCCCAACGGCGATGATGACATTACGACCTTCGACTTTATATCAGACAACCGGGATATCCCCAAAGGTGCCCTCGTGAAAAATGCTCCTACCCAGTATGAGTTCATCTGGACACCCAGTTACGACTTTGTTCGTGACCCGTTTGATTCGCTATCATTTGATATTATCTTCTATGTCTTGGATAAAGCTCAGAATCGGGAGGAACGTAAAATTCATTTTAGCATCGAAAATGCGATCAATGAGGCGGCTCGTGATGAATATTTGTACGGCTTGTATCGGGGTGCTCTGGTGAATGCCTGGGGCTTGCTGGAACAAATGAAAGAGAAAGAAGAGCAGCTTAAAACTGCCTACCGGAGAGCCAAGAAGGGGAAGCAGAACCGATCAGTCTTGAATGCTTCTTTGGGTGCTACTACGGGCTTGGCTCCGGTTATTGCCGGAAGTACGCGTCCTGGCCTTAAAAACAGCATTACGACAGTGGGTGGTACTACCGTGATGACCATTGGTACTCTGGAAGCCACGGAGGTAATTGGTCGCTCAACCAAGGATTTGCTTGATCGCTTCAATTACGTGATGGAAAAGAAGAATGAATTGCAGAATAAGGGCGATATTTTTGCCAGAGAGTATTCCTTAAAATCAACCCGGAGGACCAACGACCTTATCCGTAAACTGGACGAGTTTCGGGCCTTAATGAACCTGAGAGGCTTGGTTGCGTTGGAATTGGACGCTAATTGGGAAAACAAGAAGGAAGCCACTGACAAGGCGATCAAGCGAGCCTTTAAGGACTTCTCAACGCTGGACTAAAAAGCCATAGTATTCAGGGATATAGAAAGAGGGATAGCTTCTCTGGGCTATCCCTCTTTCTATATCCCTGAATTGTAAAACGAAGGTGAGATTAGTCAATTGAACCAGTCTCGTCGTTTTTCCTACGCTCAGGAAGTATTGAGTTTTCTAAGTCATTATTTTCTTCCGTGGTACTCTCTGGTAGTATCTCATCCACAATAGGAGTATCTCCCAAGGTAGTAAATGGGGCTCCTCCATCGATCGGGGTAGAAATCTTCTCAGTAGATAGTCCTTCCGCTTCTTCATCTTCGAGGTCTTCCTGGGCAACCGTAAAAAAGTGGCTCTGAAAAATAAGAATAGTACAGACACCCACAAAAATACAGGCATCCGCTATATTGAAAATAGGAGTAGAGTAGTACTGACCTCCCCAGACCGGTACCCAATCGGGAACAAATCCTTCCCAGAAATCAACAAAAACCATGTCGATTACTTGTCCGTGAAACCAGGGGGTGGGTGATCCATAAGGAGCATTACCTAACCAAACCCCGTAAAATGTACTATCAATAACATTACCTACGGCGCCCGCCAGTATCATGGATAAAGCCCACAACAGACCAGGAGCTGCGCCGCGCTTGGCTAGTCCGATCATGTACCAAGCAATGGCCCCCATGGCTACTAACCGGAACAGGGTCAGGAAAAGCTTACCGTACTCGTGCCCAAGCTGCATACCAAAGGCCATGCCGGGGTTGAGCACGTAGTGTAGTTTGAACCAGTCGCCGACGAGTGCGATTTGTCCGGAAAATCCCGGATCCATATACTTGTGAACCAGTAATTTGGAGGTCTGATCAATGCCAATCAGGAGAAAGCTGAATAGTAGGTATTTGGTTGGATTTTTTGGTTGGTTCATTCCTTAAATTAGTTGGAGGATACGATACCCGACGGATCATACCCTCATTTTTCTGCGATTCACGATGAGATACTAAGAAACGCAAAATTAAACCTTTTTCCGAGCCTTACACAACACTGAGGTTTCTACGTTTCATTTCACGCTTCACTAACAGGAACTCTCTGCTACTTTGTCCGGCAATAGATTTATTTTCTTCCGCTCTTCTGAAAAGGTAAGGCATTACCGAGTCGATAGGGCCGTAGGGAACATATTTGGCAACATTTAACCCTACCGAAGATAAATTGTAAGAGATGTTGTCGCTCATGCCCAGGAGTTGGGAAAACCACACACGTGAGTCATTGCGACTTAACCCACGCTTCTCCATTTTTTCGACGCAGTGGCGGCAACTATATTCATTGTGCGTACCAAGGCATACTTCAATAAACTCGATGTGATCAAGGGCAAAATCTACCGCGGTATCAAAGTCGTGGTCGGTATTTTCTTTTGAAGTATGGATAGGGCTGCGGTAGTTATTTTCGCGGGCTCTGATACGCTCCTTCTCCATGTAGGCACCCCGCACGAGCTTTCCACCCAGAAAGTATCCCTGCTCGCGGGCTTGGAGGTAGGCATTGCGAAATGCTTCCAGTGTTTCGTGCCTGTACAGCTGATAGGTGTTGAATACAATGGTGCGTTCGGTATTGTAGCGTGCCATCATTTTGTAGGCTATACTATCAATGATATCCTGCATCCAGCTTTCTTCCGCATCAATAAAAATACGTATCTTTTTTTGGTGGGCGAGTTGGCACAGGCGGTTCACCCGATCCTCGATCAGTGAGTAGGCCACTTGCTCCTCTACCAACAGTTCGTCTTTTCGTTGTACTTTTTCAAGAAGATCGGGTGAGCCAACTCCCGAAATCTTGAACACCGTAAATGGGATGTCCCGACTGATACTTGCCCGTTCGACGGTATGAAGTAATTCAAGCGTAGTTGCCTCAAACACCGCTTCGTCATCTTCGCCCTCGATGGAGTAGTCCAGGATAGTACCTACACCGGAGCAGGCCAAACGATGAATAGTTTTTTCACATTCCGTAATGGTTTCGCCACCGCAGAATTGCTCGAAAATAGTGCTCCTAATAAGTTTTTTAATTGGTAAATGTAGTCTTAGGCCTAACTTTATAAAAAAAGTGCCTAAATTTACAAGCCATGTTCGATTCATCATGCCAAAGAGCCAATATGCCTTTCGAAGCTGGAAGTCGGACTTGGAGGAGAAAGCCACTGAGGTATCCTCAAAAATAGAAGGAGGAACTTCTTGTTGTGCTACCGGAGCCATTTTAAAAAATTGAATAGGTAAAGTAAATATACTCCCTTAGATCTAATTAACGAAATCTTATAAGGGTATATTTTAACTAGGAATACAACGGTTTGTTTAGACTTTGGTTGTATGATTTTTTTTAGATTTATACTAACAATTATCTCCCTATCAATTGTTGAGGCAACAAAAGTAGTCAAACATCAGAAATACGCATAGCAAGGAATAGAGAATTAAGTAGTAATTATTTTTTTACAAGGTTTAAGTTGTTGAATATGAATGCTTCGTTAGACATCCTGCCCCTGAATAGCTGGATTAATACCGACGGTAAACCCTTGGTAATTGCCGGGCCATGTAGTGCCGAAACTGAGGAACAAATGATAGAGTCTGCTACCCAGATTAAAAAAGAAGGGTTTGCGCACGTAATTCGGGCGGGGGTGTGGAAGCCACGCACGCGTCCCGGAAGCTTTGAGGGAATGGGAGAAGCCGCTTTACCGTGGCTTCAGGAAGTCAAAAAGCAGACCGGTCTTCCCGTTGCGGTTGAGGTAGCTACCCCACAGCATATCGAGTTAGCATTAAAGTATGGCGTTGATATTTTGTGGATAGGTGCTCGTACTACCGTAAACCCCTTCAATGTACAGGAACTTGCCGATGCACTGAAAGGGGTGGATGTGCCAGTATTGGTAAAGAACCCAGTAAATCCTGACTTGCAGTTGTGGATTGGCGCTTTGGAGCGTTTTAATCAGGCCGGTGTAAAGAAACTTGGCGCTATTCACCGTGGATTCTCCAACGCCCAGGAAAATAAATTCCGTAATTCGCCGATGTGGCCGATTGCAATCGAACTCAAAACGCTTTTCCCTGATCTGCCTGTAATTGGTGATCCTAGCCACATGGCGGGTAAGCGTGCTTTCTTGTTCGAATTAGCGCAGCGCGCACTTGATTTGAATTATGATGGATTGATTATCGAGTCGCACCGTGATCCGGATAAGGCGTGGTCGGATGCTGCTCAGCAGTTAACTCCCGCCGCTCTTGGCGAAATGCTGCACGAACTGCACGTACGTAAAGAGTCGTACGGCGACGATTATCAGACCCAACTGGAAATTATACGTGGTAAATTGGACCACCTGGATCGCGAACTGCTGGAAACTCTGGCGGCTCGTATGTCATTGGTGGAGAAAATTGCCGAATACAAGCGTGACAACAACGTTGCGGCTTATCAGTTAGATCGTTTCCGTGAAATCCTGAACACTCGTGCAGAATGGGGAAATAGCCTGAATCTATTCCCGAATCTGGTTGACGAGTTGTTTAAGCTGGTACACATGGAGTCGATCCGTAAGCAAACCGAGGTGATGAATCAGGTGAATGCTTAGAATACAAATTTATGTTTAAAGCAAGAGGCCACCCGCGAGTGGCCTCTTTTTGGTTAAATGACATTTATTTATCAAATGGTTTGGAGGTACTCAAAATTAGTATGAGATTAAGGAAGTTTTTCTACCTAACTCTACTCCCCATGGCTAACTACCCCCCCCCAATTAAGTAACTTTCGATTAATTGTTTCAAAAATCATTTTAGCCGGTATTCTTATGGCATTGCCGCTTGGTTGTCAGCAACCATCCGATGCCCCCTTGCCTCAGGAAGTGATTGACCCTTCCATCAGTGTTGAAGAAGCCAAAGCCTGGTTTGAGGAGAACCTTGCTGCGTCAAACACCTCCAATGCCCGCACTACAAAATCTTCAAAGAAAACACCGCTGTGGGACTTGGCCAAGGAAAGTAAATTCAAAAAAGGGCATCCGATTATAGTGATTCCCATGGCCTACGAAGGGGAAGAATCGAAATTGACGGCTGCACTGGATGGCACCGACAACCCCGCTCCCGAACCCTGGGAAAGTGAGCATACCCTGATCAGGAAACTGATTGTGTTCAAAAATAAGAAAGCGGAAAAGCAGGCCGTCGTGATGTATGTGATTCCCACAAAGTATTAGAGTTGTTTCTTTACTGTAAATCAGCTTATTAGGTAAAAATTCCACAGGCCAGCACATATACCCAGAATGTCGTTATATTTTTCAAAATTGTGCATCCTCAATCGGTCCGACAGTACTCTATATCGTTTCAATC
>JBDNFP010000007.1:0-6497 GCA_041689775.1 Spirosomataceae bacterium
CGAAGCTGCTGGACTTAATCTCAAGTAAGCATTTTATTCGTTTCTCTCCCTTGATGGTTTTCTGTTTTAAAAGTAGCTTTTTAAGCTCCAAAGATGATTCTCTAATCTCCAATTCTGCTTTCTTTCCCATGACTAAATATACAAAATATATACGGCATTATAAAACTAAATTGGTATAAGTAGGTCGAGGCGATTCATTTTTTGAAGAAGGCCAAGGTGATTTATCGGACTCTCTAAATTAAGAACTACACCTTTCAAAAAAATGAGAGCCAAGCACTAGGCTTGGCTCTCATTGCAATACAGTTAATACGTTGAAATGTTATACTAGCATGCTCATTGGCTCTTCCAATAGTTTCTTTACTGTTTGGAGGAAAGAAGATCCCGTAGCACCATCAACCACGCGGTGGTCACACGATAGCGTTACCTTCATGATATTGACGGGATACACAGTACCATCTTCCTTAAAAGCCGCTACTTGCTTAATTGTTCCAACGGCCAGAATACATGCGTCTGGTGGGTTGATAATGGCGGTAAATTCATCTATGCCAAACATACCGAGGTTCGAAATAGAGAATGTATTACCTTCCCAATCTTTGGGTTGTAGTTTCTTATCCTTGGCTTTACCAGCGTACTCTTTTACCTGGCCGGAAATTACCGAAAGTGTTTTTTTGTCGGCGTCACGTACCACAGGTACTAGTAGGCCTTCTTCAACGGCTACCGCTACACCTATGTTTACGTAGTCGTACTTGCGAATCTTGTCTCCCAACCACGCCGAGTTAACGGCTGGATGCTGACGAAGTGCTAAGGCACAAGCCTTAATTACCATATCATTGAAAGAAATCTTGACTGGGCTCACGGCATTCAACGTTGGACGCAGTGCCATGGCCTTATCCATATTGATTTCCATCGTCAGATAGAAATGGGGCGCCGTAAACAGGCTGTCGCTGAGACGACGGGCAATAGTCTTGCGCATCTGCGATACGGGTACGTCCTCGTAGTTTCCAACGGGGGCAGGAACCGCCGCAGGAGCGGGAGCAATCTTAGGAGCTTCGGCCGCTGGTGCAGTCTTCGCTGTTGGCTTGTACTCGTCTACGTCACGCTTAACAATGCGTCCGTTATCACCTGAGCCTTCCACTTTACTGAGGTCAATGCCTTTTTCTTCGGCAAGACGACGAGCAAGGGGCGATGCTTTTACGCGATCACCAGAATCTTCGGTTGATATAGCGGCTTGCTTAGGAACTTCGGTGGTAGCAACGGGAACTTCGACAACCTCTTCTTCGGGAGCATCGCCGCCGCTTTCACGATCAAGGAGAGCCTGGTAGTTGGCACCTTCTTCACCGACGACTGCGATGATACCATTAACCGGTACGGCATCGCTTTCTTTAACTCCAATATATAGTAGAGTACCCTCTTCGTAAGCTTCCAACTCCATAGTTGCCTTATCGGTCTCTACTTCGGCCAGAATATCACCAGAGGCTACTTTATCCCCTACCTTTTTCTGCCAGGAAACCAGCGTACCTTCTTCCATCGTATCGCTCATTTTGGGCATACGGATGATGGTCGCATTTATTTTTTCAGTGGATGGAGCAGGCTTTTCTGTCTTAGGAGCGGGCTTCTCGACTTCGCTATTTGAAGCAGTGGGTTTTTCTTATTCAGCTGTTGGCGAATCATCACCTTCAAGCAAAGATTTGTAATCTTCGCCAGACTTGCCTATAACGGCCATTACTCCATTAACGGGAACAGCATCACCTTTTTCTACACCAATGTAGAGCAGAGTGCCTTCCTGATACGCTTCCATGTCCATGGTTGCTTTATCGGTTTCAACCTCAGCAAGAATATCACCGGATTTAACCTCGTCGCCCACTTTTTTGTGCCATTCTGCAATGACACCTTCTTCCATGGTGTCGCTCATTTTGGGCATTCGAATTACTTCTGCCATATGAATTCAGTAGGGTGTTTGTTCTTAGGATTTTTTACGTTAGATAGCCAAAATTACAACAAAAGGACGATATGCCCGTCTTTTTGTTGATAAAAAGTAAATGATGCGATGCAGTTAGTTTATTTTCAAAACTGCCATAAATGCCTCTTGGGGGATTTCTACATTACCTACCTGACGCATTCGCTTTTTACCTTTTTTCTGCTTTTCGAGTAGCTTCCGCTTACGAGATATGTCACCACCATAACACTTCGCTAGTACGTCTTTTCGCATGGCTTTTACGGTCTCCCGGGCAATAATTTTCTGTCCGATGGCGGCCTGAATAGCGATTTCAAACATCTGACGCGGAATAAGCTCGCGCAGTTTTTCGCATAATTTCTTACCCCATTCGTAAGCTTTGGTCCGGTGAACAATGGCGGATAAAGCATCGATACGCTCGCCATTTAGCATCACGTCCAGCTTCACCATTTCTGATTCCTGATAACCACTCAGTTCATAGTCAAGGGAGGCGTACCCACGGGAGATCGTTTTCAACTTATCAAAAAAGTCAAAAACTACCTCGGCCAAAGGCATGGAGAATTGTAGCTCTACGCGGTCGGAGGTAAGGTATATCTGATTTTTCAACATCCCTCTTTTCTCCATACAAAGCGTCATGATGGCACCCACATACTCAGATTTAGAGATGATCTGAGCATTGATGATGGGCTCTTCAATGTATTGAATGTGGTTGGGCTCGGGCATCTCTGAAGGTGCACTCACTTTCAGTAATTCATCCTTGGTGGTTAAGACATTGAACTGCACCGAAGGTACCGTTGTAATCACGGTCATATCGAACTCGCGTTCTAACCGCTCCTGGATAATTTCCATGTGCAGCATACCCAGGAATCCACATCGGAAACCAAAGCCAAGGGCCGCGGAGGTTTCGGGTTCCCAGATCAGCGAGGCGTCGTTGAGTTGGAGTTTTTCCATGGCATCTCGCAACTCTTCGTATTCGCTGGTATCAACCGGGTAAATACCGGCGAATACCATCGGTTTTACTTCCTCAAAACCGGTAATCATTTCGGTAGTGGGGCGGTGAATATGAGTAAAGGTATCTCCAACTTTTACTTCTTTGGCTACTTTAATACCAGAGATTAGGTACCCAACGTCACCGCATTCCAGTACATCTTTGGGTTGCTGCTGTAAGCGGAGAGTTCCAATTTCGTCGGCGTAGTACTCTTTACCCGTTGCCATAAATTTGACCTTATCTCCTTTTCGAACTCTACCGTTCTTAATCCGGAAGATAACCTCAATTCCACGGTACGAATTGGATACCGAATCAAAAATCATGGCCTGTAAAGGAGCCTCGGGATCCCCTTTCGGAGCCGGGATACGGTGTATGATTGCTTCCAGGATTTCGAGCACTCCAGTACCTTCTTTGCCACTGGCGTGGATAATCTCGCTGCGGTCACAACCAATCAATTCTACAATTTGATCAGAAACTTCCTCCGGCATTGCACCGGGCAGGTCAATCTTATTAAGTACCGGAATAATGATCAGGTCCTGATTGATCGCCAAATACAAATTCGAGATTGTCTGGGCCTCGATACCTTGGGCGGCATCTACCAAGAGTAGGGCACCTTCACAGGCAGAAATCGAACGAGATACTTCATAGGAAAAGTCGACGTGTCCGGGAGTATCGATGAGGTTAAGCGTATATTTTTCGCCATTAAATAGATAATCCATCTGAATAGCGTGACTTTTAATGGTAATCCCTCGCTCACGTTCCAGGTCCATATTGTCCAATAACTGAGACTGCATTTCCCGGTCAGTTACCGTATTGGTCTTCTCTAGAAGACGGTCGGCGAGGGTACTCTTTCCGTGGTCAATGTGGGCAATAATGCAAAAATTGCGAATGTTCTTCATGTAAATTAGTTCAATTTCGTTTGCTGATGAAGTAGGTTCCGGCTCAGCATCTGCAAAAATACAAGGGAGCCGGGTATTTTAATAGAATGTACCACCAGAATTTACAAGTTAATGAGCCCTTCACTAACCCATTGCATCAAAATAGCGGTTAAATATCCGGCGTAGGTACCAAATGCGTAGCCAAGGATCGATAATAAGACCCCAACCGTGGCTAGGGAAGGATGGAAAGCGGCTGCCACAACGGGTGCGGAGGCAGAACCACCCACATTAGCTTGACTACCCACTGCGGCGAAGAAAAACGGAATATGAAGGACTCTGGCAACCCCGATGATGATTACGGCGTGGATGACCATCCATATCAAACCGATCGCAAAAAGTCCGGGATTTTCGGCCACGGCCCCTAAATCCATCTGCATGCCAATGGTGGCTACCAAAAGATAAAGGAACGCACTACCCATGCGGGAAGCCCCAACATATTCAAGTTTTCTAAGCGGCGTAAAGGACAAACCCAACCCGATGATGGTTACGATGGCAACAATCCAGAAAAAAGAGGAAGTGAGGCTATATCTAGCCAATTCTGGATAGTTTAACGCAAGGAAAGGGGTAATAATTCCCGAAAGCCAATGCGCCAGACCCGTCGCCCCAAAGCCAACCGCACCGAGGTACATAAGGTCAGCGGTGGAAGGGATCCGTTGGTTAGCTAACTGTAACGTTTCCAGACGGTTTTGGACGTCAGTGATTTTACTGCTATCGGCTTTTAGCCGGGCATCAATACGATTTGCGTAGCCGGCGCTATAGATCAGGACCGCCATCCATATTTCTGCAACCAATACATCCACGGCCACTATTTGGGAGAACAGGCGATCACTGGGGCCAAATACTTCTTTTAAAGCCGTTTGATTGGCGCCACCGCCAATCCAGCTACCGGCAATGGCAGCCAAACCGCGCCAGATAGCGTCCGGTCCTTCTCCCTGAACAGTTTCCGGGTGCAGCGTTCCGACAATCCAAAGGGCTATGGGACCACCAATGACTATCCCAAGTGTTCCGGCAAGCATCATGGTTATGGCCTGAGGACCGAGCCGGGCCAAAGATTTCCAGTCCATACCCAACGTAAAAAAAACAAGACAGGCGGGTAAGAGATAGCGGGATATCACGGGGTATAGCTCCGACGTTACACCATTAATGATGCCGACTGAATTTAGTACGCCGGGAATAAAATAGCAAAGCAGCAGGGGAGGGACAATGCCATAGAAGCGGGTCCAGCCTTTGTTCGGTAATGAAGCAGTGTAAAAAATCAAACCGAGTACCAGCATTAGTATGCCGAGTACGGTGGCATCATTTTGAATCATATTCGAGATTGGAAGTACCTAATAGTCTCGAAAGGTAAGAAGAAAATAGGAGGGAAGAGGGCCGTTGGGATAGGGCAAAACAAAAACACGCAGGTTTCAAGACGAACCCGCGTGTCAAATTACACTTCATCAACAAACTAAAAACCAAATAAAACTACTGCGAATTTATCGCAAATCGAATTTTTTTGCTGTAGGAGGGGGAGTCGAACCACCCACGGTGCGGTTAGCCATGATACAAATACGTTGGTGGTCAACCCCAGTCGACGAGGGTCGGCTTTATATCACGTTTATTCCGGAATCACCACCCCCGAGACAGGAGGGCATGGCTGCCAGTTTCATCATCCTACATTATAGTCAAAAAACGTTGTCAATAACTGATTTCGCCATGTGCGTTTTCTCGTATTAAGTACGTAAAGGTAAGTGACTGGAATTTAGAATTAAAATATTTATCTAAATATTTATTAATATTTAGATAAATATTTATTAATATCTAGATAAATGTTAATTTTTGCGTCGATACATTAGATGAATTACAAAATTACGCTTCAAAATGAACAAGAATTTAGAAATTGATAATACTGACCTTCGAATTTTAACCCTCCTAATGGAAAACGCTGGTTTACCCTACACCGAAATTGGTAAAAGAGTATTTGTATCAGGTGGAACCGTGCACGTACGCATGAAAAAAATGGAGCAGATGGGTATTGTGAGGGGATCTCAGTTGTTAATTGACCCCACCAAACTAGGATGGGACATCAGCGCTTTTTTAGGAATATACCTTGATAAAAGTTCTCTTTATGAAGAGGTTGCGTCCGACCTTGAAAAAATTCCAGAGGTGGTAAATATCCATTATACCACGGGTATTTACAGTATTTTCGCCAAGATAGCCTGCCGTGATACGGGTCACCTGAGGGAAATACTACACGATAAAATTCAAAAAGTAAAAGGTATACAACGAACTGAGACCTTCATCTCTCTTGAAGAACGAATCAATCGGTCCATTCCCTTAGAAGTAGAGCCCGAAGAAGAGATTTAGTAAAAAATATCCTTTTGGCCTAAACTTTTTCTTGTATATATAAAAAAATTATATATATTTATTTATTGTGAATATTAATCCCTAATAATAGTTTACTTATTTCATAATAGTTGTAGCCAAGCCGGAATAAGTAGCTGATAGCTATTAGCTTGTAGCTGTTACCTTTTTGTAAATATTTGATATAGAGAATATTAGCCAGTAATTTGACTAAATTAATAATATAAACTAATTATGCATTAGTACTTAAGACGTAAGATAGTGCATTAATATA
>JBDNFP010000008.1:0-3977 GCA_041689775.1 Spirosomataceae bacterium
CTTTCCAAAACCTACGGCGGCGCAGTGTATGGCGTAGATGCCTCCATGATTACCATTGAAGTCACGGTAAGTCAGGGTCTTCGCTTTTTTATGGTGGGCTTGCCCGACAACGCCGTGAAGGAAAGCGAGCAGCGCGTGGAGGCCTCACTCAAATACTCGGGCTACCGCATGCCCCGGCAAAAGGTGGTAGTCAACCTCGCCCCCGCCGATGTGCGCAAGGAAGGCTCAGCTTACGACCTACCCATTGCGCTCTGCGTGTTGGAATCGTCGGAGCAAATGAAGTGCGAGCGCATTCTGGAAGAGTATGTCATCATGGGCGAATTGTCGCTAGATGGCAAACTACGGCCCATCAAAGGCGTACTACCCATCGCCATCGAAGCCCGCAAGCAAGGCATGAAGGGTTTTATACTACCCACCGAAAATGCCGCCGAAGCCGCTATCGTAAACAATCTTGACGTAATTGGCGTCGAAACCATGCAGGAGGCCGTCGAGTTCTTCGAAGGCAAGCGCAATATTGAACCGCTGGTGATCGATACCCGGGATATTTTCATGAGCTCCTCCACCCACTACGAGGCTGATTTCTCGCACGTGCAGGGGCAGGAAAATATCAAACGAGCCTTAGAAATTACCGCCGCCGGTGGGCACAACGCCATTATGATTGGTCCGCCGGGCGCGGGCAAAACCATGCTCGCCAAGCGACTACCCTCCATTCTGCCGCCGCTTTCGCTACAGGAAGCGCTCGAAACCACCAAAATCCACTCCGTGGCGGGCAAACTAGGTGCGCGTTCTACGCTCATTTCGCGGCGTCCGTTCCGGTCGCCCCACCACTCAATCAGCGATGCGGCATTGGTGGGCGGCGGAAGTTTTCCGCAACCAGGCGAAATATCCCTGGCCCACAACGGGGTGCTGTTTCTGGACGAACTACCCGAATTCAAACGTTCGGTATTGGAAGTCATGCGGCAACCGCTCGAAGAGCGAAAGGTGAGTATTTCGCGGGCCAAGATGGCCGTGGAGTTCCCCTCCAACTTTATGCTCATTGCCAGCATGAACCCCTGTCCCTGCGGCTATTACAATCACCCCGAAAAGGAGTGCGTCTGCGGCCCCGGCGTGGTGCAGAAGTACCTAAACAAAATAAGTGGCCCCCTACTCGACCGCATCGATTTGCACGTAGAAGTAACGCCCGTATCGTTTGATCAGATTGCCTCTACCCGTAAATCCGAAAGTAGCGATCAGATTCGGGAACGCGTCATCAAGGCCCGCGAGCGACAAACCGAGCGCTTTAAGGAGCGGAAAGAGATTTACTCCAATGCCATGATGCCCCCCGAAATGGTGAAAGAAATATGCGTAATAGGAGATGCCGGGAAGGCCTTGCTCCGCACCGCCATGGACCGGCTGGGACTCTCAGCCCGCGCCTACGACCGCATCCTGAAAGTATCACGCACCATTGCCGACCTAGCCGGCAGTGAAGATATTAAAATCGAACATTTGGCCGAGGCGATTCAATACCGCAGCCTCGACCGCGAAAACTGGGCCGGCTGATGCAACTACGCGTATTTCCTGATAATCTATTGGAATGGATCGCTCTGCGGCTCAACCTGGTACCGATGCCCCTGCTCCACGCGCAGGTTTTCCCGGTCATCAGTAAGGCTATTTTAGAAGGCATTGATCTGGGAATCTTTGAAGCTATTGAGCAAGGTTTTACTACGGCAGAAACCGTAGCAGAAAAGTGCGGACTACACCCACAGGCCACCTCTCAACTATTGGGGGTACTTACTTCGGTGAAATACCTCCGCTTCCGGAAAGGCACGTACAGCCTCACCCGCATGACCCGCAAATGGGTGCTGCCCAGTAGTCCCACTACCGTACGCGACCTAGCCATCTATAACAACCGCATTGTGTGGCCCTGGCTCGAACACATGGGCGACTACCTCCGAACCGGAAAAGGACTTCAATACCACGATACCTTTGAACAAGAGGAATGGAACCTCTACCAACGGGCAATGTGGGGCGGGGCGGTTTCTGAGGCCAAGGAGTTTGCCCAGAAAGTACCTCTGCCCTCGGGCGCTACCCACATGCTGGATATTGGTGGATCGCATGGTTTGCATTCGGTGGAAGCCTGCCGAAAATACCCTGGTCTGAATTCGGTCATTCTGGATTTACCCGGGGCGGTGGAAAAAGCGGCCCCGCTACTAGCCGAACAGGGCATGGGGGGACGAGTGACGCATCAGGTGGGAAATATCCTGACCGATACCTTACCCGAAAGCACCTACGATTTGGTGCTTCTTTCAAGCGTCGCGCACCATTTTACGGCGGAGCAAAATCAGGAGGTAGCCAAAAAAGTAGCCCAAGCGTTACGACCGGGCGGAATATTTGTAATCAATGAGTTTATTCGGCCTGATCCGGACTCCGCCCCCGAACTCGTAGGTAGTAGCACGGATTTATTTTTTGGCCTGACCAGTACTTCAGGCAACTGGACGATAGCCGAAATAAACGGTTGGTACCGGCCGGCCGGACTAACGCCCCTGAGGCCGATTAACTACCAGGCTATTCCGGGTCGGTATCAGGTCGTGGGTAGAAAGTGAGAGGCCCTCAGTTTAAATTTAAGACCACTATGATCGGTTAGCATTTCTAAAAATCAGGCACTTAATTCCTTACTGTGCTGAATGCGTTTCCAAACTACTGAGGCCTCACTGAACGTCATGTAAGGAACGCCACGGCGGTGATTCTCTTGACTAATATCATACATTACCCGCCAGTTATGGAATAAAACCCGGTAGGCTTCCAAAGCGAAAAGCCGGGCTGATAGATGTGCCCCGGTTCGGCGCCAGCCCCGTTTAACTCCATAATCCGGATGTTACGCCCTTCGTACAAATCTTCTACCGACCGGCACCTCAGATCGTAACGACCAAAGTAAAAGCCCGGGATAGATTGACTTATGCTATCGAAAAGCTGGGTGAGTTCGTTCGTTATCAGGTGATTGGCATCGAGGAATTTGGTGCCCAGGCAGTGATTACCAATATTCACCAGTTCAATAGTTTCGCCGGCTCCCGGTATCTGATGGAATAAATGGCCGTACTTTACGGTTAAAGTAGGAAGCTGTAAAATGGCCCGTTCATTCTGCATGATCAGGTTTTCTATACAGTCCACGCCATTGCCCCTCAGAGTCAGAAACTCTTTTTTTACAATGGAAGAAACAACCCCTTTTGGTTGAGCTGGATACCGGTAGTAGAACACACCCAATTCAAGTGATTCATCAACGTATTCCTGAATCAGAAAGTCAACAGGATTCTTTTGGATATGGGCCTGGAGTGTCTCGTGGCTTTCGATTTTCTCAACTCCCCGGCCCCGCTCTCCTACATCAGGCTTGGCAATAAAGGGAAAACTGATTCCCCGGACTTCTAGTAACGATAAGGTGCCATCAAGTGAAGTCGATGGAGGTACAAAAACCGTTTTGGGCTTGAATTCTTCCGCAATTCGATCCAGAATATTTATTTTGGATTCACCCAGCATCCCGCCGGTTTCGATAGAAGGATTGGAGGCAGAGAAGAAAAAAAACGAACGGGCCTTGATGGACAACCAAAAGTAGTAAATGAATATCGGAAAGTACACAACTTCGAAAGGCCAGAACTCCCCGTGCCTGAGGCGGATCCAAAAAGGTGTTTTTAAGGTATAGCGGGGCAAGCGACTGAGCAGCGTTTCCCGGATTCCGGCCTTGGCGGTGGGGGCACTATACGATTGCATACGATTGGGGAAGAATTTGTTGAGAAAAAATATTTTCAAGAAAATTTTCGTAGATAATTTCTACCTCGTCTCCCCGACTTTCCATGCTGGTCAGCCTTAGAAGCTGTTTGAGTTAATTTGAAAAAGCGGGAAGGCTGGCTATATTGATGAATGCGAATCAAAACATACAGTTCAGACCTCCCCGCCGCAAGTTGGCAAGTTATTAAAAAAATCATCCAAGTCCTCCGCCGCCGCAA
>JBDNFP010000009.1:0-8181 GCA_041689775.1 Spirosomataceae bacterium
GAGTCGCAGGACGATATGTTTTTCTAAAAACGAGCAAATTCATGACAATGTCATTGGTATGTACATCAACAAACACTATTTCAAAACAGGAACATATGGCGACTCCGTCGCTGAATGATCAACCCTTTATAGACACTACCAATTTTGGATTAAAAAAGGACTAAAATTTGCCGCCTTTGCCGCTCTCTTTGTGCTGGCCGCCGGCGGACTAGTCATGACCCTATGGAACTGGCTGATTCCAGTTCTGTTTAGTGGTCCTATCATTAGCTTTGGGCAGGCACTAGGCTTATTACTACTCTCCAAAATCCTCTTTGGCGGATTTGGGCGGAGCGGGGGCTGGCGCGGAGGACAATGGCGACAAAAAATGGAGGAACGTTGGAAAAACGCTACTCCGGAAGAGCGCGAGCGCTGGAAGCATCGCTGGGGCAAGAAGTTTGAAGATCCGACCACGGCGCAGTTCTAATTTTGAATGAGTGAATGATAGAAAAAAAATTCTATCATTCACTCATTCAAAATTAGTTACCACTTAAAACGCCTCCCCAATGGTAGCGTAGAAGTTGCCACTTCCATAAGGCGACATACCGTAGTCGAGCCGGACATTAAGATGATTCTTTTTCTGGGCCGTTATTCGAAGTCCCAGTCCGTAGGTGTACTTCGGTTTATTGAGCCGGAGTATATCTTTTTCATTGCCCAGAAAGCCCAAGGAGCCAAAGCCCGTCAGGCCGATAAAATGCCATACCTCCCAGCGCAATTCGGCCTGAGTAAGCAACGAGTTCTTATCGCGAAAAAAGTTTTCGTACACACCCCTCATTTTTTTAGAACCACCCATGGCCGACAATTGGCTGAAAGGTATGTTATCTCCAACGACTACACTTCCCACGTAGTTGGTAGCGAGTACCAGCCTCTCACTGACTGAAAAATAATTAGCAGCATCTATATAAAAGCGCACAAAATTGCGGTCAGCACCAAATACTTTGGACGTGGGTAGAATATAAAACTCCCCGAACATCCCCCGGCGCGGATAAAAAATCTGGTCGCGGGTATCGCGGAGGACAGAAGGCCCCAGGCTCGACGTACGGCTGAAATTACTCCCTTCAATACGGCCGGAGGCCAACTCTCCACCCTCCTTAGTACCCGTCACGTTGAAGCTTTCATACTGGTACCTAACCCCTGCATACACATTTGGGGCAACAAGCCGTGAGGCTAAAAGTCGGATGCGAGGGTAGGTTACGTCAAATCGCTCTTCTTCTACCCGGTTCTCTCCTATGCCATAGTACAGGTAATTAAACTTGTACCAGCCATTATCTCCGTTGAAATAGTATTTATTATTATCGTAAAATATACTGAAAGGAACAAAGGCAAGAATCTGTTTATTTTGGGTAAAGGTAAGTCCAAAGGAAACCTGGGAAGGCTTCGAACTGACAGAATCCTGAGCAAAAGAAAAAGTAGTGGTGCCCACTACACCACCTCCCCAGCGCGTTTCGGGCAGGCGGAAGACTACCGGAAGGGCAATGAATTTTGTATCGCGAAGAAGTTTTTCAGGAGCTGTTTTTTTTAAAGAATCAGGGACTATCGGGATGGCACTCAACAAACGAGAAAAGCACAAGAAGAGAATAAGGGTCAATAATCGCATGAAAAGTTTTTTTACTGTAATGTACGTAAGAACGTACCGTTAGGTTGTTATTTAAATTCCGTTTCTGCCCTATTTGTTAAACAAATATGCATAAAAATACCAAAACTCCCCTCCGAGCCCTAATTTTACAGTTCTCAAATTTCAAATTACGTATCTATAAAATACTAACATGGACTACCGCATAGAAAAGGACACCATGGGCGAAGTGCAAGTACCTGCCCACGTGTACTGGGGCGCGCAGACGCAGCGTTCGATCATGAATTTTCCCATTGCTCAGGATATTAATAAGATGCCAAAGGAAATAATCAAAGCCTTTGCCTATCTCAAAAAAGCCGCCGCCATCACCAATTACGAGGCGGGAGTACTCCCGAAAGAAAAATCAGACCTGATTGGTCAAGCCTGTGATGAAATACTCGAAGGCAAGCTCGACGATCAATTTCCACTGGTGGTGTGGCAAACCGGATCAGGTACGCAGTCGAACATGAACTGCAACGAAGTAATTGCCTACCGCGGACACGTATTGCAGGGTGGTTCGTTGGCCGACAAACAGAAATCGTTGCACCCCAACGACGACGTAAATAAGTCGCAGTCATCAAACGATACCTTCCCGACGGCTATGCACATTGCGGCCTACAAGATGATGATGAAGGTAACCATTCCCGGTATCACCAAGCTACGCGATACTCTCAGAGCCAAGGCCGAAGAGTTTAAAAGAGTGGTTAAGATCGGTCGTACCCACTTCATGGACGCTACGCCCTTGACGCTTGGTCAGGAGTTTTCGGGCTACGCTTCGCAGCTGGACCACGGCTTGCGGGCCATTAATCACACCCTGGCGCACCTGTCGGAGCTGGCGTTAGGTGGTACTGCGGTCGGTACGGGTATTAATACACCCGAGGGTTATTCAGAAAACGTAGCGGCGCACATTGCTACCCTAACCGGGCTACCCTTTATTACGGCAGAAAATAAGTTTGAAGCCCTGGCCGCGCACGATGCAATTGTAGAAGCCCACGGTGCTCTGAAAACCGTAGCCGTTAGTCTGATGAAAATCGGTAACGACATCCGGATGTTATCTTCCGGCCCGCGTTCGGGTATCGGCGAGATCCATATTCCCGATAACGAGCCCGGCAGCTCCATCATGCCCGGAAAAGTAAACCCCACCCAATGCGAAGCCATGACCATGGTAGCCGCTCAGGTAATGGGCAACGATGTGGCTATTGGTATCGGTGGTTCCAACGGTCACTTCGAATTGAACGTTTTCAAACCGCTGATGGCCTATAACTTCCTGCACTCCGCCCGCCTGATTGGTGATGTCTGCATGTCGTTCAATGATAATTGTGCGGTAGGTATTAAACCCCTACACGAGAATATCCAAAAGCACGTGAATAACTCACTGATGTTAGTAACGGCTTTGAACACCAAGATTGGCTACTACAAAGCCGCCGAAATAGCTCAGACCGCCCACAAAAACGGCTCAACGCTAAAAGAGACCGCTGTTGCACTCGGCTACCTGACTCCCGAGGAGTTTGACGAGTGGGTAAAGCCGGAGGAAATGGTTGGGAAGGTAGATCTGTAAAATTTGAAATAGGAATTCTGAATTATATAAACAAATTGTATGCAGCCTCGCCAACTCACGGGGCTGCTTTCCTTTCTGGTTATTGACTATTTTTAGTCGCCAGTATGACTTTTCTTTACTATTCGGTCGGCCATTGAGGCGGGCTACTCATCCATCGACCACATGGATGGTTTTGTGGAAGGGCTTATTCCACCCGATCTGCTCCCCGAGGAGTCAGAAACGGGACTTTTTGCCATGTTTGTTTCTGATAAAACCGGGCGGAAGCAGATCCCCAAACTCATGCAGCCCAGAACATTTGAGTAGTGATCATCTTCATTGAGCAGTTAACACTATATATTAACTGGATCGGCGTTTAGGAATTTTTACTAAAAGCCTTTAAATCTTACAGGTAGTAGAGGGAGCAAATCCTTCAATCAGAACCTTATCTTTAATAAATACCGTGTACAAAGACATTGTTAGCTACGAATTGGCAGAAAATATATCCAAAGAGCATCTATTCAAGGTAGCGGAGCAAATAGTATCCGAATGGATGAAAAATCAGACCGGATTCATCAAGTGGGAAATTCATAGCAATAGCGATGGTAGTTTCACGGATATTATCTACTGGGAATCCCAAGAAACTGCGAAACTTGCCGAAAAGAATATGGGAAACGTCCCGAACACTGCCGACTGGTTCGCCTGCTACAAGGAAGGTACAATTTCCAGTAAGAACCTGACTCTCGTGGCAGAGTTTTCATAAAAAACGTTTATCGTCGCTGGTGAAATATCTGCCGTCCCAAATGAATACCGTAACTTGCCTGGCTGACAGGAGTATCATTCCATTGATAGTTTCTAGACCATGAGCAAACGAAAACTAATCTTGTCCATCAGCGTGAGCCTGAATGGATTCATTGCTGCCTCCGAAAACGACTTGTCGTGGTTCTCCATCGTGGAAAAAGAAGGGAAAGACTACGAATACACTGCCTTCAACGAAAGCGTGGATACATACGTCATTGGAAGGGAAAAACCTACGATGTGGTACTTCAACTCACCGGAGGTGTCTTTCCGCAAGCGGAGCAACATACCTGCTATATACTTACCCGGCAAGCCCGTGAAAGTGAGAATGGAGTAACGTTTTACAGTGGCGATATTGAAGACCTTATTGCCAGTCTAAAAAAGAAGAAGGGAAGAATATCTACTGCGATGGCGGGACCGAAATAGTGAAGTTACTGATGGACAAGAACCTGATTAATGAATATATTATCTCCGTGATTCCAATTCTACTAGGTAACGGAAAGCGGCTATTCTAGGGAAGTTTGCCCCAAATACACCTCGCAGCCCTACCCAGCAAACAGTATGACTCAGGCCTCGTGCAACTGCATTATACAAAAGCTTAAATTAGCACCGCAATCCATTTAACTATTAGCACGACTATACTACGGAATGAGAGCCGCCATTTTTGATAAATTCCAGGGTCCAATCACCATTCAAAATGTGGCTGATCCCACCCTCCAAAACCACGGAGTAGTGGTGAAGGTCAATGCTACTGGTTTATGCCGGAGCGACTGGCACGGGTGGATGGGCCACGACAGTGATATTGTATTACCCCACGTGCCCGGTCACGAACTGGCGGGCACCATTGAGGCCACTGGAAAAGACGTTCTGAATTTTAAGGTAGGCGACCGGGTTACGGTACCTTTTGTATGTGGATGTGGGAGTTGTGGCCAATGCGTTTCCGGCAACCATCAAGTATGCGACCACCAATCTCAGCCCGGTTTTACGCATTGGGGTTCATTCGCTGAGTACGTAGCGCTTGACCACGCTGACACCAACCTAGTGAGGCTGCCCCAAGAAATTTCGGACGTCACCGCCGCCATTTTAGGGTGCCGCTTTATTACTTCCTACCGGGCCATTGTGGCCCAAGGCAAAGTAACGGGTGGACAGTACGTCGTCGTGCATGGTTGCGGAGGAGTAGGCTTGTCGGCAATCATGATTGCCAATGCCTTGGGAGCGCAGGTGATTGCCGTCGATATTCACGAAAACACCTTAGAGTTTGCCAAAGAACTGGGAGCTATGGCTACGGTCAATGCCAGGGACCATACCGATGTGGTGGAACATATCAAAACGCTAACCCACGGCGGAGCGCACGTATCGCTGGACGCTCTGGGAAGTCAGGTAACTTGTTTTAACTCTATTGCTAACCTACGCAAGAGAGGTAAGCATATTCAGGTAGGGTTAATGACGGGTAGCCACCAACACCCTAAAATTCCGATGGATAAAGTCATAGCAAATGAACTGGAAGTATTAGGAAGTCACGGAATGCAGGCGCATCAGTACCCTGATATGTTGGAAATGATACGAAATGGAAAGCTACACCCCGAAAAACTCATCGAAAAAACTATTTCGTTACGGGAAGCTACCCTAGCTCTACCCAACATGAATACCTTTGAAAATAAAGGCGTACTGGTGATCAATTCCTTTTGAGTATAGCCGTATAGCCTTGTGTAAGTACAACTACACTTCAAATCTGAGTATATTTAACACCTAAAAGTCTCTTGAGACATGCAACAGATGGACCGTACTCTCGAAGAACAAAGAAAAGGGTTTTCCAACGGAAAATTCATTGCCACTCCCCTCGCCGGACTACTGGTTTGGTCCATCATTGGACTAGCAGGTTGGTTTTTCTCTCCGCAAGTTGCGGTTTGGACCTTATTCATTGGCACCGGAAGTATTGTGTACCTTGGTATGTTTATCTCTAAGTTTACCGGTGAAAACTTCCTTAAAAAGAACAAACCAAAAAATGTCTTCGATCAACTATTTTTCTATGCCGTGGGGGAAGCTATACTGGTATATTCCATTGCCATTCCATTTTTTATGCTAGACTACACCTCCCTACCTCTAACGGTTGGTGTTCTAACCGGCATCATGTGGTTGCCCTTTTCCTGGATTATCCAGCATTGGGTGGGTCTTTTTCATGGCGTAGTCCGTACTGGATTGGTGGTAGCACTCTGGTATCTACTTCCGGACCATCGGTTTGTGGCCATTCCATTTGCAATTGTACTGATGTACGTGGCTACCCTCATCATTCTGAACAATAGGCCAAAAGAGAGTTAATCACCTACTTAGGAAAAGATGAAAAGTACCATAATCCTGACATCAAAACCTTTTACAAGAGAATCACATAGTTATATTTATTTTGGAAGAAATGTCTGAGGAAGATTTTCTAATTCTGGGTAGAAATATCAAAAGAGGAGAGGGTGCTACCCTGGAACTGGAAGTAGCAAAACTACATACCCGGAACACCATCAAAATTACCATCATCGTAGAAAGAGCTATACTAGACGGCCCCACGATACTGTTGATGGGCGGTGTGCACGGCGATGAAGTCAACGGGGTAGCTATCGTGCGCGATATCATCCGGCAAAAACACAATAAACCTACTCGTGGTACTATCATTTGCATTCCGGTATTTAATGTTTTTGGGTACCTGAACCAATCCCGGGAGTTTCCGGATGGCCGCGACCTGAACCGAATGTTTCCCGGCTCCGCTACCGGATCATTGGCAAGTCAGTTTGCCTACAAATTCACGAAAGAGATTGCTCCGCTTGTCGATTACGTTTTGGATTTCCATACCGGTGGTGCCGAGCGGGAAAACTTCTCCAATATCAGATGCGTCTTTCGGCAAGAAAAATCATTAGCACTAGCCAAAATCTTTGGGGCTCCCTTCATTGTTAACTCTAACTACATCTCAAAATCGGTCCGTGACTCTTTGAACAGGCTCGGTAAAACCGTGCTCCTTTTTGAAGGTGGAAAGTCTAAAAACATCGATCAATCTGTTATCACCTACGGGGTGGAAGGTGCTCTGAATGTGATGCGGTATTTAGGAATAAAGGACGGGGAACAAATCCCGAAAGAAGCACCGGTTATTGTCAAGAAAAGCCGGTGGATTCGTTCTCCCCACTCTGGTATGTTTCAATTTAAGGGTGTAAACGGCTGTAAGGTTTTGAAAAAGGAGGTTTTGGGTGTCATCACCGACCCTTATGGCGAATTTGAAAAATTATCGTAGCCCCTTCTAATTGCTACGTGTACGGTGTAAATACTGCTCCTATTGTTCACAAAGGAGATGCCCTTTTTCATATTAGTGTTGAAACGGAATAAGGGTACCGCACCTTGACCTCTAAATAACGAGCATTTGAAATTATTGACAATAAATAAAGGACAGATTTTATAGCATCAAGTAGACGTCTACACCAAAGTATGTGCGGTGGCATCGGGTTTATTGCGCAGCTATTCCATTGACAAAAAATGAAAGGAGCACATTTTATGTTTGCTCCCGAAGGCTGGGTCATCACGGATAAACTATTCCCTGTGAATTATTCATTGATGCCTTGGAAGATTCGACGGTCACTCTCAGAAAAAAGGGGATCAACATGCAGAAGGCGAATCCCAGTAGTTTGATGAAACGCATCTCAGCACTCCAAAAATAAGTCATTATGCTGATGAGTTCGTCTACTTTGGAACAGTATGAGCATTTTGTCGAAACCTATCCTGACATTATCCAACGGGTACCCCAAAAAACGATTGCTTCCTACCGGGGAATAATACCGAAGCCCTGAGTAAAGTAAAAGAAGAAAAATCGAGAAATGAATAACGCCAAATACAGAAGATCCCTTCCTATCCAGGTATGGTTAGCTGGCTATTTGCTGCTCACTAGGTGCCGGATTAGATAACCATATTTCGTTTTGAAACTATCCTCAGGAAGTCTACTACAGTGGTTTTAGTTGCAGCCTTCGGATACAGTAATATTTCAGGAAAATTATGTACTAAAACATAATTAGTTTGTATTATTAATTTACTGATTACTGGACATTTCAAAAATTAAGTCGGTGCGTACCTGATTGGCTTGCCGAAATTGGCCAGCATCCAATCCAGGAGAAGTCCAAGATTCTGGCAAAACTGGCAGAAGATACTGTACCCTCTTGGGAAAACAGGCTCA
>JBDNFP010000010.1:0-6390 GCA_041689775.1 Spirosomataceae bacterium
CGATTGGCACTCTTTTTAGAACTTTCGTAATTTCGTCGATGAGGCTCTGCTTCATGGGAAAAAAGGAGATTTGTTGTTGAGGAACTACAAAAATCCGATTTTCCCATTTAATCCTTTCATTTTAGTAGGGTACAGTAGGAGAGATTATATCCCTATGGGCTTTCTTGATGGAGATACTATTATTTCTGATGCAGCAAGTGCAGTTTTCAATGCTAAGTCATGGATATTTTCACTCTTGACTTCTAGAATACACATGACCTGGGTAAAAGCGGTAGCAGGACGATTAAAAACTGATTATCGGTATTCATCACAACTCTGCTACAACACCTTCCCCTTCCCGACCATATCCGAAGCCCATAAACAGGAGCTGGAAGGCCACGTGTACACCATTCTGGGCGAGCGGGAGGTACATTCCGAGAAAACCCTGGCGCAGCTCTACGATCCCGACAAAATGCCCGCTGGCCTGCGCGAAGCCCACCACCAAAACGACCTAGCCGTGGAGCGCTGCTACCGCAGCCGCCCCTTCGAGAGCGACGAGGAGCGGTTGGAGTACCTCTTTAAGTTGTACGAGCAGATGGTAGCGCGGGAGCAGGAAAAGGGGACGTTGTTTGAGGGGGGGGGAAGAAGAAAAAGAAGTGATTTTGATTTCAACTGAGGGACATCGATGTCCCTCAGTTGAAATCGGATGATGCAGATTATAACTGCTGACGCACTCCTTTTAGGCCTTGTCTTCCCCTTGACATGCAATTGAGAATGATATAAACCAAACAAACCGGATGCCGTACGTTAAACGAAAAAACAAAAGGTATGGACATAGTGCTTGATGATGAGTACAAAGAATGGATCGTCGGTCTGAAATCAACTATCCGATCCATTCAATTGAAAGCGGCCCTTGCGGTCAACAGTGCGTTGATTGAGTTTTATTGGGAACTGGGCCGAATGATTGCCGAGAAGCAAACCGCCTGGGGGAGCCAATTTCTGAATACCTTATCCAAAGATCTAAAAAAAGAGTTTCCTGACATGCAGGGGCTCTCGGTAAGAAACCTGAAATATTCCCGGCAGTTTTATCAATTCTATACACCACCCAACGCTCCACAATCGGAGTCGAAATTTGGGCAACAGCTTGTTGCCCAAATTCCCTGGGGACATAATATATTGATTTTCAGCAAGTCAAGAAGTATAGATGAGGCAAGTTTCTATCTTCAAAAAACTATTGAAAATGGTTGGAGTCGTGATGTACTTGGCTTACAGATCAAGAGTCTATTGTATGAGCGACAGGGTAAAGCCATTACTAACTTTAAAGATACCCTGCCTGACCCCATGTCTGACCTTGCTACTCAAATCCTGAAAGACCCCTACAATTTTGATTTTTTGTCAATGACCGAAAATTACAAAGAGCGGGAACTTGAAAACGCCCTTGTTGATAACGTAACTAAATTCCTGCTAGAATTAGGGACAGGATTTGCTTACGTGGGCAAGCAGGTACCTTTACAGGTAGGAGACCAGGAATATTTTATTGATTTACTTTTTTACCATTTAAAGTTACGGGCCTACGTACTTATCGAACTGAAAGTGACTGATTTTATCCCCGAGTATGCAGGAAAACTGAGTTTTTACCTGTCAGTGGCCAACGATGTATTGCGCCATCCTGCCGACAACCCAACGATCGGGCTATTAATTTGTAAAAACAAAAACAACATAATTGCTGAATATTCTCTAAAAAATATAAACCAGCCGATCGGAGTCACTGAATACCAATTGACGCGGCTTTTTCCTGAGGAGTTCAAAAGCAGCCTGCCTACTATCGAAGAAATTGAAACTGAACTTAAAAATATAGGATAACATGCAGATAAAACAATGGTTTATTTCTATGTCCAAAAAAAATAAAAAGTAGTAAAAACAAAAAACAAACTCAATAATACATTGATATTCAATACATTATTTATTTTTTATGGAAAGTAAATAAAAAATAAACTCAGCCTTACCCACAAATCAACCTTACCCCCATGCCCGATATAGTCCACGTCACCTACGCCCAAACCGGCCAAAGTTCCAACACCGATCCGCTCGGGATGCGCGAAATGCAGCAAAAAGCTTATCAGGCCCGCGACGCGCAGTACCTGCTGCTGAAAGCTCCGCCCGCCTCGGGCAAATCGCGCGCACTGATGTTCATTGCCCTTGATAAGCTTATGAATCAGGGTATCCGCAAGGTCATTGTAGCCGTGCCGGAGCGCTCTATTGGTGGGTCGTTTACCGCCACCCCGCTCAAAAAAGACGGGTTCTACGCCGACTGGTCGCCTAACCCGATGTACAACCTTTGTACGCCCGGTATGGATGGGAGCAATAGCAAGGTGCAGGCGTTCAAAAACTTCATGGCCAACGGGGAGCCCATCCTGATCTGTACCCACGCTACCCTCCGCTTTGCCTTTGAGGAACTGGAAGAAACCGCCTTTGACCACGTACTGCTGGCCATTGACGAGTTTCACCACGTATCCGCCGATGGCGACAGCCGCCTGGGAGAGCTGCTGCGGAGCATCATGGGCAAGTCCAGCGCGCATATCGTTGCCATGACCGGCTCGTACTTCCGGGGCGACAGCGTGCCGGTGCTACTGCCAGAGGATGAAGGCCTGTTTACTAAAGTCACGTACAACTACTACCAACAGCTCAATGGCTACCGCTACCTGAAATCGCTGGGCATCGGCTACCATTTTTACCAGGGCAGGTACACTTCGGCCATTCTGGAAGTGCTGGACACCAACAAAAAAACCATCCTGCACATCCCGAACGTCAACTCGGGGGAATCTACCAAGCAAAAGCATGAGGAAGTGGATACCATTCTGGATGCCGTGGGTGAAGTGGTGTCGGTTGATCCCGATACGGGCATCATTCTGCTGAAACGTCATACCGACGGAAAGGTATTGAAAGTAGCCGATTTGGTGAACGACAACCCTCGCGACCGCGAAAAGGTAGTAGCGTACTTGCGCACCGTGAGTTCCGTGGATGATCTGGACTTGATCATTGCCCTAGGCATGGCCAAGGAGGGCTTCGACTGGCCCTACTGCGAGCACGCTCTCACGGTGGGGTACCGGGGTTCGCTCACGGAAATCATTCAGATCATCGGCCGGGCCACCCGCGACAGCGCCAACAAAACTCACGCGCAGTTTACCAACCTCATTGCCCAGCCCGATGCGGCGGACGATCTGGTACGGCTGTCGGTCAATAACATGCTGAAAGCCATCACGGCCTCGCTGCTGATGGAACAGGTACTCGCACCCAACTTCAAGTTCAAAACCAAACTCTCCGACGACGACAAGGCCGAAGCCGGTGAAATAAAGGTACGTGGCTTGAAAGTACCCAGCTCGCAGCGCGTGAAAGATATTGTAGAGTCGGACCTGAACGATTTGAAGGCGACGATCCTGCAAGATGATACGATGCTCAAAACCATCCCCGGTACGGTAGACCCGGAGGTGATCAACAAGGTACTGATTCCGAAAATCATTCAGGCCAAGTACCCCTTGCTGAGTGAGGAAGAAGTAGAAGAAGTACGGCAGTACGTGGTACTGGACTCCGTGGTAAAAAACAACCTGATGGTGGATGTAAAAGAACTGAAAGCGGCCATCGAAAAGGATGAAGGTATCCAGAAAGCCATACAGGGAGGGGTACCGGAAAGTCAGATCAACAAAGACTTGATCCCCAAGGTAGTGAAGGCCATGTACCCCGATCTGGATCAGGACGAAGTACGGAAGTTCAGTGAAATGGCCGCCGCCGAGGACGAACCGGCCTATTCGGGTGCAGAGAGCGGCGATAAGCGCTTTATCCGCATGGCCGGGCAGTTTGTCAACATCGACGACCTGCACATTGACCTCATTGATCGCATTAATCCGTTTCAGAAAGCCTACGAGATTCTTTCCAAGTCGGTTACGTCGAAGGTATTGAAAGTCATACAGGATACCATCGAGGCTACGCGCATTCAGATGACGATGGAAGAGGCTCTGCTACTTTGGCCCAAAATCAATGATTTCGTAAAAACCTTCCGACGCGAACCCGGCTTACAAGCCACCGACCCGCTGGAAGTGCGGATGGCACAGGCGATCATTTTTCTGAAAGAACAAAAACGTAAGGCACAGCATGGACAAGGATAAGCTACTCCGCGAATTATTCGAAAATGATCCCCTGGGCTTGCTAAACATAAAGCCTGCTACCAATCCGGCACGCAACGAAGACGAGCGGCTGGTAGCAAGTTTTCGGGAAATCGTGGATTTTTACGAGAAACACGACCGTCTGCCCGCGCAGGGCGGCGGCATTCAGGAGCATCAGCTCTACGCCCGGCTGGAATCCATGCGCAAGAACCCCGAAAAAGCAGAAATGCTTCAAAAGCACGATACCCATCATTTTCTGCAAACGGAGAAGAAAGAGCTGAATTCACTGGACGATGTCTTCGCGGATGATCTGCTGGGGCTGCTGGACGACGACGCGGAGGGGTTGTTTGAGTTGCGGCACGTCCCCAAAGAAACCACCATGCCCGATTACATTGGAAAAAGGACGGTTTGTGCCGATTTTGATCAATTTGAGTCTTTATTTTTGGCCTGCCATAAGGACCTAAAAATTGGCAAGCGTAAACTACTTACCTTCCGGAACGAGCAACAGATTGAGAAAGGATACTTCTTTGTGCTGAAAGGCATACTTCTCTACGTAGCCGAAGTGGGTACCAAGGAAATAGAAAACGGAAAAGTGAACGCCCGTTTGCGGTGTATTTTCGAAAACGGCACTGAGTCGGACATGCTGCTGCGCTCCTTGGCGGCAGAACTCTACAAGGATGGCCGACGGGTAACGGAGCACGAAGACCACTACCTCGACGGGCTTCGGGGGATAACGCAGGACGACGAAAACACCGGATTTATCTACATTCTGAAATCGAAAAGCGAAAACCCCGCCATTCAACCCCTCCAAAACCTGTATAAAATCGGGTTTTCAACCATTACCGTAGAAGACCGGATCAAAAATGCTCGTCAAGACCCTACCTTTCTGATGGCCGATGTGCGCATCGTGATGACGTACCAG
This sequence comes from Spirosomataceae bacterium, assembly GCA_041689775.1. Lineage (GTDB taxonomy): Bacteria > Bacteroidota > Bacteroidia > Cytophagales > Spirosomataceae > JBDNFP01. Next base: position 5,062 of record JBDNFP010000010.1, read on the forward strand.
TGCTACAATATGAATCCTCAGAAATTGGAACAACTGTTGCATACGTTTTTTGGTAGTTCCTGCCTGAACGTTGACGTATTCGATCAGGCTGGTCAGCGCCATACGCCCCGCGAATGGTTCTTGGCCCCGCTCAGCGTTATTGAACAAGCGGTGCATTTGATAATTTCGGGGGAGATTGTGCAGTATCGGTACGATGCGGAAAAAGAGGGAATCGTGGGGAGATAGTTGAAATACTTTCTTTGCCTGTAAACAAATCACAAATGGAGGGCAGGGAAGTTGGCTTAGCCTACCATCTATACCCCCAACAACGACTCCGCTGACATTCCTAAACCCTGATAAAGGTTTCTTATCATAGTAAGCGTCAAGCGTCTCTTTCCATTGAGCACTTCTGATGCTCTATTTTCTCCACCAAAATAACGAGCTACCTGTTTTTGCGTAAGATTGAGCATTTCCATTCTTTGTTTGATCGCTTCAATGGGATCAAGTCTTTCAATGGGTTGATGTTTTTTCTCATACTCAATCGCTAATACACTAATAGCTTCCAAGAGGTTGAGCGCCTTGGTTCTTTGTTCCTGGTCTTCAATCAAGTCGGCATCCACCAACACATTGATTAATTGTGACGCGTGATCATAGTCATTCGCTGTTACAATGGGCGTGATGGTAATTTCATTAAGATTAATAACGAGTGGTTTCATCGTGAATGAGGTAATTAGATAAATTTAATAGTAGTATTTATTACGACAGATATTGAATACAATACGACCATTTCCTACGGTGTCGGCTCCTTTGAACAAGGCAATGACTTCCTTGGGGTTATTAAATATCCGTTCTTCATTAACCTCATACCACGTTTTCAGTGATGATTCGGCATCGGGGTACTTCGTCCAAAACTCTCTTAATGTGTACCCTTCATAAATATTCTCATAACGAATCTACAACGGACTAAATTCCCATAATGGGAAGTATACTAAAACTCTGATAAAAAGCGAGTGGATTTGTAATAAAGTAATTACATAAAACCATCATTAGGTAAAATCACAAGAATAGTGGTGTTTTTACTGTTTGACTACTGTAACCTGTCGCCCATCCCAATCTTCCCTAAGGGCGTTTTGCTTAGGACTTATGGGTTCTAAAAAAAGCCAAGTAGTAAGTACTGTTTCGCTAATGCCGAAATATGCGTGAACCGAATTATACCAATTTAGTTTTATAATGCCGTATATATTTTATATATTTAGTCATGGGAAAGAAAGCAGAATTGGAGATTAGAGAATCATCTTTGGAGCTTAAAAAGCTACTTTTAAAACAGAAAACCATCAAGGGAGAGAAACG
>JBDNFP010000011.1:0-2577 GCA_041689775.1 Spirosomataceae bacterium
AGAGCGGACAAGCCAGTGGCACTGGTTTGCCCCAGGGAACTGATCAAATAATCCGTGTATAGATCAAGGTCTGTTTTCATCTGCCAAATTTAATTCGCTTTTTCTATCATATACAATAGACTTGCGTAACATCAGTTAGTATCTATCACATGGATTTTATTGAGAATATTCCTTGAATTAAAGAGCTTGAAGGAATCTAAGAGTTAGTAACTTCACTTGCAGGAAAGTAATCCCCAACTCCTATCCCCGATCCTTAAAACGCCAGACCGAAAACCCTACGTACATAAAGGTAGCCCGGTTGGCGTCGGGATCTTTACGGTTGAGGAGGCCCGTGATATTACTAAACCCCACGTGCAAAGGGCCAAAACGGGCCATCGCTCCCACCGAAACGCGATTGTTCCCTTTGATGAAGGTTAAGGGCAACGAAAAGCCCGAATCCTCGTTTTCGAACCGGGGGGTAATCATAAACAAATCGGGCTGGGTAAGATTAATCGGGCTGTATGAAGCTGGCTGCTGGTAGCGGGTCTGAGCCACATTGACAAAAAACGATTTGATGAGCTGTACATCAGCCCCTAGGTGTACGGCCGTGGGCAATTGCGCATCCTGTGTAAGGGCAGCGGAAGTTTGCGTTGGAAACAGACTGATAAACCCATCGGCGCCGCGGTCACCGAGTGTTTCAAGTGCTGACTGCCGCAATACAGTAGCGCTCTGCTGACCGCTAACCACCCGGCCATCGGTACTTTTATACTGGATAGCCCCAACGTCGGTAATTGACGCCGATAAACGAATGAGGTAGCCAGGACGAGCGTCGTCATCCTCTTTGAGCCGGTCCCAGTACGAGCCTAGTTCATACGTCACGCCCAGGTCATACCCCCAGCCGGCACCATACTTACTGGCATCGAACAAATCGCCTACGCTCAGGTTTTCGTTCGGATAGCTGTACCCGGCTTCGTAGATAAGGTTTGTGAGCCGTAATTCTTTCTCATCTTCCATTCCTCCGGCTAATGGTCGTATCTCGTAACGATCGGCCGATGCTTTGAGATACCCCACCCTCGCTCCGAATACCCGTTTTAGGGTAGCCCCTACTTTGAGTTTATGGGATTTAAAATCCAGGAGCTGTACGCCATACGACAGGCTTGCCTCCGAAAAACTTTGCTGACTCAGGTCAAAGCTCCCCCACTCACCCGCAGCGACGGGCGTATTCGGCGAATCGAGTCGGCGGTAATACAGGGTACGGATTGCCTCCGGGATGTTGTGACCCTGCACCATACCCCTCGACCGAAATTGGAGGGCCAGCCCATGATCTTTACCAATGGATACCATGGCCGATGGCCAACGTACTTCGCTTGCTACGTAGAGTGGGTCGCTTTGGGTAATGGAGCCCATCGTCCGTGACTGCCCGTACAGCTCATCGGTGGAGTGCGGTACTTTCAACGGGTACAGGAACGAACTCTTCCCGAAGAAAATAAAGTAGCGATTATTGATAGTACTGCCCGTCGTGGCAAGGTTAACTTGCCATTTGTACCGCGAACTACCCAATACCGAGGGATTGTGCATAGCGCGGTAGAGGCCACCGTAATTACTAATCCACAGACCTAGCACCTGCTGGGCCGCTACCGGGAAAGCAGAAAAAAGGATCAGGTAGCTGATAGCGACTAGCTTAGAGCCATCAACTTTTCGTAGGTCTTTGATATAGAAAATAGTATCCATGAATCATGGTTACATTAGGTTAGTTCCGTTGTTGGTGTTAGTCTTTCCTTAACCATCCTAAAATTCGCTTATTTTTTATTTCCCAATTTCCATCATTATTGCCAATCGAAAAAGTTTCTCTTGATTTACTAAATGGTCCTGGGTTTTGTTGTATGATTTCAATTTCTGTATCTGTCAGGTTTGATATAATGGCAACGTGTCCATATTTATTGAAAATCGTACCGTCAAAAATTAAAAGGTCGCTCACTTTTGGTTTTGTCTGGCTTGGATTTGTGTATTGTGTTAAGTTACGTTGTTTGTTTTTCTGGCCATCAGTTAATGTCTTGTCAAAAAAATTCTTTGCGTGACCATAACTGTCAGGCATTTTGTGTTTCAGGTGTTCGTAGTAATACCGTTTCACAAATTCAACGCACTGATAGTCAAGCCCTACGTTGTAGCCTTCTTCGGTTGTGTTTCGTCCGCTTACGTTGTCAACACCACCATTGTAATACACAAAAACGTCATTCAAACTGTCAATTGGTTGTCCAACTGAGAAGTTAGAATTGAAGTTGAACTTTTTAGCAATTTTAAATCCAGCAAAACCCGACGTAAGCAGTCCGATTAGCAAATATACCCAACGTTTATTTTTCAATTTATCTGACTATTAAGTGTGTGTTGAGCTGTCGCACAACGTTGAGTATTTGCGAAGGTAGGGAATTCATTACTCGTCTGCCCCCAACCTCTGCTGGATAAAGATATAAAAGTAAAAGGTAATTATTTAGGTAGCCCAAGTGAAGCTGCCGCTTAGAACGTCGGTCAATTGATCGAAGACGTTCAGCTTGTTCTTTCTCATGGTGGAGCCGGGTGGCCGAAGCCATAAAGCCGGCA
>JBDNFP010000012.1:0-5604 GCA_041689775.1 Spirosomataceae bacterium
ATAAGTGATTTCTATCCCCAAGCAATACAGATCATTGATTTTTACCATGTCAAGGAACACATAGCTGAATTTGCCAAGATCAGTAAAATAGAGGTAAACAAAAGAACCGGTTGGATTGAGGATATATCTAAACTGCTACTGGATAGCGACTTGGAAAGTGTCATAGCACAACTAAACCAAGTTCAGGTAGCAAAAAAAGCATACGGCAAAAAGGTAAGTCTACTCAACTATTTGACTAAGGCAATTGCATCAAACACATAGTTGGGTAAGCAGTTTTTTTAGATATAGGTCATCTCTAGCGGCTTTTTTTCTTTTCCTTCTCAGACTGATCTTGGTAGGTTCTCGGCTGATCAGTCCCAAGGCCAGCTTTCGGATCGTGGTCAGGTTGCGCGGTGCGTTCTGTCGCCGAACTGTGCATCTGTCCTCCTCGAAGGTCACGTCCAAATGCCAGTGCTGGTGGTTTTCTACGCCCCAGTGCTGGCGGATGTACCGGCCAATGCGTTTGCGTTACAGCCTGATAATGAGCTTATGAAGTACCTTTTGGCCTTCTGCTCTTTCCCGTTCAGCCAGCGGCAGGTCTCCACGCAAGCAATACTGCTCAGCCCCTCCCATTCCTCGACCGCATCGAGCATATCTAGTTGCTCGCACACGTAGACCGTCCGCTTCTCGGCCCGCCCGTGATCCAAATCGCGGCTAACTGACACTGGCTCGCTGGTGCCCACCCGCAGTCGGCAACCTGCTCGCGTAGCCCGTCCTGGTTCTCCTTCAGGCCGATCAGGTAGTCGGCCTCTTTGCCTACGATCAACTCAACGATTTCCTTCTGGCAGCCGATGGCGTCGATGCTCACCAGAGCCCCCTTTCAAGCGGACGCAGCAGGTCAGGGATGGCCGTTATTTCATTGGTGTTCTCAGCTACCTTGCTCTGAGCCAAGCACAAACGCTCGCCCTGCGCCCATACGCTGACGATCTGCACCGAGGCCTGTTCGCTGCCCGCCTCAATAGTGCGCCACCGGCCGCCCGGCACGCAGTTGCTTGCCGACCAACAGCCCCACAATTTGCTTTCCCCACCGCATCAGGAGGGATTCCAGCTGGAGGGGGTCTAAAAGGCAGAAGACCCGACCTAGTGTGTCATGGGAGGGGATGCCGCAAGGTAGTTCGAGGAATTCCCTCAAGGTCTGCTGCTTGTCGTAGGCATACACCTCAACAAAACCCTCGCAGTCAGCTAAATATTCGCACAAAACGATCAAAACGATATCGCTTAACACATGATAACACTTCCCATCTTGGCGGGGATCATACAACTCAAAGAAAAAATCAGCTACGTCCATCTCGCAAAGATGGCTAACTTACGCTTTCATGCAATCGCCCTAATGAAAAAGCTCCACTTTCATTTTAACAAGGTTAGCCGTCAGGGGAGCCTGCCATACAACTTCATAATTAAGCCGCGGTTTACTACCTTTACCTTCCTTTGAGTGAAGTGTAAAGGAGAAATCTATGCAAATGAATAAAAAAGTTTGGTTATACGTTCTGGGATTAACGGCGACCTTGGGTTGCTCCACTCCCAACGAAAAAGTAGTAGTGGCCACGGCGGCTAATGTACAGTTTGTGATGAAGGAATTGCAAAAAGTTTTTGAGAAAGATTCCGGAATTAAATTAGAACTCGTGGTAAGCTCCTCAGGAAAGCTTACCGCCCAAATAAAAGAAGGTGCACCTTTTGACCTGTTCGTGTCGGCGGATACCCGTTACCCGCAAGAAATCCATAGCAATGGCGGATCTGATGACGCTCCTAGAGTATATGCTCGTGGTGCTCTGGTACTTTGGATGCGCGATTCTACCGTTACGCCCCAATTAGCCACTCTTTCTTCTTCCGAAATAAAGAAAATAGCCATTGCAAATCCGCGGACGGCTCCTTACGGTACGGCCGCGGTACAGGTGCTTCAAAAAGCTGGCCTGTACGAACAAGTGAAATCAAAACTAGTGCACGGAGAGAGCATTGCCCAAACCACGCAGTACATTGCTACGGGGGCGGCTGACGTAGGTTTTACTGCTTTATCGGTGGTGCTTTCGCCTGAGATGAAAAATAAGGGAAGTTGGACGCTGCTGGACTCCACTACCTATGACCCTATTGATCAGGCAGCGGTACTTTTACGACATAGCGAAACATCTCCTAAGAAGGAGAAAAGCCGGCAGTTTTATGATTTTCTGTATTCCGAGAAAGCCAAGTCTATTTTTCGGCAACACGGATATTCGGTGGAATAACGTCAATCCCTTACCCCTGACGGCCTGAACTCACTAACTAGGTACATACCGAAACAATGGATTTTGAACCTCTCTGGCTTACCTTCAAGCTTGCTTCCCTCACAACCCTGATCCTTTTTGGACTAGCGCTGCCGCTGGCGTACTGGCTGGCGTACGGTACGTTTCGGGGACGGGCTTTGGTAGAGGCCGTTATTGGTATGCCGTTGGTGCTACCTCCTTCGGTGCTGGGGTTCTATTTACTGTTGGCGTTTAGTCCTTCCTACGCTTTTGGTGCCTGGGTGGAGGCTACGCTCGGTCTGCGGCTAGTTTTCTCGTTTCAGGGACTAGTGGTTGCCTCCGTTATATATAGTTTACCCTTTATGGTCTACCCCTTGCAGGCGGGCTTGCAGGCATTGCCTGTATCGTTGCGCGAAGCCTCCTATACCCTCGGGAAGAGTGCCTGGACTACCTTTTTTAAGGTACTACTCCCCAACTGTAAGTCGGCCATTATGACCGCAATTGTGTTGACTTTTGCTCACACGGTAGGGGAGTTTGGGGTCGTGCTGATGATCGGAGGAAATATTCCGGGGGTGACCAAAGTAGCCTCCGTTGCAATCTACAATGAAGTTGAGGCACTGGACTACTCCGCCGCTAACCAATACGCCCTTGTCCTGTTTGTGATTACGTTTGTCGTTCTTTTAATAGTATATTCGATAAATAACCGTCTCTTTCGTGTCCGTTACCCATCTTGACATACAACTTTGCCACGCTTTGCGTACCGCCGCCGGACCCGTTTCGATGGAGGTAGCATTTTGCATCGAACAGGGTAGCATTATGGCACTCACGGGGCCTTCGGGGGCTGGCAAATCTACGCTGCTTCGTCTCATTGCCGGGCTTTTAAAACCAGAATCTGGTCGGATCAGCTGGGGAGAGGAGGTTTGGTTAGATACCAGTAAGAAGGTTTTTCGAAGTCCTCAGGAGCGTAAAACAGGGCTCGTTTTCCAGGATTATGCTTTATTTCCTCATCTGACGGTGCGTCAAAATGTTGCCTTCTCTCTGCAAAAAGGAGAAAGTGACGTACGCGTGGATGAATTATTGCGTGAAGTAGAATTAACCCAACTCGCGGATCAAAAACCCTATCAGTTATCAGGAGGGCAACAGCAGCGCGTAGCCTTGGCCCGGGCGTTGGTACGTCAGCCTTCATTACTTTTACTGGATGAGCCCTTGTCTGCCTTGGATCGTTCTATGAGGCAACGACTGCAAGACTACCTTCTGGCGCTACACCATAGTCACAAACTAACAATCCTGTTGGTTACCCATGATTTATCCGAGATATTCCGGCTCACGGATCAGGTCATTGAGCTTGACAACGGTACAATCCTGCGGCAGGGTACCCCCGAGGAGGTATTTGCCGACACCTACCCTGTTGCGGATAGTCCTGCTTTGTACGGCGAAGTACTCTCATGTCGGTCCGAACGGGATCATGTGGTTGTACAAGCCCTGATTGATCGTCGTATTCATAAACTTCGGCTGCCTCTTGACCGGGCGGCCGACCTCTATCCCGGTTGTTCCTTTGTACTACGATACTCCATGGATGCTCCCTTGCTGGAGGTAATTCGGTAAAATCCTGGGTTTGCCGGCTTTGATATTTCATATACCTCAGATAAAATCCTTTTCCTGTGCAGATTCTGATTCTTGAAGATGAACCCTTGGTAGCACGCTCATTGATTGCGGGGGTGAAAGAATTGGAGCCCAATGCTCACTTGATAGGACCCATCGGAAGCGTAAAAGAAGCACAGCTCTGGTTCAAAGAAAATCTCACTCCTGATCTCATCTTGTCAGATATTCAACTTTCGGATGGAGTCAGTTTCGAGCTTTTCAGAATAGTATCTACGCCTTGTCCTATCATTTTCACCACCGCCTACGATGAATATGCCGTGCGGGCATTTAAGCTCAATAGTATAGACTATCTGCTCAAACCTATTGACCCCGAAGAACTGAAACATGCTTTCAAAAAATTTTACCGTAATCGTACAAGCGCAACTCCCCCATCCGAAGGTCGGTTAGGAGAGTTGTTGGAGCATTTAGAAAAGGCTATGAACTCCTATAAACGCCGTTTCCTGGCGCACCATCATCGCACGGTGGTGGCTGTATCCGAAATTAAGGTAGCTTTTTTTATGTGTGATGAAGTGATATGGCTTATTACCACCGATGGTCAACGGCTGATCACCGATCATACTTCCCTAGACGAACTAGATGAAATTCTGGACCCTTCGGCCTTCTTCCGGGCAAACCGCAAGTACTTTGTGCGAAAAGATGCCATAGAAGGCTACCGAACGCACCATACCGGTAAGCTCGAACTAGCCGTGGTAGATAATAGCGAAGAAGAAATTTCGGTAAGTAAAGAAAAGGCGCCTTCATTTAGAAAATGGTTTGAGGAGGGGTAGTAAAGTACATCGCTCCCCTTTTTACTTCGTTGTTTCTATTCAATTCTGTTTACCCTACTACAATCAAAATGAAAAAGTTTTTACAATACCTGCGGTTATCTTTTTTTACGCTGCCGTTGTTGGCTATGCAAAACGATAAACCCCTTCGGGTGGTGTTTTTTGGTGATTCCATTACGCAGGCTGGCGTAGGTCCTAAGGGATATATTACTCAGCTACGCTCCATGTTGGAATCCAAAGGGCTAGGTGAGCAGTACGAAATAATGGGAGCCGGTATCGGTGGGAATAAGGTATACGACCTGTACCTACGCATGGATGATGACGTGCTAGCTCAAAAGCCGGATGTAGTATTCGTCTACGTAGGTATCAATGATGTGTGGCATAAGCAAACCCACGGTACGGGTACTGACTTGGATAAGTACGCGAAGTTCTATGAGGCAATCATCAAAAAGCTTAAAGACAACAATATTCGCCCGATCCTGTGTACTCCTTCCGTGATTGGCGAGCGGAACGATTACTCCAATGAGCAAGATGGCGATCTGAATCGCTATGCAAAAGTAATCAGAGAACTAGCCACCAAGCACGGCCTGGCTCTGGTGGATCTGCGCCAGGAATTCCAAAATTACCTGGTAAAGAATAACCCTAAGAACGAAGAGAAAGGAATTTTAACTTCTGATCGTGTGCACCTCACGGAGGCTGGTAATACCTTTGTCGCCGAAAAAATGATGGAAGTTCTTTTGAAGAAATAGTACTGAGCTAATTCACTTTCCTGTTTTCGGAAGTTCCGGTACTGGGCATTTAATCTATGGTAAACATTAAGGGCTTCATTAACAGGAGGTCCTCCAAGGGGTAGATTTGGTTCACGAGCCCCTGTTTCATAGCCGGGGATACCTTTTTGTACTTGGTTTGAAACCGTTTGGCAT
>JBDNFP010000013.1:0-5732 GCA_041689775.1 Spirosomataceae bacterium
AAAGGGCACGAAAAGTTATTTGATAACCACCCGTACATCCATCAGGTTTTGACCTGGAACAAAAAGAAAAGCCGCTACAAGGGCCTTTGGAACCTTCTCCTGCACATTCGTGCGCAACAATACGATCAGGTGATTACCCTCCAACGGTTTGCCTCTACTGGCTTTCTAACGGCCTTTTCGGGAGCAACCGAACGAATTGGATTTGATAAAAACCCGTTATCAATTGGTTTTACCCGCAAAGTAAAGCACCTTCTAAAAGAGGGTACGCACGAAATTCAACGAAACCATTTACTTGTTCACACAGACGAAGAAACTACTGCTCCCCGTCCCCGGTTATATCCTTCCGATGCTGATTATGAAGCGGTGGAGGTACATCAGAAGAATCCCTACATCTGCATTGCACCGGCATCGGTATGGTTCACGAAGCAGTACCCAGAAGACCAATGGGTTGATTTAATTAAAAAGCTTCCTAAGGATTTTTTTATTTTTATCCTGGGTAGCCCGGATGATCAGGCATTAGGTCGACGGCTAGTTGAGAAATCAGGTAAGACAGTTATAAATTTGTGCGGGAAGCTATCTTTTCTACAATCTGCCGCTTTGATCAAAAATGCGGCGATGAACTACGTCAACGACTCGGCTCCCATGCACATAGCTTCTGCCATGAACGCCCGGGTTTGTAGTGTGTACTGCTCCACAGTTCCCGCGTTTGGTTTTGGGCCGTTATCAGATGAATCTTACGTGGTGGAGATAAGTGAGCCACTACACTGCCGGCCCTGCGGACTACACGGATTTAAACAATGTCCCAAAGGTCACTTTAATTGCGCCTTAGGTATTCAAACCAATCAACTACTAGAAGTTTTGAAGTAGAGAACATGGGGGAGATGGGCATAAAAAAGGCGACGAATTTACATTTGCCGCCTCAACTTTTAAGACTTTTCCTGGTATTGTTGAATGATCCGGTACAATGCCTTTTGCTTTTCCAGTTCAGGAAAAAAATCAAAAAGTTGCACGTGGGCATCATAATCCAACGTAAGTGCAATTTCAAGATTGAGAAGTGCCTCGCGGTATTCTCCTGCGTGAATCAGGTACACGCATAAACGATAGTATAAATCATGCTCTTGGGGCATATCATCGACTGCGGCCTGCAGAAGATCACAAGCTCTCACATAATTACCCTGATCGAATAACACCAAAGACCACTTTAACCAAACATCCGGGCTAGCTGGCTCAATTTCTGCTGATTTTTCAAAAGCTTCAAACGATGATACTACATTACCTAACCGGTATTCAGACTCAGCAAGGGCCAGCCAATAATCGGGATTGAGTTCGGTGATTTCGATAGCCTTCCGCAGAAATCCGACTGACTCATGGTAATTACCAAGTTCACCCATGCAGACTCCTAATCCAAACCAACCATCATCCCACTGATTATCGAGCTTCACCGCCTGATGGTAGAAACCAATAGCGGTTTCATATTCTTCCATCTTCTCATAGCTTGCCCCTAAGCAACAGCAAGTTTCTGGTTGAGGACCTTCCAATTCAATGGCTTTGAAGTAATTATCCCGGGCACTAGGATAATCCTGTATATTCATGTAAGAATTTCCCAGGTTGAAAAAGGCCGACGCAAAGTCGTCTTTTACTAGGGTAGCATACTCATAGGCATGAATAGCCTCTTCGAATCGTTCGAGCTTACTGTATGCGATACCGAGATTATACCAGGCGTGGTGCGAAAACGGGTCGCTGTCGACCAGTTCGTTGTAAAACCCAAGGTTTTCTTCGAGCTGACCTAACAAATCAAGGCAGTGCGCCAGTTCGTACAGCGCATGCTCATTATTCAGATTGCGGGAAATAGATTTCTTGTAATTTTCAATTGCCTTTTCGTACTTACCCCAATTTTGGTAGGTCTGGCCGATCTGATAGTAAACATCATCCCGGTCTTCGGCCGTTTCGAGTATTGCTTCCAGAATACTCACAGATTGCTCATAATCGCCCATCAAATTATAAATAGCGCCCTGCATAAATAATACTTCGGAGTCACCGGGATGAAAAAGACTAGCTTTTTCTAGGAGTTCCAGCGCTTGTTCAAACTGACTACTATTGGCAAGCAGCTGAGCCTTATTGAGCATCAATTCTAAAGAGTAAGGATAGTTTTCCAAACCTAGGTCACAGGCCCTTATTGCCTTTTCCCACTCTCCCTGATCAAGGTAATGCTCCGTGACCTGTTCGTAGGTATCTAGGTCAAAAAACTCCTTCTCATTGGTCTTGAGCATTCGCTCAAACCGGCGTAAGGTTTCTTTCATATAATTTTTTTTTCCTCAAAATCTTGCTCCATCTTAGTGACGAGGGTTAGAGTCGCCGGCACAAAGGTACCAATCAATACATTAGAAGAAAGTTAGCAATAAATATTCTTTGATTGTCAAACCTTCCGTAAAAAACTTTCGCACACCCGTTTTATGGTTACCTCAATGGGTTGAAATTCAAAGGATATGCTATTTTTTATTTTATTATTTCTGTACTCAAAATGGTGCGTGGCTGACCTTGCCGTATCTTTGGTAATGAGGGGTCGGCTGCCCGTCAGCCAAGATCGGACGGCCTCGAATCTCCAAATAACTCCGGAAATTTTTTTTCCGACTTTCAAGTGGGGAGGTTTCCTACTAAATGCCGCAGCAATCATACCAAAAAGATCGTGGTAAGAAGCCGTGCCGGCACTCAAAATAAAGCGTTCTCCCTGTATATCAGAGAATAGGAGGCTGTTTATAGCCGAAGCTACATCTTCAACATCAACGTAATTGACTGTTCCTTCCGTATAAAAAGGTTTGCCATCGTACACATATTTGAATAATTGAGTGCTGCTTTTGCGCCAATCGCCCTCCCCAAGAATCAAGCCAGGATTAACCATTACGGCGTTGAGTCCTTCGGCAATTCCGCGCCACACTTCCAGCTCCGCCAGATACTTCGTTTTGGCATAGTCTGAGTTACTAGGCGACTCCTCCCACCGCTGATTTTCGTTAATCTGAATCATGCCTTTTTGCTCACTGCGGCGAGGATCGGGCCGCCCTAAGGCAGCCACACTACTTACGTGGCAGAGCTTACGAATTCCTTTTTTGAGGCAAGCATTGACTACATTGGCCGTTCCTTCGACGTTTATTTTTATCATCCGCTCCACATCCCGTGGTACAAAAGAGACGATAGCGGCCGAATGAAGAACGTAGTTTATACCCTCCAAGGATTTTTCTAACGAAACTATATCGAGAATATCACCTTCGATCCAATGCAGCTGATTGGCGACGTCAGCCAATAACGTACGGTCAGAGTCAGGGCGATGGAGTACCGATACTGCGTGATTTTCTGACAGAAACCTTTTCGCGGCCGCACTACCGACCAATCCAGTAGCTCCCGTAATTAAAATATTCATGGTAGTTGAACGAAGATAAGCGCCGCAAAGTTCGTGAATTTGCCGGCATAAATTTACCCACTACTTTTGAAATAAGGGCGTTTATTTCGTCCTTTGAAGGTACTCTGGAATAATACGATCATCAGGCTAAACCACTTGCCCCTACTTAGACAACCCTTTTCGAATGAAAAAAATCTTCACAAACCTTACCTTCTGGGTCCTTACCGCTATTACGACCGGTGCGTTGTTAGGCCATTTTGAACCCGAAACGGCCCAAAAAATGCAACCTCTCGGAAAAGGTTTCATTGATATCGTCAAGCTATTCATCAACCCCATAATTTTCCTGACTATTTCGATGGGGATTAGCGGAATGGGCGATCTGAAAAAGGTTGGGAAAGTAGGCGGAAAAGCCCTACTCTACTTTGAAGTCGTCACCACGTTTGCGCTTATGATAGGCTTAGCAGTAGCTTACATAATCAGACCCGGCGACGGCGTCGTGACCGCCGGTATGGAGGGTGGTGATATTTCTAAATTTCAGGAAAGCGCGGAGAAAGGGTTTAGTTGGTTGCAATTTCTGATGGATAACCTTACCATTCAGGTTCTGATTTTTTCTATCCTCTTTGGAATATTCCTCAGTAAGTACAAAGGTAAGGATCGCATTATTCCAGTCCTTAGCTTTCTTTCCAAATATGTATTCAAGGCATTGCACTGGGTAATGCTTTTTGCCCCCATTGGTGCGTTCGGAGGAATGGCCTTCACGATTGGCAAGTATGGTATCAAAACACTCTTACCATTAGGCAAACTGATGCTCACGGTATACATCACCATGGCATTATTCATCTTTGTGGTTCTGTACCTGATTCTACGGTATTATAAGGTTAGTATCTTTAAGTTCCTCAACTACATCCGGGAAGAATTACTGATTGTATTGGGTACTTCTTCTTCCGAAGCAGGACTCCCCTCGCTAATGGAAAAGTTGGAACGCATGGGCTGTTCCAAACCCGTAGTAGGCTTGGTAGTGCCCGCCGGCTATTCTTTTAATCTTGATGGCACCACGATATACCTATCCATGGCTACCATCTTCCTGGCTCAGGTATATGGGGTTGAACTAACTCTCGCCCAGATGTTTACGGTTATCGGTATCCTGATGGTAACCTCAAAGGGAGCCGCGGGAGTCACGGGAAGTGGCTTTGTGGTACTTGCCTCCACGCTATCCGCCATTAAGGTGATTCCCGTCGAGGGTCTTGCCCTCTTGCTCGGCGTTGATCGATTTATGTCGGAAGCCAGGGCTATTACTAACTTTATTGGAAATGGCGTAGCCACCATCTGGATCGCAAACAACGAGAACGAGTTTGACCGATCCAAAATGGACTACGCCTTTGAACATCTGGAAGAAACCGAGGATATTATAAGCGATAATATTGAATGGGAAAATAAATCCGCTTAGTAAATCACTTACAAACTTCAATCACCTTCTTCTAATGTAAATACCTCATCGACGGTCTTGGAAAAGACCTTAGCCATTTTCATACCCAAGGCCAGGGAAGGCGAGTACTTTCCGGCCTCAATGGCATTGATCGTCTGACGTGATACCTGTACCCGTTCGGCTAAATCAGCTTGGGTAATATTTATAATTGCCCGTTCAATCCTGATTCGATTTTTCATACTGATACTTCCCCTCCTTCCTGACGCTTCAACTCCCGTACTTCCTTCCAGACCAGCAGCCAGTGAAACCGCAGCACAAAAATCAGTAGTGGGGTAAACATGTTATAGATCATAACATCTAGGAATAGAAATCCATGAATAAAGGCAATACAAAGAACCAGAATAAGCGTATTACCATAAATGGCCCACTGTAATGATTCCAACCTCATCTGAGCAATACGTTCATCTTCATTTTTTACACGCGAAAAACCCACTATTAGCAGTCCTGCAAGTACAGACGAACAAATAATTTCGTCGATTAATTGTAGCGTGATAGTGCCATTTTTATTGTGCTGGGTAAAATCCAGAATGCTATTCGTTTCCTGGCCTTCTGCACAAAAAGGCCAAGGAATTGTCACTTCTGCACTGAGTGGAAAATCAATATCGGCGAATATTTCCCACATGCCTACTGGAATGCACAACACAAGCAGCAACCAACCAATCGGCTTCCAGCGGTTGGGAAATAAGTTTTTGGTTTTCATGGATAATAGAAGTTTTGGTACTGGGCATTTAATCTATGGTAAACATTAAGGGCTTCATTAACAGGAGGTCCTCCAAGGGGTAGATTTGGTTCACGAGCCCCTGTTTCATAGCCGGGGATACCTTTTTGTACTTGGTTTGAAACCGTTTGGCA
>JBDNFP010000014.1:0-6159 GCA_041689775.1 Spirosomataceae bacterium
AGGTTTTCAAAGGTCGCCCGGCCCTGGTGGCCCAGCAAAACGCTGAAAAGTTCGGCCATGAATTTGCGCTGGGGCTTGCCAACGTCAGAAAGTTTGGCCAATATTGGCCCGAGTGTCTTTTCGATGCTCATGGGTCGTAGAGGGTGAAATGCGGATTTCAACCTTACGACCCTTTTTGATCTTTACCAAATCAATGCCCGAAAACTGCTCAGACTATTAAATGCATAATTAGTTTGTATTATTAATTTAGTCAAATTACTTTCTAATGTTCTCTATATCAAATATTTACAAAAAAGTAACAGCTACAAGCTAATAGCTATCAGCTACTTAACTTTACAGAAATACCAACTACGAGTACCCGTATACATTCTGGCCGCCACCCATGTATTGAAGTTTCAAATGTTGATAGACCAGATTTGTTTTAAGATCAACGTCATCGTTTTGGTAGGCTGGGTGAGGTAGCTTTTCGTAGAGAATATTGTTCACTAAGTTGAATACCGCAGCGGCGGTCGTGGCTTTATCAGCCCATAGTTCTACTTTCAGCTTTTCCTCCTTCAATTCTTCCAGCAGGAGTACCACAATAGCCTTTACCTCTTTTTTCTCGACCTCGCTGAGTTTTTTTCCCTGGCGTAAAATGTCAAAAATGGCTTTTTGTTCCTCCGTCAGCCCCTCTCGTTTGGTATCGACTTCTTCGTCAGTGAGTGAGTTGATAAATTCAATGAGCCTCCGGAACGTTTCTTCAATCGTGACGGCATCTTTACCATTATTGTATTCCGCGATAATTTCCTGGTAGCGCTGGTAGAAATCTACCCGCAATGGGTTCCTCTCCACCATAGCTCTAAGTTTTTTCTCCACCTTTTCTTTCAAGGATTAAACCGTAGCGTTTTTGTGCTGAGCTTTTAGAAAGTACTTTTCCAATAATTCAAAATTCAAGCCGCTCAGATCCACCACCTTTCCCATTTCGGAATTTCCCTCCGCAACCTTATTCTCGATGGACTCATCAATGACCGCCTGTATCCTCAGCATAATATCGGCTACATCAGCACTTTGTACATTGTTCTCAATGGCCGAATAGATCGCATTAATGGCATTCTTTCGAGCCGCAAACTGGTTTAGTAGCTTATTAGGTTGCAGGGCTTTGAATTTCTTAAAGATCTCCCGGGCCAATACCTGAAACTTCCGCTTGGTTTCGTCAGTGGTGTACACCGCATTCACGCCTTTTTCCATGGCCGCCAATCGTTCCAGACCCGAGGAGGTTATTAGTTCTTCCAAATCAAAACCTACTTCATCCATCAAGAATGTCTCCGTACTTACCAGCGCCTCTTCCAGTTGCCTGACCAACTCCTCATTGGGCTTTACCGGTGGCTCGGGAGGGCCTTCGGTACCCGTTCCACTACCATTTGAGCCGTATATGGCCAAAGCATCCAGCAGGGCCGTATAGGTTTCGATGTAGTCTACAATCAATCCGTTATTTTTTCCTTCGCTGATACGATTCGCGCGCGCGATGGCCTGCATCAGCGTATGCGACTTCAATGGTTTATCGATGTATAATGTCGACAGCGTTGGTACGTCAAACCCCGTGATCCACATGGCACACACAATCACGAGCCGAAATGGATCATTCTCATCCTTGAATCGGGTTTTCAGATCCTGCGTATTCATCTTCTCGCGGTGCGGCTCAATATCCAAGCCCCATTTCTGAAACTTCTGAATCTCGTTTTGCTCAGAACTAACCACCACACAGATTTCGGCCTCTTTAATCCATTGCAGCTCCCGGCTTTTTTCGAGTAGTTCCTGATCGCCGTATTTCATTCGAGCCAGCTCTTTTTCCAAGGTTGCCACGTAGGCTTTCCAATGCAGGGTTATCAGATCATACATCCGAACCGCCGTCAATTTATCCAGCGCGATAAACATCCCCTTACCTTTATAGCCCCGATTACAGAAATGCCACACCACGTCTTTGGCGATGTCATTCAGGCGTTTTTTGGCGGTCAGGATGGGGTACTCGGTGGCGAATAGTTTCTCAACCTTTGTGCATTGGTCGCTGTCCAGGTCTTCGGTTTCGTCGTACAGAATGGCCCTGATATCCTGATTGATGGTGGGGTTGACCAACCCCAGGTACTCGCCCCGATTTTCGTAGTAGAGCGGCACGGTGGCTCCGTCGTCTACGCTGCGTTTGAAATCATAGCGCGATACATAATCCCCGAAAATTCGGCGGGTCATTTGTCTTTGAAAAGCGGCGTACCCGTAAAACCAATAAAAGAAGCCTGCGGCAGGGCATTGCGCAGGTTCACCCGCCCTGCGTGCGGTGGGCCTCGTCGGAGATGACAATGATGTTGTCGCGGGCGGTGATTTCTTCGGTAAAGTTAAATTTATGGATGAGCGTAAACAAGTACCGATGCTCGGTACTCAGCAACACTTTCAGGTGCTTTCCGATACTGGCTTTTAAAGAATCTTTGGCTCCCGATTTTACGGAAGGTACCGCCCCTACTCCACTGAATGTACCATAAATCTGCGTGTCCAGCTCGTTACGATCCGTCACGATCAGGAAAGTATAGCTACCCGTAAAGATTCGGTGGATCTTCTGGCAAAAGAATACCATGGAGTACGACTTACCGCTGCCCTGCGTATGCCAGAACACCCCCAGTTTTTGTTTTTCCTCCAAGGTGATCTTACCGTCGGCGTACTCCTGATTTTTTAACCGGATGCTTTCAATGGCTTTATTGACTCCCACAAACTGATGGTTGCGGGCGATGAGCTTGACGGGCGCCCCCATGGAAGTATCAAACAGAATGAAGTTTTGGAACAAATTCAGAAAGCGCTTCTTTTCGCAAACGCCCACAATCATGCGGTCGAGGGCTACGATATCTTCCTCCTCTTCGGTAATGCGTTTCCATTCGTGAAAGTGCTGGTACTTACCCGTGACACTCCCGATGCGGCTTTCCAGGCCGTTGCTCAGCACCACGAAGGCATTACAGTAAAACAGCGACGGAATGACGTCTTTGTAATCCGTAAAGTTATCGGTGTAGGCATTTTCGAGCTTGTGGTGGGCCGCCTTCAACTCGATGAATAGCAACGGAATACCATTCGCAAACCCGATAATATCCGGCCGCCGCTCCCGGTTACTTTTGCCTTGTATCCAGAGCTGCTGCACCGCCAGAAAGTTGTTATTTCCGGGCTCATCGAAATCGAGAATACGCAGGGTTTTATTTTTGACTTGCTCGCCTTTTTCGTTGATGAAGTCAACGGGGATGCCGTTGCGAATTAGCTGATACTTTTCCAGGTTTAATTCGGCCAGCGACTTGGCGCTGCTGCCCTCGCTTAGCTTTTCATAGGCCTGCCGATAGGCCGCTTCGGGTAGGCTGGGATTGAGTTCTTTTAGTTTTTTAAAGAAGATGTCCGGCAGGATTACTTCCTTTTTACTGAGCCGCCCCAGCGTACCTTTGGGTCCCAATATCTCTTTATTGTAGGCTACCAGCGTATCCCAGCCCAACCGATGGTAGAAAAGGTCAATGGCGGTTTGCTCAATGAGGGTATCTTCGGAGTAGGCGTGGGACATGGGGTGGAGTTAAAGTTTTAGTACGATAACTGTTTACTAAAAGACAACAATCTGTTTGTACCAAAAAGGGCTTCCCATGACTAAAATTACCCGGAAAGCCCTCCATTTTTTTTACTTCGCCAATAGCTGCGATGGATTGATGACCGGCAAAATAAACTTTTGAAAAACAGTACCCTGCAAGCGAGTAAGGAGAATACCCCGGGCCGTGGAATACGAAACTCCCGCAATGGCACTACCCAGCATAGGGTCCACTTCCAACTGTTTGTCATCCGTTTCCGCAACCAGTTCTTCCAGATTATCAACTTTGAATATAAAAATCAAATGAAACAAAGCCTTTGCTTCCTCGGTATTCCCTCCTTGACTATCCGTATCGACCTCAATTGTCAAATCAGCCTTGGCCTGTTTTCCTTTAAGGCTGAACCCAAGTTGAAAGCCATTATTAAGTCTGTATCCCTTTACTGTGTCGGTATCAAACTCCTCGGGGGCATCTACCTGTCCTTTAATTAGCTTGAAATCAGCGATGGCTAGTTTTTCGGGATCAAATTTGGGTTTATCCGACATGGCTCAATTCGTAGGTTTGTTCCATAGAATCAGCCGTAACCCAATCGGTTTGGGCTGGAATCTCCTGATTTAATACAGAATCTTTGTTCACGTACACTTTCAAGGTAGTTCCATTGTCTAGTGTAAATTCACGTTCGGCTTTGTGCGGTTTGGGGATTTCATTCAGCGTGACACCTAGTTCGGCTTCCAGCTTGGCCAGCGACTTCAAGGTGAAGTTATGCTCGCCGCTCAGCCACTTATGGATTTCGGACGGGCGTTTGTCTAGTTGATCGGCCAAAGCTTTCTGGGTAAGTCCTTTTTCTTTCAGGACTGAGTTGATCAACACCACCAAATCGGCGTACTTATCCACAAATATTTTGGTTTCTTCTGGTATTTTAGCCAGAATTCTTTCTGCTATTTTACTTTTCATTTTTATAAAATAATTTCTTCGTTTCCGTTATAGTCCGTTAGCCTCCTTCCATCATCGGAGACAATAATCATACCCTCCCGAAGGGCTTCCTGTATTTTTTTGGTGAATTGCTGAGCATCATAAAACTTCATGCTGAGGTCTTTACTTTCTTGTGCAGAGGGGGCGTCTTTGAAGCCGCCATTATATAACACCACAAGGCTTGGGGAAATTCGATAACAATAGAGCCTTAGTGGGAAGTTGAAGCCGAGCGCCACAATCTCGGGCAATCGGCTCCCCGGCTTGGGAGGAAGCGCCTGCGCCCGGTTTTCGGGTCGATTGAAAAAATCATTGGTAGCTCCATAGGTATTCCCTATTTTTTCGAGGATCAGGTACAGCAGTTGGTTAGACTCATCGTGCCACTCCGCTTCTTCGTCTTCGTACTTCGCAAAGAATGCATCTGTCTCACTATCAACAGACCCATCCCTCTGTACGGTGTAGAATGCACAGCGACTGGTTTCATCGTACCAAACTCTCAACTCAAAGGTATACACTTATAACTGAATTTAAAATGATGTGTTTCACTTTTAAGTGAATTTATTTTCTTTTTAAGCGTATAGCCTATACGTAGTGGGGTTGATGATGTCCACATGAATGATATGACCCAGCGGAAAGTAAGCCTGAAACCATTCGGCAAGCTGTACGCCGCCATAAATCCTGGGCTGACCCTGTATATTTGCAAATAAAAAGTTTCCTTCCATCTGAATCTCCTCTCCTCCGGCATCCAGATACAATTGTACCGGTGTAGCAGCTTGGGGAAGCAGATGCGCTAGACCCGTGGGCAGATTAAAGAAACCACCGCGCCAGTAAGTAATGCCAAGTGTAACAAGGGCTTGATTCATCAGATCATCGTTTATGTAATTTTTTTGTAAGTACCTCACACCACCAGCTCCCCACGCATCAGCCGGGGCAGCAGAATATCCCGCGCCTCGCGGAGCTTGGCGTTTTGCATCAACAGATTCTCTATAAAATTAAACGTTACGTCAAACTCATTTTCAAAATTCACCAAAATATTTTCATCCACAGGTAACTTGATATTCATTTGACGGAATTTCCCTTTTGAAATTTCCAAAAATATAGAACCGTTCGCAGTCCCTATTATCTCGTCCTTTCTACTTTTTAAATCGAAAAGCATGTAGGCCCTAAAATACTCTTTATTAGGGATAATGTTGATGAATCCTTGATTTGTTGAAGCCGCTTGATTGATCAAACCAAAATAACCAATACTTGCGCGACTTGTCATTAATATAGTCTTAGGTGGAACGAGCTTTGCTGAGCTTTTTTGTAAACCCAATTCTGAAATCTTCTTTTCACTGTCAAGTAGTACAAATGAGTGATGCTTTGTTAAATCAGTAGGTGAAAACCACAAAACATTACCATCATTCCAATATTGCTCATTCCCAGTAGAAGGAGTACCGCCGCCAAGAGTTTGGCATACCTCATCTATAAAAAACTCGGTAGTGTCTATAAAGGGTTGATCATGCAGCGACGGAGTCGCCATATGTTCCTGTTTTGAAATAGTGTTTGTTGATGTACATACCAATGACATTGTCATGAATTTGCTCGTTTTTAGAAAAACATATCGTCCTGCGAC
>JBDNFP010000015.1:0-18820 GCA_041689775.1 Spirosomataceae bacterium
ATTCCCAGAGCCCAGTAAGCCATTCGACGCTCTGCTGCCGACCATGCTTGCCAAAAAAAAGTTTCTTTCATAAGAATTTTACAACGCCTTTTCTGAAAAACTCTATACATTTTTCGCGAAAAAGGGGGAAATTTCTAAAAAATATCCAATAAATGAATGAACAGCCACTTGGTACTAACCAAATTATCTTCTAATTTTGCGGTCTTGAAAATAACCTCTGGACGATAATCATATTCTTACAATGGCAAACGCGACAAACATAGGAAAAATTACGCAGGTAATTGGACCAGTAGTTGACGTATCGTTTGAAAACAGCGAACGCATCCCTTCAATTCTCGATGCGTTGGAAGTCTTAAAACCGAACGGTCAGAAAGTAATCCTCGAATGTCAACAACACCTTGGTGAAGACCGTGTTCGTACCATCGCAATGGACGGTACCGAAGGTCTTCAACGTGGTATGGAAGTCAAATCGTATGGCTCTCCTATCCGCATGCCAATCGGTGAGGCGATCAAAGGTCGTCTTTTCAACGTAGTAGGCGACGCAATTGACGGACTTACTCCCGTTGACAAAACTGATGGAATGTCCATTCACCGGTCAGCTCCTAAGTTTGAAGACTTGGCTACCTCTACGGAAGTTCTCTTTACGGGAATCAAAGTAATTGACCTGTTAGCTCCTTATGTTAAAGGAGGTAAAATTGGGTTGTTCGGTGGTGCCGGAGTAGGAAAAACCGTATTGATTCAGGAATTGATCAATAACATCGCGAAAGCGTATGCTGGTCTTTCGGTATTTGCCGGAGTAGGTGAGCGTACCCGCGAAGGAAATGACCTGATGCGTGAAATGATCGAAGCCGGTATTATCAAATACGGCGACGCATTTAAGCACAGCATGGAAGAAGGTGGATGGGATCTTAGCAAAGTTGACTACGAGCAACTGAAGGAATCACAAGCTACGTTTGTGTTCGGTCAAATGAACGAGCCTCCCGGAGCCCGTGCCCGTGTGGCCTTGTCGGGTCTTACAGTAGCTGAATACTTCCGTGACGGAGAAGGCGAAGGAAAAGGACGTGATATCCTGTTCTTCATAGATAACATTTTCCGCTTTACGCAGGCGGGCTCTGAGGTATCGGCCCTTTTGGAACGTATGCCTTCGGCGGTAGGATATCAGCCCACATTGGCCACCGAAATGGGTGCCATGCAGGAGCGCATTACTTCAACCAAGCGTGGATCAATTACTTCGGTACAGGCGGTATACGTACCTGCTGACGACTTGACTGACCCCGCTCCCGCCACAACCTTTACCCACCTTGACGCTACGACGGTACTTAGCCGTAAAGTAGCAGAGAAGGGTATTTATCCTGCGGTGGACCCACTTGACTCTAACTCACGGATTCTGACGGCTGAAATTTTGGGTGCTGCCCACTACGATTGCGCACAACGCGTGAAGAACGTATTACAGCGCTACAAGGAATTACAGGACATCATCGCCATTCTTGGTATGGAAGAACTTTCTGATGAAGATAAGCTAATCGTTTCGCGTGCACGTCGTGTAGAGCGTTTCCTTTCTCAGCCTTTCTTTGTGGCTGAGCAGTTCACCGGTTTGAAAGGTGTACTTGTTGACATCAACGATACCATCAAAGGCTTTAACCAAATCATGGACGGTGAATTTGATTACCTTCCCGAAATGGCGTTCAACTTGGTAGGTACTGTCGACGATGCGGTAACCAAAGGAGAAAAAATGATGGCGGACGCCGCTAATCGTAATTAAGTCAGACGGCACAGCGATGTGACGCAGTGAACTATTGACTACCGACTATAAGCAATTTCTCATGACTCTAGAAATAATAACTCCTGATAAAAAAGTATTTTCCGGAGAGGCTTCAGCCGTTACATTTCCGGGTACCGAAGGACAGTTTCAGGTATTTAACAGCCACGCCCCTCTCGTGAGTACGCTTGGACGGGGTGATGTGGTAGTAGAAACGGCCGCAGCCAAGCAGGTTTTCACGATTGATGGTGGTGTTGTAGAGGTACTAAATAACAAAGTACTCGTCCTTGCCGAAGCGATTATCTAACGTCTTTACGTTTTTATAGTAATGCAAAAAGCGAAACCTTCGGGCTTCGCTTTTTGCATTACGGGCAAATAGAAAAAAGACTATTGATCCACTTTTTCGGCAATCATAGACTGTACCGTACTAAGTACCGCTTCGTGAAAGCCGGGGAGTTCGGTAAGGTTGGTGCCCCACAGCTCAGCATCTGATAGGAGACTAGCTACTAACTCTTCAACATCAAATGAATAGCGTTTCCAAAGCTCGTAGAAGTAAGGAGCCTGATCGCAGCGAATCGGATATTTTTCACCCTCTAATTCTCCAAAATATGCTTTCCCGTCTGTTTCGGTAGGCTTCATAAACAGAATAAAGGCCGAAAATCCCTGCACCATCCGGGTAGGCGTAGTACCAAACTTCTGGTAGTGTGAAAGTAGGGTAGGGATATTCCGCATTTTCATTTTGGCGGTGTACTGTACCGTAATATCAATGACCTGATGCTTAATATAGGGATTGCGGAAGCGGTCAAGTACCTGCCTGCCGAATATTCGGGCTTTTTCTAATTCAACCTCAAAAGGAATAGCGGGCGCCAGCTCGTCCAACGTTAATTCAGTTATGAAATGCTCCATTTCGGAGTTCTCCATGCTTTCCCGGATGGTTCGCATACCCGATAAATAGAACAGCGCCACGCTAAACGTGTGTGAGCCGTTGAGCAGGCGGAGTTTTAATTCGCGGTAGAGGTCAATATTGGGTGCAATAATAACGCCCGTATCCGCCTGAGTAAAGCTGAGAATCGATTTTACGTATTCATTTCCTTCAATAGCCCATAACCTGTATACTTCGGACATGATGAGGAGGTCATCCTGATAACCAAGGGTACCCACCAGCTCCTGATGCGTTGCTGCGTCGGGTAAACCCGGTACAATACGGTCAACGAGAGAGCTGCAAAAGTGAGTGTGGTTAGTAAGCCATTGCATGAAGTCATCGCCAAGATTGTGCCTGCGTGCTTGCTCAAAAACGATTTCCTGTAACTTCTTTCCGTTATCAACTACCAGTTCGGTAGGTACTACCACCATGCCGCTTTCGGCAGAGCCACCAAAAGCCCGGAAGCGTTCGTGCAAGAAGGCGGTTAACTTACCGGGAAACGAAGTTGGAGGAGAAGCCTTAAGATCATCATCTACTAGTTGAATACCTACTTCGGTGGTATTGGAAACCACAATCTGTAAGGAAGGGTTGTGCGCGCAGCGAAGGATTTCCTCCCATTCGCTACGAGCCGACAAGGTACGGCTGATCGCGGTATTGATAAAGGTTTCTTCTACTACCTTTCCATCCTCAATCCCACGGATGCAATGCGTAAACAGGTTGGCCTGGTCAAAAAAAGCATCCACGCCCCCCCGATCAGTCGACTTCACCACCACAATACGTCCGTTAAAAATGCCTGACTTGTTAGCTTTATTGACGAAGTAGTCGGGTAACCCTCGTAGCAGGACACCGGTACCAAACTGAATTATTTTTTCAGGAAGTGCCAAGAGTCTTTCGTGATCGGGGCAAAGATCAGGACGCTGATGCAGTAGACCGGGGGTGAGTAGGGGAATGTTCATAATGAATAGAATAGTCGAATTGTATGTAAGGGGAAGACGGTATTTTGCATCATAAACCCCTAATAGCAAGAAGAGGCTGTCTTTTGGAGACAGCCTCTTCGGAATATAGTAGTACTTACGTACTGGTGTAAGTTTGCTTACACCAGCTCAGTATTAGGTTGCTTTTCTTTTTTCTCCTCAGGATAAATGAAAGGCATGGGGTTAGAAACCTGCTCAGGAAGTAGTGCCGCAGCAAGTACCTCATCTACCGTATCGACGTATTTAAACGACAGTTCTTTGATGTAGTCGGCTTGTACTTCTTCTACATCTTTACGGTTCTTCACGCAAAGAATAATTTCTTTTACCCCGGCCCGACGAGCAGCCGAGATCTTCTCTTTGATTCCACCCACGGGTAGTACCTTACCACGAAGGGTAATCTCACCGGTCATGGCGATGAAAGACTTCACCCGACGTTGTGTGAAAATAGATGCCATGGAAGTCAGCATGGTAATACCGGCCGAAGGGCCATCTTTGGGTACCGCACCAGCGGGTACGTGTACGTGCAAATCGTAGTGATTAAAGACCCGATAATCGATGCCAAGGCGTTCGGCGTGGGCTTTTAGGTAGGATAGGGCGGTTACGGCTGATTCTTTCATAACGTCACCCAATTGTCCCGATAACGTCAGGTTACCCTTACCCCGGCTAAGGCTGGTTTCGATAAACAGAATTTCTCCACCGACAGACGTCCAGGCCAAACCTGTTACTACTCCGGCGAGGTCGTTGTCCTGATAAAGATCTTTATCAAAAATCTCTGCTCCCAAAAACTTCTCAACGTGAGCTTCCTTAATCGATTTGAGGTACTCCTGCTCCATTGCGATAGACTTTGCAACTTTCCGCATCAGTGTTCCGACCTTTTGTTCGAGGTTGCGTACGCCCGACTCGCGGGTGTATCCTTCAATAACTTTCAGAAGCGCCTTATCTTCTATTTTAACGTCGGTCCCTTTCAGGCCGTTCTCTTTACGTTGCTTCGGTACCAGATATTTCTTGGCAATCTGTAACTTCTCTTCGATGGTGTAGCCCGTCATTTCGATAATTTCCATGCGGTCGCGAAGGGCTGGATGAATCGTATCGAGTGAGTTGGCGGTGGCTACAAATAATACTCTTGAAAGGTCATACTCGACCTCCATGTAGTTGTCGGTAAACGAAGAGTTTTGCTCAGGGTCAAGTACTTCAAGCAAAGCAGACGCAGGGTCACCCCGGAAATCAGAGTTAACCTTATCAATTTCATCAAGAATAAATACCGGATTGGACGAGCCAGCCTTTTTGATATGATGGATTATCTTACCGGGCATCGCCCCGATATAGGTTTTGCGGTGCCCGCGAATCTCAGCTTCGTCGTGCACACCACCCAGGGCCATTCGGATATATTTACGATTCAATGCTTTGGCGATTGACTTTCCAAGGGAGGTTTTACCAACACCGGGAGGGCCGTATAAGCAAAGAATCGGCGCCTTCATGTTATTTTTCAGCTTCAAAACGGCAAGGTACTCGATGATACGTTCCTTTACTTTTTCGAGCCCGAAGTGATCTGAGTCCAAAATTTTCTGGGCTCTTACTAGGTCGAAATTATCCTTGGTATAGTCGTTCCAAGGAAGATCCGCTAGCATCTCCAGATAGTTGAGGGTCACGGGGTACTCCGGAGCCATCGGGTTTATACGCTGCAGCTTATTGAGTTCCTTATCAAAATGCTGCTGTACCGCCTGAGGCCAGTTTTTTTCCATGGCCTTCATACGAAGGTCATCTAGGTCACGCTCGGGGCTATCAATACCTAACTCATCGTGCAGTACCTTTATCTGTTGACGCAAGAAATAATCACGTTGCTGCTGATCAATATCGGAGCTGGCTTTGGACTGTATCTCCCGCTTTAATTCGAGCATTTCGATTTCACGCATCATGTATTGAAGCAGCAGATTAGCCTGCCTATGACCGTTGGTCTCTTCCAGTAGGCGTTGCTTATCTCCTACTTCTACATTGATGTTGGAAGAAAGGAAGTGAATCAAAAATACCGGACTTTCAATATTATCCAGCGCAATACGGGCTTCCTGCGGAATCTCCGGATTGAGGCGCATGATACGGTGTGCTCCGTCGCGGAGGGAGTTGAGCAGTGCTTTGGATTCTTTCCGATTGGCGTGGGTAAAGGAGTCATCAATACCCTCCACGTGAGCGGTGATATAGGGATCTTCACGGACGATTTCCTTTATTTTAAAGCGCTGACGCCCCTGCACAATAATGGTTACGTTGCCATCCGGAAGCGTAATCATTTTAAGAATGTGCGCTACTGTACCCACCTTGTGCAAGTCGCTGGCGGAGGGATCCTCTTTGTGAGATTTCGCCTGCGTCACAGCTCCCATGATACGCTGATTAATATCAGAATTTCGGTAGATCTTTTTGACTAACCGAATTGCTTTTTGGCGTACTACCGTCACAGGAATAACCATGCCTGGAAATAAAACGGTCTGACGGATAGGAAGGATAGCAAGTTCTTCGGGGAGATCAAGTGGCTCATCGGCCCCTTCGGGGCCACCAATAGGAATAATTTCAAGACTGTCAATATCCGAATCGGACACTAATAGTCGGCTGTATAGATCTGAGTTTTCAAAATTCATAGGCATTCTGTCAGTATGACAGATAATCTTTTCCCAATTTACAAAAAAATAAAAAAACGAAGGGACATAAACGAGTAAAATACTCGTGCCAGACGTATGAGTGACAGCATATAAGTGATTAAGCGGTATGTAATTGGATCAACTACAATGCCTGAACCGGTTGGCTTTTCTTAAAAAGGTAAGTTTTCCGCTCTCCCCCCCATTTGACATTCACCATGTTAACCTGGTCGTCGAAGGCTTCTGTCAAAAGATCGTGGCGCAGTACCCAGCCTTCGGGTTTTCCCGAAAAAGATACTTCGAGGTAGAGCCAGGTAACATCTACTTCTTGCTCTTTACCAATATACTGAACCGTACGAAGTTGTCGTGAAGGGTCAGCCAGCGCAAAGTGTTTTTTCAAGTACTTTTCAACGTAGGGGTCATTTTGATCGTCGTTCCGCAGGACGAAACGACGTTTTTCATTCGCCAAAGAAAGTCCTTTCTCTAAATCATCCGTGTAGGCCCGAATACTAATTTCTAGTGTTTTTTGGGGGGCATTGAACTGCATTTGTGCCACACTGACATGGTACTCGTGCTTCGGACGAGCCGAGGACAGGAGTATTAGAACCAGTACTAATCCCTGAAAAAGGAAGAATGCCTTTTTTACGCGTTGGATCATGGTCAGAATACCGCCTTCCAGACATCATTAAATATGGCAAATGCCATAAGCCCGAGTAGTAGGACCATACCTACTTTCTGTGCGCCTTCCAGGAAGGCATCAGAGGGTTTTCTGCCGGAAACAATTTCGTACAATAGTATAACGGAATGCCCACCATCTAAAGCAGGAATAGGCAGAGCATTCATAAAGGCTAGTACCATGGAGAGCAAGCCGGTCAGAAACCAGAACCGTCCCCAGTCCCACACACCACCAAACATTCTGGCAATCCCAATGGGGCCGCTCAGTGCTTTGGATGCAGATACTTCACCCCGGAATATTTTGCCGAAGCCTTTGATGTTATTATACACTACCCCAAACGCATCTTTGGCGCCAACCACGGTAGCTTCGCCGAGTGAGTACTCAACGGTAGTAAAGTTAAGCTCGCTCTTGGGATAAAAACCGATGGTTCCTTCGGGCGTAATGTCAACGTTGATGGTTTTGTCCGTAGTTCCTTCCTTAATCGAGAAAGCGGCAGTTTGTCCCTTCAAAGAGTCAAGAGCCTGTTGTAGTTCATGAAAGAAGGTAATCGGTTTTCCGTTGATACCCATAATTCGATCACCGGTTTTGAGACCTGCCTCTTGGGCGGGCATGCCAGGAATAAGCTCTCCAACGGTAAAAGGCTCCGCCGGGCGGATAAAGTTGCCACGCTGCTCGGGTTCCGATAGTTTTTCTATGAAGCTATTGGGGATGTCAATAGCTAGCTGATTGCTATTGCGGTCGACGGTATAATAGCTATTGCTACCCAGAAATACGTCTGAACTTATGGCATCGTCGAAATTGGAGAAATCTTTACCATTTACTTCCACGATTTTATCGCCGGTACGCAGACCGATTTCCTGAGCAAGATTCCCGGCTACTATTCCATAGCGGTTAACTTCCTGTTTGGAAAGAAATTTATCACCATTCTTGTAAGAGATAATAACAAAAATAATGACCCCAACAATAACGTTGACGATAATGCCTCCCAACATGACAACGAGGCGTTGCCAGGCGGGCTTGGAGCGAAACTCCCAAGGCTCGGGGTCTTTACTCATCTGGTCGGTATCCATCGACTCGTCGATCATACCGGATATTTTTACGAAACCTCCCAAAGGAATTGCTCCGATACCATATTCTGTTTCACCTTTTTGAATACTCCATATTTTGGGAGGAAAGCCGATGAAGTACTTTTCGACGCGCATTCCAAACATCTTTGCGGCCGCGAGGTGCCCCAACTCATGTAATCCCACTAAAATGGACAAGCCCAAAATGAGCTGCCCAGCCATTATTAAAATTTCCATGTATGCTTGCTAGTAATTAAACAAGGTCAAATGACCCATAAGTTGCTTTTACTCTTTAACGTTAATGTAAACGGCAAAGTTAAGCAAAAGGTACTTCTATACCTTCATCTTTTTCATCTCCTGTTGGAGACTTGCCTTATATGGGTAGAAGTCTACCTCGAACGTATGACGAGGGGAATCGGTGTAGCGCTGCGCAATTATTTTTGATTCATGGTCAATCTGTTGCTGCATTTTGGCGCGATCTGGCAGACGGCACTGACCCGTAATAAGTTGGGCCACCCATTTGGCCTGCATTTCGGCCAATGGCATGATGGCCCCCAAAGGCTGAATCAATCCCTGGAAAAATAAAGAGGGGTAGTCGGGGTGTACTACGTGCTGATACAACTTCATATCATTGCTTTCGCTGACGTCAAAAGTAAGCTCTTTCAGAAAAGGAAACGTGACCTTATAGCCCGTGGCGTAAATCAGCATATCATAGTTCTGTGAGGTACCATCTTCAAACACCACTTCTTTGCCCCGGAGCTCCCGGATATTGGGTTTGAAGTCAATAAGCCCCCGACCACTCAGGTTGAGTAATTCCTGCGAAAGGGTAGGGTGTTGGCTCAGAAGCGGACGCTTGGGCGTAGGTACCCCGTAGGTTTCCTGCCGTCCCCTTGCCAGAAATAGCGAGGTTTTGAGCAAGAGTCTTTGGAGCGATAGCGGTAGCTTGGCTGTGAACGGATTTGCCAGGTCATCAAAGGGCATTCCCATGAACCAGTTGGGAATAATGTGGGCCCCGTTACGGGTGGAGATAGTTACGCACCCGGAATGCAACTTGGCTGCTTCGCAGGCAATATCCACGGCGGAGTTACCAATGCCCACAATCAGCACATCCTTGTACATGATTTGCTCGGGTATGCGGTAGTAGTGCGAATGCAGTATCTCGCCAGAGAACTCTCCTGGGAAATGAGGCGACGGATAGCGTGGATTCCAGTGATGTCCGTTGGCCACAATGATATACTCGTAGGTAGTTATAAGGCCGCTATCCGTGCGTATCCGCCAACCCCCGGTAGGGAGCGGAGTCAGCTCTTCTACACTAGTCTGAAATGTAATAGAGTCGCGCAGTCCGAAGTGGTCCACGTAATCATCGAAGTACTGTATTATCTGCGAATGATGCGGGAACATGGGCAGACTCCGGGGCAGGGGATAGTCGCTGTATCCCATGACATCCCGATTAGTATTGATGTGTAGTGATCGGTATGCTGATGACATTCCGTTATCATTATCGTAGCGCCAGTTACCGCCAATTTGGGATCCTTTTTCAAAACAATCGAAGCTGATGCCGTGCTCTTTGAGGGTTTTAGCGGCTGAGATACCGGACGAGCCAGCTCCAATAATGCATACCTGTTTGGTCATGTGTGTAGTGCCAGTTGATGGTGAAGGGTAAAGTTAGCCGAAGGTACGGGTAACTTTGGAGGATAAAGCCGATGCCCCCACTCGTACTTTATTTTTCAGAAAAGCCTCCATCTCGGTTGCCACAATAGCCGCTCCCCGGGTGGTAAGATGAAGGTTGTCGTGGACCAGATCATGACCGTTTAGCATGGCGATTTTATCCCAACTTTGACCAAGAAGATGATGGCGTACCATATTGACTTTCATGAGAGATTCGGTTTTTTGAAAACCGTGCCGGATGGGCTTTGGGTTACGTTCCAGGAACGCTTTCATGCGCTCCCGCACGGGTAGGTAAGTGAGCCCTCTGGTACGGGCTAGATTTTTGATAAATGTACTGTACTGATCTGCGCGTTCATTGGCCTTACTCGTTAAATCTTCCCCCATGACTGGTAAGGAGATCAGCGCTATGTCGGCGATGGTTTCCTGGGTGAGTCGCTCTACGATCCGGGTATAATTCGCCTTAAATGTTTCAAATGAAGGTCGGGTGTCTTTCGGAATCCTGCCGATATCCCAGTAGGTGCGGAGGGTAGTTTCGCTTAGGCTGGCATTGATATCGTTGGTGCCAATCAGAAGTGTGATATAAGCCGGCTGAGTAGCAATTATTTCATCAAGATGATCAAGAACGGTATAAGTAAGGCGGGCGTTTACTCCGGCGTTGAAGAAAAACCAAGAGGGGCCAAACCATTTTTCGAGCAGCTCTATGAAACTGACGCCCATGTTACCGTGCGTGATACTATCACCAATGCAGGTAACAATTGTTTGTCTAGACACCCTAGTGAAGGGATGAAGGTGCTTATGTGGATAATTACGGGGAAAATGCTTGACGGCTTTTACCCGTAGCTTCCAGTAAGTAAATAATACAATCAGTATGAATAAACTGATTATGGTAAAACGTAGCATAATTTCTTGGTAGAAGGGCGTGTATAGGTACTCCATCAAACTATTACGACCACCGACGTATCAGATGAAGTTTAAAAGACGTAAAACAGCCCTTTTTTCTTTTAAACCGAAAGTTGGGACAACGTAACCCCCTAAATATCGGCAAACTTTTTCCAAAAAATACATTAATATGATCTAGTAGGCTTTAAAATAAAAAAAGTCGGAGGTAATACACCTCCGACTTTTCGACAATCTGACACCAATTAATTAAGTTTTATTTCTTTACCTTACTCTTAGTAAGCAGTATTCTGTGGATCAAAGTTAGCCCATCCGGTTGTCCAGTCATTTGCTCCGAAAGCACCACGATAGGTCGTAGCTTCAAAACCGGCTGGAAGAGTTACTCCACCAGTCAACAGGGGTGAGCCAGCCTTTGGAAGTACCACTGGGCGAGTGTTCAAAATGTTGAAGTTTGCATCCATCATTAACTCAGCAACGGTAGTAAACACTTTATTTTTATTGCCAGCTGCTTCGAAGATAGCCTGATCTACACCAAGCAATGGAGTTATTGCTCCTTGAAGGATTACACCTTCAATTTTCAACTTTCCGGCTTTGTAGTTATCAGCTACTTTATCTTGTAATTCAATACCTCTTGGGTAAGCAGCAGTAAATACGCTATTGTAGACCGAAAGCTCAGTGCTACGACGCAGGCGTGTGGCCGAGCGGAACTTGGAATCCAGAGTACCGGCAGCGATGGTAGCGGTTACGTTTGCAAATCTTGCAGAAGTTTTGGGAGTAGCTTCTGATCCTGAAGCATCGTTGTCGGACTCAAAGGCATTAGAATCACCTGCCTGGTCGGCTATTTTTGGATCACGGATAATTAAACCATATTGAACAGTTCCGCTGAAACCATTATCAGTATCGAAGTCATCGTCCAGGCCACGGTAAGCAATCAGGTGTCTAGCGTTAACAGTACCACCAAACCACTCATAAGAGTCATCACCGCTGTAAGAAACCTGTACGTAGTCAATCTGAGTACCTGACCCTACACCACCAAAGGTTAGGCCGTTAATTTCCTTATCAGTCTCGAAAGCGATACCAGCAAACTCAATGCGGACGTACTTCAACTGACCTGAGTTATCGGCCGGATCATTACCACCAAACGTTGAGATGTTCTCTCCCTCAATTACGGACGGAGTCTTGTTTACAGGAGCTTTTCCAAGTAACACAAGTCCACCCCAGTCACCAGCAGCACGCTGACCAGCGGGTTGGTTGGAGGTAAATACGATGGGCTTATCCTGCGTACCCACAGCTACAATTTTTGCACCAGGCTTAATGATCAAAGAGCCTTTTGTGGGCTTATCCCCTTTGACGATCGTACCGGGCTCAATGGTTAGAATGGCGTTATTGTCCACGTATACAAATCCCGATAAGATGTAAGTACCACCCGCTTTCCAGGTAGTGTTGCTCGCGATACTTCCTGAGATAGTTTGGGGACCAGCTGGAGTAGGATCTGGATCAGTTCCGTTGTTGCTGTTACACGCGGTAAAACCTACAACCAACGCTCCGAATAAGAATAATCTGAATACTTCTGTTAACTTCTTCATTTTGCTTTTTCTGGTTTACTAATCTGACTTTGTGTTATTATTTTAAGCGGTGTTACTTACTTATCTTCACTCAAAGGAAGGTGTGGTTGTCTAAAACTTGTAGGAAAGACCAATGGTCGAGTATGTGCCGCGACGGTAGGTCTGATAGGTCTCGTCTACTGAGGTGATCTTCTGGTCTAGGTTACTGTCTTGGATTAGACGGAAGGGCTGGTTCAGCAGGTCCTGAATACCAATCTTCAATTCAAGGTGCTGACCCATGGACTTGATAATGTTCAGGTCAATGACGTTACGGGGCATTTCGTACACCGTTGGCTGAATCTCTTTATCTCCCACCATGAAGATGCGTTGTCCAACGACGTTATAAAGTACATTCACCTGCCAGCCACGATTTACATCGTTATAGTAGATACCGGTGTTGACCAGGTAAGGCGACTGTCCCTGCAACTGACGGTTGTTTTCCTGCCCAACGAAGCCCGTTAGTACACTACTCTTGATCAAAGAAGCATTTAAAAGCAACGTCAGGTTATCAACAAACGACGATGTAGTCAGCGACTTCAAAGACTTGCGTATTTCTACTTCGGCACCCAAGGCGTAAGCTTGCTCGGCGTTGTCTACGTAGAACGATACTCCCGAACCAGCGTAGCGAATACGTGCCTCGATGGGGTTACGGAAATGCTTATAAAAACCAGCTACCGAAATAACTTCTACGGCGGATGGATAGAATTCATAACGAAGATCGGCGTTCTGAATCGTGGGTGTTTTCAGGTTAGGGTTACCTACCCGTGATACATCAAAAGCGAAGTCATAATAAGTAAAGGGTGCCAACTCGCGGAACTCAGGACGGTTAAGCGTGACGCTATATGCCAGACGAAATAGAGACTTGTCTGTTAGGTTGTAGGCCAGGTTAATCGAAGGAAGCGGGCGAAAAATAGGATTGTCCACATTGATTGGTACACCCGAACCGCGCTGACGGCTCTGCAATTGCTGACGGCTGAACTCAGCCCGGAAGCCTAATGAAGCACTGAACTTCGGTGAAACCGGAATAAAGGCACCTACATACGCTGCACCAAGTAGGCTTTGGGCGGTATATTTATCATCAAAATTGGTACGCTCGGCGTAGTATAACCTGTCGCTTGCAATATTATTGGCAGCAAATAACTGCTTGGGCGACTGATTCAGGATTTCCTGAGCTACACCACCAGGATTGGTCAGGTTGAACCAACGAGCCTGGAACGCCCGATCTTTATATTCACCGTAGACTCCGGCGCGGAGCTTGATGTTCATCTTGTCATTGTCCTCGTAGCCTTTGCGTACGATACGATGCTCAATATCACTTCTGAATGAGCTGGTATATTCGTTCAGGCTGGAATAGAAGCGGGCACCACGTGATAAACTCGCGTTGCTACCAGGAACTACCTCGATGGTAAATGGATCCTGAGTACCGATGTTACGGCTTGAAATAAAGCGGCGGAAGTCAGGCTCGTCGCGGTGGGTGTAGCCAAATGCGCCCGTCCATTTTACGGTAGTAAAGTCAGACAGATCGTGGGTACCGCTCAGTTGACCCGTATAAATGCTCTTGGCTTCGTAGCGGAACGCGTAGTTTTCTACGTCACGTCCGTTTTCTTGGGTAAAGCCCTGACGGAAAGTAGTTTCTTTATTGGTAAGCTGGTTGAACAAGTTCCGGAACTCGATCTTATGATTAGGGTTCAGAATCAGCGCCCAGTTGGACATTACACCCAATCGCACGTTTTCAGCATTGAAACGATCTTTGTAGTTTACCCACAACAACGACTCCTGCTTGGCGGGATCAAAGGCTAGGTAACGGTTTTGTTCGGTGTTAAGAACCTGGTGCGTATTCGAGTAGCTTACGTTATTAAAGGTAGTTAGGGTCTTATCACCCACGTACATTTTTTGGTTATATCCTAGTGAGATACGGAGGTCAGGATTAACCGTTATATTTCTTGCGTTATAGAATTCAGGTAGATTTCTGAATGCATTCAGGGTAGCTTCGGAAGGGCGATTTTCGTTGATCAGCGTATTAGTGCTTGGAAACGATGCGGGTAATTTGCGGTCGTTGGCACCAAACCCGATAGCGTCACCGGGCGCACCTTTGTAGCTAAGTGCGTTCTGGAAAGTGGTACCACTGCGGTAGCCGCTCGAAACATTGAGGGAAAATCCGTTTTCGTCGGGGATTGTCTTGGTGTAGATCTTAATAACACCACCGGAGAATTCACCGGGAAGTTCTGGTGCACCTGACTTATAGATAACCATGCGGTCGATGGCGCTGCTGGGAATCAAATCAAATGAGAACGATTTTACATCCACTTCGGTCGAAGGCGTGATGGCGTCGTTCAGCATTACGGTGTTGTAGCGCTCGTTCAATCCGCGGATAATCACGAAGCGGTCGTCCTGAATGGATATACCCGGCACGCGGCGAATCACTTGCGAAGCATCGCGATCCTGTGACTTCTGAATCTGCTGGGCCGATATACCCACGGCCACCTGCTCGGCCTGCCGGATTTCGGTAATGACTGATACATCCGTAAAAGTTTGGCGCTGACCGACGATCTTTACCTCGGCTAGCGTGGCAACGTCTTCTTCAAGTGTACTATTAATAAGTACTGCCTGATTTGGGTAGACCGTAACGTTAACTTCTTTGGATTTGTAAGAGATGTAGCTGATCACGACGGTGTGATTACCGGTCGGAATGTTGCGAAGCTCAAAATTTCCTTCGATATCGGTAGAAGAACCTACGGGAGGAGTGGTTCCTTTCAAAAGGACGCTACCACCTACAATGGCTTCCTTAGTTTTTGCGTCGACAATTGTTCCTTTGATTGTTCCACTTTGAGCAAAAGCTACGGAAGTAAGGCCAATCAATAAGAGAAAAGGTAAAAGTTGCTTTTTCATTTGGGTGTCAGTGTACTTTAATTACGCTACAAAAGTACGCTGGCAATATTACCCCAATGTTACGCCAAGATTATCGAAGAATTATTTTGGGTTCGTAATTAAAAACTTTGATAATCAGTGGTTTACGCTGGAACAGGATACCGAATAAAATTTGTTTAATATGTCTGGTTGAATGTTATTTTAGTGTCTTTTGGTTAAAAAATGACTATAATTTTTGGTCTATTCTATAATTCCATTTCTAATTTGTTGGTCCGTACTTTCGACATCGTACAAGTACCCGTTTATTACCACGTAGCGTATTTTATCACTCTTTTTAATCAAAAAGGTCGCTGTATCGTCTAGGGATGGGATCTGAGTGAGGGTTTGGGTATTTCTTAGTAAGTGAAAAGGCTGAGCGGTGAATTCAATTTCGGATGAGTACCCGGTACTTTCCAGAGTAAGGTAAGTATAACCCTGCTTCCAGAGCAACTGGGGATTGAGGTCGGCAGCCTCGTCGGGCGCGCTGATTGGAGTCGGATATACACTACCCCTTTCCATCGTATACCCATCAGCATCAAATTCCTCTGAGCCGAAATGGGTAGAAAGGTCACCAAACTCTTCTATGACACTGTGGTAAAAGAATTTGGTAGCGTTTGCGCAGTTTACTTCATTACGATTAATCCCGAGGTCAGTCTGATAGGACTTCCCGTTTTGACTAATGGTGATATTCTTTATGAGAAAATCAAACAGGTAGTGGCTATTCTCGGGTATTTGGTAGTACTCTTCTCTATTTTCGTCAACGACCGAACCATCCGCCATGGCGGCCAGGCCAGACAGAATCGCCACAAAGTTGAGTTGACGAATGTACTGCTTCTCGGGGTCATTGGGGTAGCCGCCTGATTCGAGAAGTATTAGCGTAGTACCCCACTTCTGTATGTTATCACCAAAGGCTCGTGGTTCGTGCTCGTCGCTGAACCGGGCCACTTGCCCCGGAATGAATTCCTGTAACAGCCGATTCATCCTAACTATCATTTTCATGGCACGCTCACGTACCGGATTAATGCTACGCTCGTAGTCGTAGGCCGTCGCTAAAAACGATATAGTGGCTATTTTAGAGGAATGTCCGGCTGAATATCGTGGGCTTTGGTCGTGGAGGTTAAAACCGTAGTCAGGTCTCAGGGTCTGTTGAAGTTCCGTTAGAATGCGTCCTTCTGGAGTTTGCGGGTGTAAAGCATCCCGGTTCATATCAATGCCTTGGGCAGTACGACGCTGGTAGCGCTCGGCGCCGTCAGGATTTAGCATAGGAACTATGTAGAGGGTGGTGTTGGCTAGTAGTTGCTTTCGTACCTCGTCAAAGCTATCTCCCTTGGCTTCCAGAAAATTCAGAATATCAAAAATCGCCATGGTGGCGGTGGGCTCATCACCGTGCATTTGGGTCCAGAGTAGCGCCTTGTGTGGGCCATTACCCACCTTCATCATGTTGATTTCACGCCCTTCAAAAGACTCCCCCACTTTGGTGACTTCGTAGAGTGGGTTATTCCGCCGTTGGTTAACCAACGCCAGTACTTCGGTATGTTTGAAACGACGGTGGTAGAGCAAAGCCTCCCGAAAGGTCGGGTGTGCGTGGTGAAGACGTCGAGAAAGCGAAGTAGGTTGGGCCTGAATCATAACGGGGAAAGTGGGCTGTACTGAAAAAAAGGAGTGACTTAAATGTAACTTAAACTTTCCCAAAAATAGAAGAAAATGAGAGAAATAATAAATTTTGCTTACTCTCTATTTGGTTTGGATTAGGTACTTTTTATTGTTCCTTCAAAAGAAGGGACTGGCTGAAAGGTAAATTCTTTTGTCATTAACAGGCGCTTGTATGGTAGATCTGGGCTAATTTAAATTGGTAACATGGGTGTCAGGTATACCAGCATTGATGAACACTAGTACCAGGCAAACTACACTACCAAGCAGTGCGAAGGGTAGAGTATACCGGAAGATTTCCGGTCAGCAAAGGGACTAGTTGGTAGAATACACCAGATGTCGCGGCTTCGAATAGTACCTTACTACCCTAACCTTCGTGAGCGCAAGGCTTTTTGCGGGAATCTTCCGACCTTTGCACAAAAAATGCTATCAAGCGATAGTTCCGAACTATAAAGACTATCCCGGAAGGGAAGGGATGATATGAAAATTAATTTTGCTGATATTATACTGTTTGAAAACGAAGACTTCCTGATTGTAAACAAACCCCCGCACCTAGCTACCCTCGACGAGCGTACATTGGACCGGGGTGGTAGCGTGCTACGATTAGCAAAGGAGTATAATCCGAATTTGCAGGCAGCGCACCGGCTTGATAAAGAAACTTCGGGGGCGCTGGCCTTTGCGAAGAACCGGGAAGCCTACCGGCATTTGGCCATGCAGTTTGAACACCGTGAGGTAACCAAACGCTACCACGCCGTCGTAAAAGGGATACATGACCTGGAAGGAATATCGGTCTACTTACCTATTCTTCAACTCAAAAACGGTACGGCTGTAACCATCGAACGTATGAAAGGAAAAGTAGCCGAAACAATATTCAACACCCTGAAAGCGTATCGCGGCTATACACTGATAGAGTGCATTCCCATCACGGGCCGCATGCACCAGATTCGTATTCACTTATCGTGCCTCAAGGCACCGATTGTAAACGACCCGCAGTACGGAGGAGAGCCGATTTTTCTATCGAGTATTAAGCGAAAGTTTAACTTAAAGAAAGAAACAGAAGAGCAGCCGTTGATCCAGCGGGTAGCGTTACACGCCCATTCGTTGTCATTCTTTCTGATGAATGGCGAACCCGTCAGGATTGAAGCCCCTTATCCCAAAGATATGGAGGTGCTCGTCAAGCAACTAAACAAATGGGGAGTGTAGGAAACACCCCCTACTTGTATTGAAAGATTTCTTTTTAGGCAAAGGTAAAACCGCCGGAAGCGATAACTGCGATAATGAGTATCGCTAGTAAGGTTACGATTCCGCCAAAAATAATCCCTAAAATTGCCATCGTTTGGGAAGAACGCGGCGCCGCACCGCGATTCACCGTACTGTATCCAATAATACCCATTATAAGTCCAGCTAGCCCCAATACTAATCCTAACCCGCCTCCGGTCAGTAACAAAAAAAGTCCTGCACCGCCGAAGATTAACGAAAGCAACGATACCGTATCAGCCTTTGCTTTGGGTGCTGCGGCTTTGGTGGATGACTTTACTTTCTCAACCCGTTTTTGAATTTTTTTGATGATTACTTCCTCCTGCCATACCGGCTCAGCAGAAGCCTTTGTAATCTTCGTAGCGGTTTCCAGCGTAGCAGCAGCATAGGCTGATTTCGTAGGCTCTATGACCGAGGCTACGTCGTTGCTGGTAGAGGCAGCTAGTTGAGGCGATGCCACGGGCGACTGAGTCGTAACCCGTCCTGGTTGATCGGCAGCAGGAGCGGACCTAGCTTTTGGGTGACTGTATGCGCTCAACGGGGGATGCTGAAAAACAGGATACTCTCTTTTCTGACATGCCAAACTCAGGCCTAAGAGCAATAAGTAGCTGACAGCTATTAGCTTGTAGCTGTTACCTTTTTGTAAATATTTGATATATAGAATATTAGCCAGTAATTGGGTGTATTTCAGTTTTGCAAAATAGGGAAAAAAAGTTGAGTTTTGAACTCACCCAAAACCTGCCCCCCCCCATGACAGAATCAGAATTCGTGGCCCTTGCCCTCAGCAAGTACGAGCAAATCAAGTCGCTGGAAAACTC
>JBDNFP010000016.1:0-33465 GCA_041689775.1 Spirosomataceae bacterium
AAGTTAGTTGTTACGCGTTTGATCAATTTGACGGTACATATATTGTTCCTGAACCATTGTATTTACTCACTAATGTTTGTGGATTACTGTGTTAATCATCAGGCTAAAACTGTATATTTGCCGCATAAATCGCTAAAATTTACCCCATTCGTATAATATGAAATTTGGTGTAGTTGTTTTCCCCGGCTCAAACTGTGACGATGATACCGTATTTGCGCTCCAACAGAATTTGGGGCAAGAAGTCGTCAAACTGTGGCATAAAGACCACGACCTGCAAAATTGTGACTTTATCTTTCTCCCCGGTGGGTTTTCGTACGGTGACTACCTTCGTACCGGTGCCATAGCGCGTTTTTCACCCATTATGAATGAAGTGATTGAGCACGCTAATCGCGGAGGTTTTGTGATGGGAATCTGCAACGGGTTTCAGATTTTGGTGGAAGCCGGTCTGTTACCGGGCGTACTCCTTCGGAACACTTCCCAGAAGTATATCTGCAAGAATATCCATCTGTTACCACAGAGTAAGTCTGCGCTGCTGACCGCTGAACTCGAACCACGGGCTTACACCATACCCATTGCGCACGGTGATGGTCGCTATTTTACGGACGCTGACGGCCTGAAATGCCTTAACGATAATGATCAGGTACTGTTCCGTTACTGTGATGCCATCGGAGCTATTACTGAGGAGGCCAACCCGAACGGAAGCCTTGATAATATTGCCGGAATATCTAATGCTAACTATAATGTATTTGGTATGATGCCCCACCCCGAAAGAGCGGCTGACGCAGCATTGGGCAATGCAGAAGGGCTGATTATCCTGGAACAATTT
This sequence comes from Spirosomataceae bacterium, assembly GCA_041689775.1. Lineage (GTDB taxonomy): Bacteria > Bacteroidota > Bacteroidia > Cytophagales > Spirosomataceae > JBDNFP01. The sequence continues at coordinate 827 of JBDNFP010000016.1, forward strand.
ATCAACGTATTGGTGTAGGAAAATACGCCTTGTCTTATATAAAAAGCGGGTCGGCTCTGTACAGAACCGATCCGCTTTTTATGTTATGCGTTCCCTGCCTTACCGGAGATCTACGACCTCTACTCCGGGGTATTGCTTAGAATTAAAAGCAAAATAGGCGTCGGTTACCTTCACGTTGGGTTGGAAATTATCCACCCGATAAGTAACATTTTGGCCATTCTTTTGGGTAATCTTCCAGCTCTTGATAGACTTATCCTTCTTGTTCACTTTGATCTGTACCTTAGAAACCTGGCTGGCCTTGCTGGTAGGTAGTAGTTCCACAAGTTCATAAACCTGTCCGGCTTCGGTGCTTTCTTTTAGGAAAGTATACTTGAAGCCCGTTTTGTAGGCAGTATATATACGGGTTGGGTTCAGATCACCTACTTCGCTGGGATCAAAATCCTGTAAATTAACTTCGTTGGTTTCTTTGATGTAGGTAGCCATGATCTTACCATCGTTAAAGATCTCCTGTCCCGCCATTTTCAGACGAAACTTCGTTCCCATAACCGTGGCGTCACCCTTCATGTCGCGGCCACCTTCGGGGCTGTACGTGAAAGTAGCCTTGAAAGATTTCATAGCCTTGTACTTGTTACTCATCGCGTCCAAAATAGCGGCTGCTCTCTTGTCATTTTGGGTAGCAGAGATACCAGCCATGACTGGTAGTAAAGTGACGGCTAATAGAATGAGGGTTCCTAAGATTTTTTTCATAATGCTTTTTAATTCAAAAATGCGGCAATGTTAATATAAACACTCCCTGAATAGTAACGTATTTTAGATTTAGATGTATTTTCTGTCCGTAGGTTTAAACATCCCAGATTAACCGCTTGTTCCCCAGACGTACTAATGTAGCAGTTAAACGGCTGATAATTATACTATACCCATACTCCTCAGGTGTTGTTCGAGACTTTCCAGATCATGAAACAACACATCACGCGCTTTGCTTCCGGTAAAGGAACCCACTACTCCGATCTGTTCCAGTTGATCCATGATACGCCCGGCGCGGTTGTAGCCGAGCTTCATTTTACGCTGAATTAGAGAAGTACTTCCTTGCTGGTGAGTTACCACCAACCGGGCGGAATCAGGTAAAAGCGCGTCAAAATCATCGGTGTCAACATCTCCTTTTCCATCGGGCCCATCTTCGCCTTCGTACTCGGGTAGGGCATAGGCTGAGCCGTAGCCACGCTGACTACCAATAAAATCACAGACATCTTCAATTTCTCTGGTGTCGATGAAAGGACATTGCAAACGAATGATATCTGAGTTAATCGCCAGGAGCATATCTCCTTGACCTACCAGCTGCTCGGCCCCTCCGGTATCCAGAATAGTACGGGAGTCGATACTGGACGTTACCCGGAACGATAAACGAGCAGGGAAGTTCGCTTTGATCAAACCCGTAATTACTTTTACCGAAGGACGCTGCGTAGCTACCACGAGGTGAATACCGACGGCCCGGGCTAGCTGGGCCAAACGGGCAATGGGGGTCTCTACTTCTTTGCCGGCGGTCATCATCAGGTCGGCTAGCTCGTCAATTACTAATACAATATAGGGCAAAAAATGATGCCCTTTTTCTGGGTTGAGGCGTCGCTGTACAAACTTGGCATTATACTCTTTCAGATTTCGGGCGGCCGCTTCTTTCAGTAAATCGTAGCGGCTATCCATCTCGATGCACAGAGAGTTGAGGGTATGGATTACCTTCTTAGTATCCGTGATGATGGCTTCCTCGCTGTTGGGCAGCTTAGCCAGGAAATGCCTTTCTAGTTTGTTGAATAGCGTAAGCTCCACTTTCTTAGGGTCAACCAGCACAAATTTTAGTTGCGCCGGGTGCTTTTTGTAGATCAACGAAGCTAGAATAACGTTCAGACCTACCGATTTGCCCTGTCCGGTGGCTCCGGCCATCAGCAGGTGGGGCATTTTAGCGAGATCCGCCACGAAAATTTCATTCGATACGGTTTTTCCGAGTACAATCGGTAGATCGTAGGTTGACTTTTGAAAGCGATCGCTGCTCAGCACCGTTCGGATAAACACGGTCTCCCGGTTCTTGTTGGGTACTTCTATTCCAATGGTACCACGGCCCGGCATCGGAGCAATAATCCGGATACCTAGTGCGGCCAAGCTAAGGGCAATATCTTTTTCAAGGTTCTGGATTTTTGAAATCCGGACACCCGCTTCGGGGATAATCTCATACAAGGTAACCGTAGGCCCGATAGTAGCTTTGATTTTTGAAATATTGATACCGTAGCTCCCCAGCGTATCTACAATGCGTTCTTTATTGCTCTCGAGCTCGTTGTGTGATACCTTCTCCTGAGCACTCTCGTTGATTTCGTTAAGAATATCATGGGTAGGAAACTGGTAAGAGGGTAGGTCAAGAGTTGGGTCATACTGTCCTAAGTCTCGCAGTATTTCTTCGCTAAGGTGATCCGGGTCGGGCTCTTCTTCTGGAAGTAAGGGCGTAGGATCGTCCAGTTCCAGTTCAAGGGATGGTTCCGCCTCCGGGAAGGGGAATGGTACTACGGGCTTTCCCTCCTCCACAACTGGTGCAGGTGCAACAGCAGCAGGTAGAATCACTTCTTCTTCCTCGTAGGTCTGATCCAGCACCGAGGGGCGCCTTACTACCGGCGCTTTTTCGATCTCGGTAGTCGGAGTTTCTTCTTGTATGTCAGCAGATTCTTGCTCTTCGCCCGGCGCATCGGAGTTATTTCGCAGACGTTGTATCGGATTGACGTCGTAGAAGTATACCACAAAGCATAGGAGGGTAAGCGCAATAATAATGACACTCCCGTGGCCGATAAAGCTTTTGAGGATATCATTGATGTAGTACCCAAATCCTCCGGGTAAAAAACTTAGACTTGACGCACTACCACTAATCAGTACTACGTAGCCGAGTAGAGTACTGGTCCAGAGTGTGAAGAAAATAACCTCCTTGGTAGTACGACTACTATTGAGAAGGTCACGACCAAAAATGAGCCTCCATCCTGCCATAAAAGGAATAATCGGAATCGCCAGCGAAGCAATACCAAACCAGCGGTATACAAATACTTGCGATACAAAAGCGCCGAAAAGCCCAAGAATATTCCGGGTTTCGCGGGCGGAGTCAATTCCGAATGATCCTATTTCGCTCTGATCGGCGGAGCCGGTAAAAATATAGGAAAGAAAAGCAATTTCAAGCAGTACGCTGAGTGTCACCAATAGCATCCCGGCAATGAGGGTATTCTTGGGACTGGTCGTGAATGATGTCCAATCAATAGAAGATTGGGCGGAGGTAGTACGGCTTTCTTGTGAGCTTTTGGAGCGGTACTTATTTCCCCTAAGTTGTTTCTCAGCCATAGTAATCTTAAATATGGATACGTGTAGTTCTACTAATATTAGGCCGGATTTCTTTCGAGTCTTCGTTTACCCTACGAACAGAGCAAGAAAATCCTTTGCTGTTTTCTGTTTCTTCTTTGAGAGTAGATTAGTGGTCCTTGACCATTGCTTTACAGAGACGCCGAACCAATCCAGGGCCTTCATAGACAAAGCCAGTGTAGATTTGAAGGAGTGCGGCTCCGGCGTCCAATTTCTCCTGAGCATCAGCGGGTGAAGCTATACCTCCTACTCCCATAATAGGAAATGCATTTCCTGACTTTTCACAAAGATAACGAATAACCTCCGTAGAACGGTATTTGAGCGGCTGACCACTTAACCCCCCAGCGCCAATTTTGTCCAACTCGGTCGTGGGTGTTTGGAGACCTTTGCGTGAAATAGTGGTATTGGTAGCAATGACTCCCGCAATACCGGTGGCCTGCACGATCTCAATGATATCGTCGAGTTGGCTGTTATTGAGGTCGGGAGCTATTTTTAGAAAAATGGGCTTCGCCTTGGGTTTTGCCAAATTCAGGGTCTGTAATTCTCTAAGTAGATACGTGAGTGGTTCTTTTTCCTGTAAATCACGAAGGCCGGGAGTATTAGGCGAGCTCACGTTAACTACAAAATAGTCGACCGCATCGTAGAGATCGTGAAAGCAGCTGACGTAATCATCAATAGCCTGCTCGTTGGGAGTTATCTTGTTTTTGCCGATGTTGCCACCGATCATGATATCAGACTTCCTGCTCCGTAGCTTGGCCGCCGCGACGGCAGCTCCTTTGTTATTGAAGCCCATGCGATTGATGAGCCCCTGATCCGATTTGAGTCGAAATAGCCTTTTTTTGTCATTGCCCGGTTGGGGACGGGGGGTCACGGTTCCTATTTCCACGTAGCCGAAGCCCAGCGCGGCAAGTTCGTCTACTAGCTCGGCGTTTTTATCAAAGCCGGCGGCCATCCCGATCGGGTTTTTAAAACGCAACCCGGCTACCTCTCGTACGAGCGATGGGTGTTCGAAGGTGTATAGCTTTTTGAGAATTCCCGGTACCAAAGGGAGCCGGTAAGCAAACCGAAGGGCATCAAATACCCAATGGTGGACCTGCTCGGGATCAAACAAAAATAACAACGGTTGTAGAAAGAGTTTGTACATACCGCAAAAATAGAAGGTTCATAGCAAGTGAAGGGAGGAATGCTCGATTTTATTTTTGCTACCGCGTACGGTGGCTGTACACTAATCCAGGTTGTTCCTCCTTCCACATAGTACTATTTACTATTCCTCGATCTTTTTAATGGAGGCGGAGTTGATACAAAACCGCAGCCCCGATGGCTTGGGACCGTCCGGAAATATATGCCCGAGATGCCCGTCGCAGATATTGCACATCGCTTCTACCCGCTGCATCCCGAAGCTGGTATCGAGGTCATACTTGATTACGTTTTCTTCCACGGGTTCTGAAAAACTAGGCCAACCCGTACCTGATTCAAATTTAACGGTGGAGTCGAACAGAGGAGTACCACAGCCCCGGCAGCCGTACAGACCGGGTTCGTGGCGCTCGCAGTATTCGCCGGTAAAGGCACGCTCGGTGCCCTTTTGCCGAACGATGTAGTACTCTTCGGTGGTTAGCTGCCCTTTCCATTCTGATTCACTCATTTCTACGCGGCGGGGTGGGGTAGGGTTGCCTTTGGTGGCGTACTCAATGACAGTATTCCAATTCATTTTATTCTAGTTCTAGTATGATTCGTTTGTGTATTGCTAACAATCTAACAGAACAAAGAGTTAAAAAGGTTTTCAAATCGGGCTAATTGTTCCGTAGTAGCCTTTCAAATCAAGTATTTTTTGTATAAAATCTTATAGAAATAGTAACACAAATCTTATTTTTATACTATTTTGTTTAATTCTTAAAGTAAAAATATTTTTTAATTGTCTTTATTACATTTTATTGTAATCTATTATAAATCAAACGCGTATAGTTGTAACTATAATGTATAATTAAGTAGAGTTGTACGAAGTTGAAAATCAGGTTAACATTAAAATACAAGAACTAGTGAAGAACACATTGAAAGTATGGGGGTGCTTTGCCTGCCTGATAAGCTTGCCGGCAATTGGATCAGACATCAGTAAAGCAGCTGAGGTAGAGATTTCGGAGAATCGAAGACCAAAACAGGATAAAGGAGAAATTATCGGGAAAGTAGTAGATGTTGCCAACGATAGTCCGGCTAGCTTTGCAACGGTGGCACTAATGCGAGCCGACTCTTCTCTGGTAAGCGGAGTGACAGCGGATGAGCATGGTGTTTTCTTGCTGGGGAATATTGTTCCCGGTAACTATATGATCCGGATTACCCTGATTGGCTACAATACATATTATGTTCCGAGTGTAAGCATGCCCATCGAAGCCAATACCACTGATCTGGGCGTGTTTCGGATGACCTCTTCGGTTCAAAACCTGAACGAGCTCGTTGTACGGGGAGAAAAAACGATGATCGTATCAGACATCGACAAGAAGATTATAAACATCGGTAAAGATATGCTCGCTACCAGTAATAACGTGAGTGAGCTGCTTGAAAAAATACCATCCGTCTCGATGGACGAAAACGGAAACCCGATGGTACGCGGTAAAGGAAGTGTGATCGTATTAATTGATGGAAAACCTTCCACACTGTACGGAAACGACGTAGCTACGGTATTACAGTCGTTTCCATCTGAACTTATTGAGCGTATTGAAGTGATGACTACTCCCTCGGCCAAGTACGAAGGAGACGGCGCTTCGGGCGTGATTGATATTATTACCAAAAAAACCAGAATCAGAGGAACAAGCGGTAGCCTTCGGGGTAGCCTGGGAACGTTTGAGAATAACAACGGATCGGCTTATGTGAGCTATAAGGAAGGTAAGTGGGCCGTGCGGGCGTCGGGTAGTGTCCAAAGCAGGCAGTGGTTTTACCGTCGTGATCTGAACCGGAAGAATTTACTGGGTGAAAGCACTACCTTTTTTAAGCAAGACGGTACGGGTAGCGATAGGAATTCGAATCTGTCAGGACGGATTGGGGCTAACTACGAAATCAACGCCAAGAATAGCATTGGTGTCACGGTGAATTATTCGGACGACGGCGGAAGAAACAAAAGCGAAAACTTTAACGCCACGCGTTCCGAGCAGGGTGACCTGCTCGAACAGTTTGATCGCTATTCAAACAGTAAGTCATCGGGAGAGAATCTAAATGTAAACCTGGACTACCGCAAGCTTTTTGACAACGAGAAGCAGGTACTCACCTTTACCGCTAACTACTCAGATGGGGCCAATCAGGGCGAATCTGATTTTGATCAGCGAAGTGACTTCCCTACTCTGGTACGACGGCAATTTAGTACCCGCAACGGCAACCGTCAGGGACTGTTTATGGACACTGACTACACTTGGCCAATTTCCAAACACTCCACCTTGGAGGTAGGCGTACGTACCCGGCTGAACCGCAGCCGGAATAATAACTCTTTCTTTACCTTAGATAAAGAAAGCGGCGAGTTTCAGTTTAATGAAAATGTAAGCAATGAGTTTGGTTACGAAGACGCCATTCATACGGGCTACATGACCTTTACGCAAAAAAGTGATGTATGGGGTGTCAGAGGTGGGCTACGCCTGACCGATGCTACCCAACGCATCGATCAGATTAGCCGTAACCAAGCGTTTGCGGTTCATTTTCTGTACATGACGCCTTCCCTATCGGTAACCCGCAAACTTGACGAAGAAACGCAGGTAAAAGTAAATTATAGCCGCCGGGTGCAGCGCCCGCAGGCCGATTATTTAAATCCCTTCATTGATATTTCGGATCCCCGTAATATTCGGGAAGGAAACCCTAACCTGACGCCTGAGTATATCCATAAAGCCGAGTTAGGCTATTCGCAGTATAAAGAAGAAGGAGGCTGGGGACCGGCGTTGTTTGTAGACTATTCCAATAACGCCATTACCCGAATCAGGACGATCGACGGAGAGGGAATCTCGTATCAGCGCTTTGATAACGTGGGACGGGAGCTGGCCTACGGTTTCGAAACTGACTTCTCCAAGAAGTTAGGTAAAAAGTTGAAAATAAATGCTAGCGGGAGATTTTTCCGTAGTGAGGTAGTATCGGTAGCCGCTAATATCAACAATCAGATATGGAGCTACTCCGGTAACCTGAATGCATTTATGGACTTGCCGCTTTCGTTGCGTGCCTCCGCCTACATCAACTACGACGGTCCCCGCGCCATTGCGCAGGGAACCCGGCCGGGCGTATTTGTGGCCAACATGGGGATTCGTCGTGATTTTTTTGATCGTAAGGGCACGCTCTCCCTCAATATTCAGGATATTTTCCTTTCCCGGATTTACAAGAGCGATCTAAAAACGGATACTTACGTGCAGAATTCACTCTGGCAGCGAACCAACCGTTACCTGGGCGTTACCTTCCACTACCGTTTTGGTAAAATATCCGCTAGTGGTGGTGACGACGAAGCCTGACAGAAACTAAGCTTAAACGCCAAGGCCCCGCACGTTCCCACGAACGTGCGGGGCCTTGTCCGTTTAAAAGGAATACCATCAGACCGTCATGGCTGCCAGTAAATCTGCCTGTGTAATAATGTGAACGGCGTTGAGCTCGTCGCGCACGAGAAGAGCCTTGTTCTCCCGGTCAATGAGTGACGAGAGGGTATCTACGGTGCTATCAAGGGCAACGAACTTGAAAGGCTTATCCATCACTTCGGCCACGTTCTGTAAGCGTACTTCGGGTTCTTCGATGAGGCGGTGCAGAATCACCGAGTCAGTCAGGCTTCCTACCACTTCCCCTTCTGAATTCATAACCGGAATCTGAGAAATTCCTTCCCGGTTGAGTAAACAGATCGCGTCGACTACCTTCGAATTGGGAGATACCGTCATGAGGTTACCCTGTCCGTTTTTTCGATTCACAATATCGCGGGCCGTGGCAAAGGTTCTTTCCAGAAACCCATGGTCTTTCATCCAAGTATCGTTGTAGATCTTATTGAGGTAGCGAGTACCGTGGTCGGGCAGAATAATTACCATTACATCGTCGTCTTTCAGGTGCTCACGGGCATATTCCAAAGCACCGTGTACCGCAGATCCGCAACTCCAACCGATAAAAAGGCCCTCTTCGCGGGCCAGCCGGCGCGCCATGATGGCGGCATCTTTGTCGGTCACTTTTACAAAATGATCAATGACCGAGAAGTCTACGTTTTCTGGTAGGATATCCTCGCCGATACCTTCGGTTAGGTAAGGAAAAACCTCATTTTCATCGAAAATACCGGTTTCTTTATACTTTTTAAATACGGATCCGTAGGTATCAATTCCCACGGTTACGACGCTTGAGTTTTGTTCTTTCAAAAACTTACTGGTACCACTGGCAGTACCTCCCGTACCTACCCCAACACCAAAGTGGGTAATTTTCCCCTCGGTTTGTTGCCATATTTCCGGCCCGGTAGTTTCATAGTGAGCCCGGGCGTTCGATGGGTTGTCGTATTGGTTGGGGTAAAACGAGTTAGGGATTTCGGCATTAAGCCGACGCGCCACCGAGTAGTAACTACGGGGATCGTTGGGGGCCACGTTGGTGGGGCATACTACCACCTCCGCTCCTACGGCGCGAAGTATATCAATTTTCTCCTGCGACTGCTTATCCGCCATTGTAAAAACACACTTATAGCCCTTGGCAATACCAACCAGGGCCAGCCCCATACCCGTGTTTCCACTGGTACCTTCAATGATGGTACCTCCTGGCCTTAATAATCCGTTTTTCTCGGCGTCTTCCACCATCCGGATCGCCATCCGGTCTTTTACCGAATTGCCGGGATTGAAATATTCTACCTTGACCAGTATGGTCCCTTTGATACCTTTATTGACGCGATTTAGCTGTACGAGTGGCGTATTGCCAATGGTGTCGATTATTGATTTATAGTATTGCATAATCTAAATGATGAAGTTGTTTTCTGTAAATATAAATAATTTTTGAGTAACGTATGGTTCCTCTTAGAGACCAACTAGTTAACATATCAGGGGGATGGAACAATTTTTGCAGAGTATATTGTGTTTAACTATTTGAAAGCGGAGTAACGTTTTTATGCAGCAAAATAGTGGTCTTACCCACATCAGGGAGAGTCATATTTTTGGGTTACTATCCCCTCTTTTCTACGTCTTACTACTGTACCAAATTACCTACTGAACATAAACATGAAAAAACTCCTCGCAATAAGTAGCACACTTCTTTTTTGTACACTCATAAGTTTTGGCCAAAGTAAGCCGTCGGGAACCACTACGACCACGTCTACTTCCTCCACTACCACCACCACGGTAAAAAATGACACCGTAACGGTAGATTCCGTTTTTTTAAAGTATTATAAAGCTACCGGTGGAATTGCTCTTTGGGATAGTCTCGAAACCTACACCATGAAGCGCTCCTATCGATCAGGCTCATCGGCCGACTATGATGCAGAAATCTTTGTTTCTATGGCAAACCAGGCCATGAGTAAGTCGAAGATTATTCTAAAGCGCAACTTTATCTATGGTGTCAAAGGTACCGATGGCTGGTTAAAAATCCCTCTTGGTAGCTATGATAAGGTGACAAAATATCAGGTAAAGGACCTCAGCCAAAATGAGCAGGAAAGCATGCGTCTCGAAATGTATGATTTACTTGTACCCTTCATTGATTACAAAGATCGTGGGCTGGTAGCAACTCTGGTAGGAACTGAGAAAATGGATACCACCAATGTCTATCAGGTGGAACTGCAAAATAAGCAAATAAAATATAACCTTTATTTTGGTGTAAAGACAGGATTACTTCTGCGTGAAAAGGAAACCCAAGGTATGGAAGCAACTACTACGGACTACGGGAAGTACGTGAAGTCGAAGTTCGGAATTATGTACCCTTCTGTATTGACAATTACCAGCAGTAAGGATAAGAACAAAGTAGCGGTTACTTCCGAACTGATGATTAATGAAAAAATAGACCCGGAGGCCTTCAAGCGGTAAAACATCAGTACTACACAGATGGGTGGTTGTAAAGAGAGATAATCTTTTTACAACCACCTAATGCTTTGACCGCCAAAGTAAGATATGCCCAAAACTTCTTACCGCACAAAACACAAACAAACCAAACGAAGTCTTTACTTTTAGACTTAACTTCCGAAAGTCATTATTCTGACAATCGAACCTTTATGAGGAAAGCAATAACCGTATTGGCTATCATTTTTCTTGTACTTATCCTGGTGGTAGGTGGGCTGTTTTGGGGGCTTCAAACCCCTGCCGGGCAGAACTTCCTTACCCGACAGGCTACTTCCTACCTCCGTAAAAAACTTGATACCCGGCTCGATATTCGAAGTATTCGCTTCGATATTCCCGACTGGATTGTGATGGAAGGGGTCTATGTAGAGGATAAAACTGGCGATACCCTGATAGCCGGCGAGCGTCTGTATGTCAATATGGATATGCTGGGTCTACTGAAAGGTACAGTAGGGATCAATAGTGTGGAGTTGGAAAATATCCGGTTGAAGGTAAACCGAACCCTGCCCGACACGACTTTTAATTTTCAATTCATTATTGATGCCTTCGACAGTGGAGAACCAACTCCGGTGGATACTACCAGCGCTCCGTTGGAAATGCGGCTGAACGAAATTAAACTAAAACGAGTACACCTTACCTATAAAGATGCAGTATTAGGCACTGATGCCGACGCGGTACTTCCCAATGCGCGGGTGCTATTCAGTAAGTTCAATCCAACGCTTTCGCAGTACCATCCCGCCAGTATTGTTTTAAACGGCGCTCGGGTAGACCTACGCTTGTACGAAGCTACCACCACAGAAGAGCTTTCGACGACTGTTACCCGTGATCCGCCTGATACTCTGGACGTGAAACTAGGAGTATTAGACGTACGAGATCTGAACTTCAACTTCTCGGACGAAGTATCTGGGCTCACCAACGGTATACAGTTGGGTCGTTTAGCTGGTCGAGTGGAGCATACCTATCTGGGTAGCCAACATGTATCCATTCACGATGTTCTTCTTGAAAATACCACCGCGTTTGTCGAGTTTTCCAAGCAAACGAATCCTGATAAAACCGCCAAAGCTAAGCCCGAACCTTCGGCAATCGAAGCACCAGGCTGGACGGTTCTGGTTGGTTCGCTGAACCTTGTCAATAATAAGGTACGATTCGATGACTTTAACGAGCCCCGACAACCCAAAGGGCTCGACTATGCTCACTTGGGTATCATGGATCTGACGGCAGACCTTAAAGATTTTGTGTATAGCACAGACAATATTACCGGAAGGCTCGAAAAGGGAAGTTTCCGGGAGCAAAGCGGTTTTGAATTACGGCGGGCGCAGGCGGTCTTTGGCTATACTCCCACCGAAACCTATCTGCGAGATATGTATATTCAGACTCCTTCCACGATCCTACGGAATGATTTGTTGCTACGATATAAAAGTCAGGAACAACTAACCGACGATCCCGGTAAGGCCCGGATAAATCTGAAACTTGATAACAGTCAGCTGGCATATAGTGATGTGCTACTACTCGTGCCTGATCTGAAAGATACCCCTCCCTTTAACAAAAAACCCAAGGGTATACTCAAAGGAGACGCATTTCTAACCGGAACCGTTGACAACCTACAAGTATCCAAAGCTCGTTTTAGTACTTTGGACGGAACCGTGGTGAGTGCCACGGGGCGAATTAGAGGTCTGCCCGATACGGAGAAGCTAGCCCTTGACATCAAAATAGCGGAGATGACAACTACCCGCGAAGACTTATTGCAGATGGTACCTGACAGCATGATTCCTTCCAGTGTGGAACTACCCGAAAAGTTGATAGTCAAAGGGATGGTGAAGGGTACTTTGCAGAACCTGACCATGGATGCTCAGATCGAAACGTCACTTGGAAACGGAACGTTTGCCGGAAATATAAAAAATGCGACCGATACCCGCACGGCTGCTTACAAAAGCCAGCTAAGTTTCGATGCATTTGATATGGGGAAGCTCCTCAAACAACCCGCTGAGCAGTTGGGTACGCTCACTCTTACCACCGAAGTAGAGGGGGTTGGGCTGGACCCGGCTACGATGGAGGCGCGCCTCAACGGTACGGTAGAGAGTGCTTCTATTCTGGGATATGAGTACAATAATCTTGTTTTGAACGGTACGGTTGATAAAGGCCTGACGGATTTCGCCGCCGATTTGAATGATAACAATATTGATATTAAGCTACGAGGTAAGGCCAATATCTCGGGTGAATACCCTACCATGAACGCAACGGCCGATATTACCCGCCTCAACCTCAAAAACCTGAACCTGTACGCTGACCCACTCGGTGTTCAGGGACGCATCGTGGTCAACATGACTTCTACGAACCCTGCGAATCCGCTCGGGGAGATTGGGATCAGAAATTTAGTACTCAATAAAAATGATACGATTGCTCGTTTAGATAGCGTTAAGGTGCAGTTTTCTACCCCCGATAGTACCAAACTCGCCTTGATTGAGACTTCTTTCTTGAAAGCACGACTGAGTGGCAACTATGACTATGCGCAATTGGGGGATATCGTATTGACGGAGGTTAACAAATACTTTGTGACTCCGGATATAACCTACACTCCGATTAGCACACCTTACGATTTACAGCTTGACGCCCGGGTTGCCAATCATCCGGTGATACAATTATTTACACCCGCTCTTACCCAAATGGATACCGTTCGGCTGGTGGCTCGGCTGGATAGCCGTCGTGATACTACGCTCAGTTTATCTTTTGCAATGCCGCTGCTCGAATACGACAGCATCCATACCGATGAGGCGTATGTAACGATGGCCGGAATAGATAATATTGCTACGTTTTCCGGCAACATAGGAAAGATCGAAACAGAAAGTTTTCGGGTCCAAAAAGCATCGTTGGAAGGTACCGTGGACGAAAGTAACGCGCTGTTTAACCTAATGGTGAGAGACTCTATTAATGCTCCGAGGCACAGGGTTGCCGCCGGGCTCACCTACGCTGATAGTGCCTATCGTTTTTCCCTCCGCGATCAGTTATTATTAGACTACAAAACATGGCAGACCGATCCATCCGGATACATACAGTACGGAGCAAAGGGATTATTGGCCCGGCAGTTTGGTATCCAACGCCAGAACCAGGGCATTACCGTCAATTCTCTTACCGATGAGTCCAACGGCCCCATTGGTATTATGCTGGATAGTGTTTCTATCGGGCAGTTTGTGACTCTGGTAACGCAGGACTCTACCCTAGTGAGCGGTAAAATGGATGGAGATATAGTACTGAGAAACTACATGGATACACCAATGTTTGCCGGAGATCTTTTCGTCAAGAATCTGGCCGTTACCCAGATTCTGATTGGTGATCTGGATATGCACGCTACCAACGAAAAACCAAACCGGATAACCCTTGACGCGAACCTAAGCAGTAATCTCAACGACCTGAGCTTTGGGGGAGATTATATTACCAAGGGCGCGGAGGAGCTTAATTTTAACCTCACTATCCGGAAGTTGGGAGCGAAGACGATTGAGGCATTTAGCTTTGGGGAACTTCGTAAAGCCCGGGGTAGTATTTCCGGGCAGGCTACCATTCGGGGTACGGCGGATAGTCCCCTGCTCAATGGGCAGATGAAGTTTAATGATGTGGCCTTTGACATCACCCAGTTAAGTGCCCGGTATCGCCTCAATGGGCAATCCATCAACTTTAAAGGGCAGGAGTTGCTATTCTCTAAATTCATTATTGAAGATTCTCTGAACCAAAAACTGGAAGTCAATGGTAGTGTATCCATCGCTACCTTACCTGATGTGGGGTATGACCTGACGATCCGGGCTAATGAATTTACAGTCCTGAATGCGACTCGAAAGGATAATGATTATTTCTACGGAAAAGGAATCATAGACGCGGTACTTAGTATCAAAGGACGAGGAACCGAGTCGGTGATTGACGGTACGATCAAGCTTCGTTCGGGTAGTGATATTACCGTCTTGTTCCCCGATGACGCTGAGGGCGCGGGCTCCACCGAAGGAATCGTGAAGTTTATTGACGTGAGTGACTCGACCTCTTCGGCTCAGATGGCTGCCAGCGACGAGATTGATACTGGTTTGAAAATAGACTATATCTCAGAAATGTCCCTCAATATAGAAGCTGATGACGAATCTCAGCTTACGATTATACTGGACGAACTCAACGGCGATAACATCAAGGTCAGAGGTAATGCGCAGCTGAACACGGGAATTGCTCCCAACGGACAATTGTATTTGCTGGGGTTGTATGAGCTTACCGAAGGTTCCTATGACCTGACGTTTGAGGTACTCAAAAAGCAGTTTAAGATTCAGAAAGGAAGTCAGATTCTGTGGACCGGTGACCCTATGCAGGCGGAGGTCGATATTACCGCCGTCTACACGGTCGATGCCGACCTCACTGCTATTGGTGCCACCGAGACGGCCTTCGGAAAAATTCCACTAGATGTGAAACTGAAAATCAACGGAAATCTGATGAGTCCGGTGGTAACCTTTGATATCGTAGTTTCTGGTCGGATGAACGAAGATGATGCCAAGAAGATTGAACAAAGTAATGTCCTTTCTAACCTCCGGAACAGTACCGCCGAGCTAAACAAACAAGTATTTGCACTTCTAGTGTTGAACCGATTCATCAGCGAGCAATCTACGGGAGGATCTAATTCGAGCCTTAACGCCGAAGCAATCGCCCGTCAGAGCGTGAGCCAGTTACTGAGTGATCAACTTAACTTACTAGCGTCTGACCTGATCAAAGGGGTCAACGTTAACTTTAACCTCAACTCTACCGCCGAAGGTACCACCGCTCGTACTGACCTGAGTGTTGGCCTTAGTAAGGCTTTCCTAAACGATCGTTTGACGGTATCAGTGGGGCGTAATTTTGAGTTAGAAAATACCGGCGGATCGGGAGAAGCTTCCACGGAGATATTTGATAACGTAGCCGTTAACTACGCCTTGACGAAAGATGGACGCTATCTGTTCCGGGCCTACCGTAAGAACCAGTATCAGGCCGTACTGCAAGGGTTTATCGTAGAAACCGGACTTAGCTTCATTATCACGCTCGACTATGATTATTTTCGGGAGTTATTTCAAAAGCAATTACAATGAGAATAGCCATACTATACATTTTATTGGTAGGTTTTATCGCAGGAGGATGCTCGGTGTCACGCCGCATACCGCCGGGCGAAAGCCTCTACGTGGGGGCAAGTGTAGAAATGATTCCTGACTCGGCGGCTAAAAAAGAGATAGCTACTTTGGGCGATGAACTGCCTGGACTACTACGCCCAACGCCGAACGCAGTCCTTTTCAGCTTCCCCTATAAAGTCTGGCTGTACTACGCCGTGGGAGAACCTCGAAAGGAGAAGGGGTTTCGTAACTGGTTCCGGAAAAAATTTGGGGAGCCCCCTGTTCTGGCTAGTCAGCGGGTCGTGACCGCGAATGCTGAAATTCTGACGGCCTACATGCAAAATCAAGGGTACTTCCGGTCGGAAGCAATGGGCTCGCTGGTTGAAAATGAAAATCGAACGGCCGTTGCTAAGTACAAAGCCTACGTTAAGCCCAGGTACTACATCAACGAAGTTAACTTTGTGGCGAAAGACACGCTTAAAAAGTTTGATCAGGCATTTCTGGCCGCTAAGAAAGATACCTACCTGAAAAAGGGTGAGCCTTACCGACTGGAAAGAATCGAATCAGAGCGAGGACGGGTCGATGCGCAGTTAAAAGGGAAAGGGTACTACTATTTTAACCCTGACTATCTGATTGCGAAGGTTGACTCTACCATTGGTAAGCGGGAGGTAAATATGTACCTCGAAGTAAAATCTACCACTTCCCAAATCGCCCTGAAACAGTACTACATCCGGGACATTTTTGTCTATTCCAATTACGATGCGCTAACCCTGGACACCCTGGCAGCGCAGGTGCAGCTACGAAGTGGCCTCAAAATAATAGACCCCAAAGGAGAATACCGCGCCCGGATTTTTGACGATGCCATCGGGTTCAACCGGGGAAGCATGTACGATAGAGTGGTGCACGATGTGTCGTTGTCTCGCCTCATCAACCTAAAAAACTTTAAATTTGTCAAAAATCGCTTTGAGTTGGTTCCCCGTTCCGACTCTGCCTTACTGGATGTATTTTACTACCTGAGCCCGATTAAGAAGAAATCACTGAGGGCGGAGCTTAGCGGAGTCACCAAGTCAAACAACCTGGCGGGTTCGCAGCTCGATTTGTCATGGAGTAACCGTAACTTATTTCGGGGAGCGGAGTACCTGCGCCTGAGCGCCAATGGTGGTATTGACTTTCAGGTAGGGGGTGATAACGGAAGTCAGTTCAACAACGATTTTATACGCTTTAATACCACGGGATCTTTATCGTTTCCCCGCTTTATTATACCCTTTTACAAACCTAATCCGGCCGTAAACCAGTCGCTCCCGCAGAGTATACTGACGGCAGGCTACGAAAGTCTGACCCAACGAGGGCTTTTCACACAAACGTCCCTCCGTGGCGATTGGGGCTACGTGTGGCGCCGAAATCAGGAAGTAGAGCACTCTTTTACTCCCTTTGGCCTGAACTTAATTAAGCCCAAGAATATAAGTGAGGCCTTTGTTAATAAGATCTTTGAAAGTACCAACCCGGCCGATCTACTCCGCTTTTTGCGTATTCTGGAAAACCGCCTTATTCTCGAAGCATTCTATACGATCTCATATAAGCCTACACCCAAGCCCTATTCCAAGAATCAGTTTCTGATAAGCGGAGGAATTGATATAGCCGGAAACCTGGCGGGGCTTATTGATAAAAATCTGGGAGGAAACGGTGGACAGCTATTCGGTATTCCGTTTGAGCAATTTGCCCGCTTCGACGGGGAAGCACGTTACTACCGCGACATTTCCCCTACGCTTCGCTGGGCTAATCGCTTTGTGGGAGGCTTAGGTATACCTTACGGAAACTCTAAATTCCTGCCGCAGTTTAAGCAGTATTTTGCCGGGGGTAGCACTGGTATCCGTGCTTTTCGGGCGCGTACGCTGGGGCCGGGGGCCTACTACGCCGACTCCGTAACGAGAACTATATTTGGAAACAGCTCTTTTGGTGACGTAAAGCTGGAAATTAATTCGGAACTCCGGATCAAATTTAACTCGCTGATCAACGGAGCCTTGTTTGTGGATGCCGGAAACATCTGGACCTACAACTACAACGAAGACTCGTTCTACGGACCCGAAGCGGTATTTTCAAAAGACTTTTACAAGCAGGTAGCCGTTGGTGGTGGTATTGGTCTGCGGCTCGACTTCTCGTTCTTGGTCTTCCGTATCGATCTGGCGGCACCATTTCGAAAGCCGTGGTACCCCTTCCTGGAAACCCCTCGAAACGCGTGGGTATTCAACGAATTTAATCTCCGGAGTAAAGAGTGGAGGAGAGAGAACCTGGTGCTGAACATTGCCGTAGCTTATCCGTTCTAGGAGACCAGCTACGGCCCATTTTCTTTATTTTTAGCCTCTGTCCTGACAGAGCTCAATGAGGACGCCGTTGGCCGACTTGGGATGAAGAAAGCACACCAGCTTATTATCGGCTCCCTGTTTAGGTATTTCGTTTAGCAGTACAAAACCCTCGTTTTTCAGGCGTTCCATTTCGGCCACAATATCATCTACCTCAAAAGCCAGATGATGAATACCTTCCCCTTTCTTTTCGAGAAATTTAGCAATGGGGCTACCCTCCCGGGTAGCTTCCAAAAGCTCTATTTTGGTCTGATTAATCTTAAAAAAAGAAGTTATGACCCCTTCGGCTGCAACTTCCTCGTGTTTGTAGGGAGGCGTATTGAATAGCTGGGTAAATAGCGCGTCAGAGGCTTTCAGGTTTTTGACGGCTATACCAATGTGCTCAATGTTTGTAAACATGTTTGGTAGAGTAAAATTTATACAAATGTACTATTTCCCTAAAAACGTCGCCAACCCGATTAGGTCATCAGCCCCGATGTAATCAATACCGAGCTCTTGTAGCGTGCGGTAGCCGAGCTCGGTATTGGGTGTAGCCCACAGGCGCACAAGTTTTTTCTGGGCGTGTTGCAAGGCCACAAACTTGCTGATGTTGTTACGCATAGATTCGGTCATCGGCTTTTTACCATCCCAGTATCCGCCAAAGTCCATGATACTACTACTGACTAGCTCAACCCTAGGAGACGCCTTTTTGGAGTATACCAGATTTTTACGCCCATCAAAGGTGAACAGTTTATTCTTCGTAACGAGCTCGTCGGGTGCGGGCATTTCGCCGCTTATTACTATCCTGACGTGCTTTAAAGTCTTTCGGTGCGGAGCCAGTAGTTCTTGTAGAGCATCGAGGGTAGCCGGGCCGGTATTTTTAATATCAATGAGCAGTTGCAGCTCCTGCCGTCCGGGGTAGGGCCAGCCTTTGTTGGCGTTTACTTTTTCCAGAATAGGATCAACGTACAGGGCTTTTAAGGTACGATCGGGGGTAATATCTTTCCAGTTGTGGGCTACGTAGAGTTCTCCATCTTTCAGAAAAACATCGGCTTCAACGGAGCCAAACCCCAGCTCGTAGGCACCGTGAAAAGGGCGCTTTTGTTCATAATCATTGTGCGAGTGGGCGTTGGCCATGGAGTAGCTCACCGGCTGAGCCTGCGTAAAGCCAGGTAGGCCCAGAAGAATCCAAAGGCAGGTAATGTTGCGTAGGTATAAATAGTGTTGGTTGATTACTAACATGTTGTAGAAAAAAAAGTTATATAATAAGTAAGGGTAGTAAGTAGCCAAAATAGGAAACTTACTGACTATTCTGTTAGTTGTAGAATAGAGATCTCAATTATGAGAATTTATTCGTGGCCAAACATAAAAAATATTTTTTAACAGGATGTTTGTCACGCGCAACCATGCTATCAAATCTCACGTATTAATATAAAAGGCCCAAGCATGTCTGAGCATAACTCCGCCGCTATTCTTGACTTGCTCGACGGATGCTTAATCAAAGACCGTCGTAGTCAGGAACTGCTTTACAAGCAGTTTTATGGATATGCTATTGGGTTATGCTTGCGCTACACCTCAAATAAAGAGGAAGCAAAAGAGATTGTGAATGACGGATTTTTTAAAATTTTTACTAAAATAGAAAGTTTTGATCGTGAACGACCTTTCAAAACGTGGTTAGCGCGAGTGATGATTAATACTGCTTTGGACCATTATCGAAAGGAATCGAAGCATCCGGTTCAGCAAGATATCGAAACGGCGAAAAATATTCCCATTAATGAGAATGCAATTAGCCAGCTTGCGTATCAGGAATTGATTGATATGGTGCAAAAGCTACCACCAGCTTACCGGATGGTTTTTAGTTTGGCTGTATTAGATGGCTACACCCACGAAGAAATAGCCAAAGAGTTGGCTATTTCGGTGGGGGCTTCCAAGTCAAATCTGGCGAGGGCCCGTGAAAAATTAAGAGTAATGTTATCAAAGAAAAGCTTGGACGAGTATGAAAGAGTGGTCCGATGAAGAATTGGACGGACTCTTTCGAAAATCTTTCGAAGAGTTTGATCCACCTGTTGAATCTAATGACTGGAACGATCTTCGAGACCGGCTCGATGCTACCGACAATCCCCCCGTTGTTGGTAATTGGACAGAAAAATATTGGCCTTTGGCCGTGCTATTGCTGATTGTGATCGGGGGAATAGGCGTTTACTACGGAGTCGAAGATGGTAAGGTAGGAGAGAAGAGGGATACTGTTCTTTCGACTCCGGTCAGGCGCCCCTCCGATCAATCAGCGCAAAAAAATAGTGAGTTATCTCCGGTTAATCAAAACGCTGGAATAACTAGGAAGCTTCCCGCAGCTGATCCAAATAAGGAATCTACTACGGATTTTGATCTAAAATCGGGTAGTTTGTTTGACCAAAAGCAAGTAACCCAAAATGAAGAAATAAGGAAATTGCCCCGGAACCTTGCGAGCGTAAGCGGAGTACGTAAGCAACCAAACCTGACCGATTCGGAAGGGGGGGACGGGGTAGTTTCCTTTTCTAAAAATGAAATTAATACACAAACGGTTTCAACCGAGATAGTAGAAAATAAAATGGCGGATGGTCCCGTCCGGTCTGCTTCTGACCTTCCCATGGGAAGATTGCCTAAATCCATACAAATTACTGGTACTTCGGCTGATGAAGTCGCAAACTTTATGCCTTCCTCTACGGAATCATCTGAGCGTAGCCGCCTACTTTCCATCGAATCACTGACTCCTCACAATTTTGTTGTTCCAACAAATAACTTTAAGCTTCCCGTGATAGCTAGCTCGGTAGTGGTACAAACCACAACTGAACCCGAACTACCCGCTAAGGTAAATACTGCTTCCTGGGCGATCCGGATTGGAGTGGCACCTAATTTGAGTGCGGTTACTATGAGCATGAAGAACTTTGATCGTCCGGACCTTTCGGCTTCTCTACTAGTTGAGCGTTCATTATCTAAGAAGTGGTTCTTACAGACGGGAGTTGTGCGGAGCTTGAAAACTTACAGTGCCCTGGCGGGTGAATATGAGTGGCCCTCTGGTCCTGGTTGGTATCAGTCAGAGATGCCGACCAGCATAGATGGGGCGTGCCGGGTTTTTGAAGTGCCCATAAATCTCAGATTTGATTTTATTCAGAGAGAACAAAACCGCTGGTTTGTGGGTGCTGGAGTATCGTCTTATAAAATGCAGAATGAGAAATACACCTACCATTACAAAAGCTTCGATCCAACTATTCGGTGGTGGAATTGGGAAGGTAAAACCGGATGGTACCTATTTAGCCACCTGAGCGCGTCGGTGGGCTACGAGCGGAAATTATCTCAGCGGCTTTCGGTGGTTATGGAGCCGCATCTTAGGGTACCCATACGCAAAGTCGGTCTTGGTAAGGTGAACTTGTTCACAACCGGCATTTGGGTAGCCTTTCGCTATACTCCGGTGTTCCAAAAGTAATTCTCCTTTCTCCTAAATTTTAATAACAACCGGGTGAAATAATCTGTTTCTCCCTATATACCGTACTTAATAAACGGGTACATTATTTTAGATCGATAAATTTTAAATATTAAGAATGGAAATTATTGAGAAAAAAGAACTCGAAAAGAAAGAGGTATTTAAAAGAGGAGAGTTCCTACGTAGCCTCGGATTAAGTGCTTCCGCCTTAATGGCATTTTATTGTATGGGCACACTTACCTCGTGTAGTTCAGGCAATGAGCCAGAACCTATGACATCGGGAGGAACTCCAACGGGTGGAAATACAGGCGGAACGGGAGGAGGAAGCGCCAGCACGGGTGTTACTGGTACTACTACCGGAGCCTCGATTGACTTCGCTGTTGATTTGACCTCAGATACGTACAAAAAACTTAAAACGGACGGAGAGTTTGCAATCATTGGAGATACAATTGTGGTTCATTCTGGCGGAACCAGCTATATAGCTTTGTCCAAGGCGTGTACCCACGCTGGTACGACCGTTCAATACAGAAAAGGGAGTAATGATATCTGGTGTGACAACCACGGGTCAGAATTTAATTTGGATGGTACCGTGAAGAAAAGCCCAGCCCCGGCTCCGCTGACGGTGTATAAGACTACGCTAAGCCAAAACGGAAACTCACTGACTGTAAAGGCCTGATCGAATGAATATTCTCCGCCTGCTTTTGTCTTCGCTGTTGATAATACCATTGACCACAATGGCCCAGGATGATCTAATGGATATGCTGGAAAAAGAAGCCGGTGAGACCACCGTGCCCGCAGTAGCCACCTTCAAGTCAACCCGGATTATTAACGGACAGTCGGTGGAAACTATGAAACGTAATCACCTCGACTTTCGGATTTCACACCGGTTTGGCCGATTGAATTCCGGAGCCTATGAACTCTTCGGCCTTGATCAGGCGGTGATGCGGATGGGTTTTGAATACGGTATTACGGATGATCTGATGATCGGGATAGGTCGTAGCGGCGAGCAGAAAGCTTACGATTTCTTCGGAAAATATAAGTTGATCAAACAAGCTACCGGAGCGCGGCAGGTACCTATTTCAGTAACGTTGTTTGGTAGCTCGGTGATCCGGACGCAGCGGTCATTCGTGCCTGGTGAAATCTTCGCTTTTGAAGACAAGCTTACCTACACCGGCCAATTACTCATTGCGCGCAAATTTAGCGAAAGTCTGTCTTTGCAGATTACACCTACCTACCTCTATCGCAACCGCCCGGAATTACCGGGTGATCAACGTTTGCTTCTGGCGCTGGGAATAGGGGGGCGTTTGAAAGTAAGCCGTCGGGTATCGATTAATGCCGAATACTTCTACGCATTCCGGGATAATACTACCAACCTGCCCTACTACAATTCACTGGCTTTGGGGGTAGATATCGAAACGGGTGGGCATGTTTTTCAGCTCCATTTTACCAACTCGCTGGGGATGATTGAAAAACAGTTTATTGGCGAAACAACTGGAAGTTGGGGCAAAGGAGATGTTCATTACGGATTTAACATATCCCGTACATTCAGCTTAGATAAGAAGAAGAAAATGGTAAAAAATTAATTTTAAAATCAACGCATGGACATAAACAAATTGGAAAGGTCGATAGGCATCCTGTTGACCTTCCTCATTTTTACAGGGCAGAGTGCCTGGGCGCAGTCAACATTGTATGCTACCTCAGCGGGGCAGACCAGCTTTTTTTCTAAAACTCCGGTCGAGGATATTAAAGCTGTTAATAAAAAAACGCAGGTGATCTTAAATACTACTTCGGGAGAGATTGCCGTGCGTATGAACATGCGTGACTTCGATTTTCCGAATGAGCTGATGGAAGAACACTTCAATGAAAACTACATGGAATCGGCCAAATATCCGACGAGCACCTTCAAAGGGAAGGTTGATCAGGACATTGATCTGACTAAAAATGGTACGTATAACCTTACGGCGTCGGGGACTTTTACAATACACGGCAAAAGTCAAAACAGAACTCTAAAAGGGGATATAACGGTGAAAGGGGGAGAAATACTAATCAACTCCGAATTTAATGTCTCTCTATCGGATCACTCCATTGATGTTCCAAAAATTGTTTTTGTTAAAATAGCGCAGAATATACAGGTAAAATCCTCGTATTCAATGGTTCCCTACAAGCAGTAAATCATTGGTAGCGAGGGGTAGTCTTGGATAATCTAAAAAGAATGGCTTGATAACTTGTACAAAATGGGTTAAATTTAGTGCCTTATCAGGTCTAAAACTCCATGAAACGAAACGCTTACGACGAACTTATTAACGGTAGCTTACTGCATCAATCAGTAACTGAGCGCCTTGACGCAGCTGACAAAACGCCGATTGAGCTGGACGGCGAACTGATAGAGCTAATCCTGGATCTCTATAATGATGATCGTGATTTTCCGTACCAGAAAATCCGCAAGTTCTCAATTGGAGAAATCCTAACTTACTTACAAGCTACCCACCGCTACTATCTCACCAAAAAACTCCCCGAGATAGAGCAGTCACTGCTGCATATTTTCAGCCGATATGGAAAAACCCATGAGCTGCTAGCGGAGCTATGTTTCTTTTTTAACGACTACAAGAATGACCTGATTAACCATATCAAGATGGAGGAGCGGGAGTTTTTTCCCTACATTAAACGGCTGGCAAAAGCTGCCGAAGGAGAACTTTCGGCGGATGAGGTTACTGAGCTGCTAAGCAAAGCATCTATTGCGCAGTTTACAGACCATCACGATTCCATCGAGGATGAGCTGAAAGAGGTCAGTGAGATTATCAAACGGTATTCTGAATACGAAACAACCCCATTTCCGTACCGTATTTTTCTCAATCAGGTAGAGCTTTTTGAGCTTGAACTCCGTAAGCATGCCATCATCGAAGACCACGTGCTCGTACCCATGGCGAGGGAGTTGGAAGAAAAGCTGAAAGAAAAATAGTACCTCCCCATATAACCTTTACTGAAATTCACCCGGTACCATGAAATCGTACAAAGTCATGTACCTTAGGCTTTGTCAGGAACACTTGATCAGTAATTATGTCAAAAAATGAAGTAGCGCAGAAAATGCCTAATCCACACGTCTATACCGTAAACTGCATAAATGGGCGACTGTACCCCTGTTTTTTTTTATGTTTCTGGTGGGAGCTACCGGCTTGTTGTTGGGCTGTAAAAAGAAAGTGAACTTACTCCCCAAAACGGCAAAGGGCACTACCGAGCAGAGCTCTCAGTGGATAAGCCTTGACAGTATTCAGAACGTGGCTCGCTGCTATGCTACTCTGCACAATCTTTCTGATGAGATTGACCGAATCGATGTGCGTTCCCAAAAGGGAATTGCCAAGATCGTGTTCGTGCTGCACTTTACTGCATTATAGATTAACTGTTCCACCGCCGATATCATCAGCGTGGATACCCGTACTTCTGATATTATCGAGAAAATACGCGACGGGTCGATCCTTGATTACTGGATTGGCCAGGACGGCGAGCACGTAAAATTTACTTATGCTGGTACTGTATCGTTGGGCCTCATTTTACTTTCTGTTAGTGGGTTTTTACTGTGGTATAACCCGATACGGATTCGGCGGCAAAAGCGTGGTTTAGCCTGATTTAACTATGATTTATGAATATTTGATGGACCCGGATAGCGGGTCTTTTCTGTATATATTCGTTTGGTGGCAGATAAAAAATCCCAAATAATAGATAGATATTTTTTCGATATCTATGAGAAATCGAGTATCTTTTGGCTGATTATTAAAATCAACTTTTTTGAAGTACCAAACAGACTTCCCAAAAGTATGCTCAACGAATAAGATATGAATGTATTAAATGAAGTAAAACAAAACCCGAGTTTATCGGCCGTGCCCGAGTCGCAGTTGCAGTGGTTTGCCGAGAGTTCGAAGTTAGTTGTAATTGAAGAGGGAGACCATCTATATCAAAACGGAGACCCGGTTGATAATCTTTGGGTAATCCTCGAAGGCCGTCTTCGGATGTTTGTCAACCGCAATAACCAACACCGCGAACTAGGGTTTAATGAGCAAGGGTATATTGGTGGATTATTGCCGTACTCCCGCCTTAAAACCGCCGTGGCCAGTGCCATTGCCCTCGAAAAAACGACGCTCTTGTGCCTACACCGCGCTCAGTTTCAGGAAATGATTGCTACGCAACAGGATTTGGTGGCTTGCTTCGTACACCTGATGCTCGACCGCACCCGTGACTTCACCAAGCTTGACCAGCAAAATGAAAAAATGATATCGCTGGGTAAGCTGTCTGCGGGATTGGCTCACGAGCTAAACAACCCCGCCTCCGCGGTGGTACGTTCGGCCTCGGCCCTCAAAAAGCACCTGAGTTTCGAATCTGATAAGTTTAAGAAAGTCATCTCCTTGCGAATAACGGATGAGCAGGTAGATCGGGTGAACGAAATCTTGGGGGAGATCCTGCAACGACAGTCCCAGAAAGAGCTAAGTATGATGGAGAAATCTAACATGGAAGACGAGCTCGCCGACTGGCTGGACGACCGGGACGTGGATAACAGTTTTGAGTTGGCTGAATCGTATGCGGAGTTTCACATGACTACCGATGATCTGGATAAAATTGAAGAACAGGCGGCTGCTCCTGGCCTTTCGACCGTACTGGAATGGCTCAACAGTGTACTAACGACGGAGAAAATGGTAGCCGAGATCGGGGAAGCCTCCGAGCGGATCGGTAATCTGGTTAAGTCGGTCAAAGAGTACTCACACATGGATGGCGGAGCCGATAAGAAGAAGATGCCTCTGCGTGATGGCGTGGAAAGTACCCTCCGTATACTTCAGCATAAAATCAGAGGAAAGAATATCAATGTGAGCCTAAAAATGCCCGATAGCTTACCTCTGGTAAATATTAGTCCGGGCGAAATGAATCAGGTCTGGACTAACCTAATCGATAATGCGATTGATGCGCTGCCCGAGCATGGTAACATTCAGATTGAGTCTGAGCGGGATCGCGAGTTTGTGATCACAAGAGTAATTGATAATGGCTCCGGGATTCCCAAGGATGTACTGGACCAAATCTTCGATCCGTTTTTTACCACTAAAGAAATTGGTAAGGGGACCGGTCTAGGCCTTGAAATAGCGCACAACATCGTGAAAAGGCACCGGGGACAGATTAAGGTTACCTCCGAGCCCGGCCGCACCGAATTTAACGTTTGCCTGCCGATTGAGTAGGTATTCAGGCAGCCATTGAAAAGGATCAAAATCCAACTATTCAAAAGCCAGAATCGACAGTTTGCAATCAATTCTACATGTACCATTAACCGAATAGGTACCTTAGAGAATCCTTGGAACGCCCGGGTACGTATACTTCCGAAATTGAAATTGATCAAATAACTACATGAAACAACCTATTATTCTGGCCGTAGACGACGACCCGCAGGTACTAAGGGCGCTGACGAGAGATCTGCGTTCAGTGTATCGAAAAGAATACAAAATCATGAGTACCCACTCGGCCCAAGAGGCCTTGTCGGCGTTGAAAGACCTAAAACAAAAAAACGAAACCGTAGCGCTGTTTGTCTCGGATCAACGCATGCCCAAAATGCTGGGCGTAGACTACCTTACGGAGGCGAAGAAGATTTTCCCGGACGCCAAACGGGTACTATTAACAGCCTACTCAGATACAGATGCCGCCATCAAAGCTATCAATGATGTACAGCTGGATTACTACCTAATGAAGCCCTGGGACCCGCCGGAAGAGAAGATGTACCCCGTATTGAACGACCTCCTCGAAGACTGGCAGATGAAGCACATTCCAGAGTTCGATGGTATCCGGGTGATTGGATACCAATTTTCGCCCAAATCGCACGAGATTAAAGACTACCTATCGGGAAACCTGTATCCCTATAAATGGTACGATCTTGAAAACAGTGAGCGGGCTAAGGAGCTGATAGCGATTAATAATCTGGAAGTTAAGGAAGCCCCCTTTGTCTTTTTTGAAGA
This sequence comes from Spirosomataceae bacterium, assembly GCA_041689775.1. GTDB lineage: Bacteria > Bacteroidota > Bacteroidia > Cytophagales > Spirosomataceae > JBDNFP01. Next base: position 28,112 of record JBDNFP010000016.1, read on the forward strand.
TGGTACTTTTTTGGCTGATCCAGACACCAGGCAGATATCCGAAAAGCTGGGGTTGAGCCTCCAAACAACCAATGAACTTTACGATGTAGTCATTATCGGTGCCGGGCCAGCCGGGTTATCTGCGGCAGTATACGGTGGGTCAGAAGGTCTGAAAACCTTATTGATCGAAAAGAGAGCACCCGGTGGACAAGCTGGTACCAGCTCACGGATTGAAAACTATCTGGGCTTTCCTTCGGGGCTGAGTGGTGCGGAGCTGTCGCGCCGGGCTATCACGCAGGCAACCCGTTTCGGAGTTGATTTCCTGTCGCCAGAAGAAGTGATGAAGATTGAGATAAAAGATGACTATAAGATTCTGACGCTCGTAAACGGAAATATCATTAATACCAAAAGTATTGTCATTACTACGGGTGTTAACTACCGGAAATTGGAAACCAAAGGAGTAGGCGACTTTACGGGAGCCGGAGTATACTATGGCGCGGCTACTACCGAAGCCAATTCTTGCCGCGACCGTGAGGTGTACGTGGTTGGAGGCGGTAATTCGGCTGGTCAGGGAGCGATGTATCTTTCTCAATTTGCAAAGAATGTGTATATTATGGTCAGGAAACCCGATCTGTCGGCTACGATGTCACAATATCTGATCGATCAGATTGACTCTACTCCTAACATCCATCTGATGTCTTTTTCGGAAATTGTGGAGGCAAAAGGCGATGGGCATTTGCAAGAGTTAATTATACAAGATCTGAACACCGATGCTGAAAAATCGGTACCTGCCGACGCACTGTTTATCTTTATTGGTGCAAAGCCTTATACCGACTGGATTCAGACCGATATGCTTAAAGATGGGCGCGGCTTTATAGAAACCGGTCGTGGATTGTTTCAATACAACAACTTTAAGAAAGTATGGAAGAAGCAGCGTGAACCCTACATGTTGGAAACCTGTATTCCTGGTATTTTTGCAGCCGGCGACGTGCGAGCGACGGCCATGAACCGGGTTGCCTCAGCGGTAGGAGAAGGAGCTATGGCGATTAGTTTTGTGCACAAGTACCTAGCCGAAATGTAAGTATCCAAAATTCAATAACTATGAGTGGTTCCATCTGCAAGCATATTTCTGAAATAAAGGAAGTCAAAACGGCTGTTGCTTACCAATGTGAGGAGTGTGTAAAAAAGGGTGGGCAGTGGCTGCACCTACGCACCTGTCAGACCTGTGGCGCTACGTTTTGTTGTGATTCGTCACCCGCCCGCCACGCTACGGCTCATTTCCACGCTACCGGGCATGCCGTAGTCGCCTCGGCCGAGCCCGGAGAGCAATGGTTGTGGTGTTACGAAGATGAGCAGTTTGTGGAGTATTAGTAAAACTACTAGCACACCACTTCAAAAAACAGTTAACGATTAATATTACCAAATGATTATTTACGAAACCAACAAGCATTTTTTAGGAGATATTCGCCACCTGACCAAGAGTTGGACGATGCAGAAAATGCTTCGTAGTACCCTAGCAGTTACCATTCTTACTACTATCTTTTGTGTGGTGGTAGAAGAGTTTATTCCGCAAGAAATCCATGCTCCGTCTACTATTTTCTCATTGCTGGGTATTGTGCTTAGTGTACTATTGGTATTCAGGACTAATTCGGCCTACGATCGCTGGTGGGAAGGCCGTAAGCAGTGGGGTGCATTGGTAAACCACTGCCGTAACATGGCCGTTACGGCCCATACCATCTTTCCAGAAGGTGATCAGAAAAGCCGCTACGAGATGGCTACCATGATCTCCAACTTTTGTATTGCCCTCAAAGAGCACCTGAGACAAGGTACCAAGGTAGAGGAACTAATTCACCTGAGTGCGCAAGAAAAGGAGCAATACAGCCAACGTAAGCACATTCCTAACTACATCTCAACGCTCATTCATCAGAAAGTGCAGGTAGTGTATCGCAGTGGTGCCATTAGCGGTGCTGATATCCGAAACATAAAGCCGCATCTGCAAGCTTTGCTCGATATCTCAGGGGCTTGCGAGCGTATCAAAAAGACTCCGATCCCTTTTTCATACAGTGTGTACATCAAGCTGTTGATTCTTACCTACTCGCTGATGCTACCCTTCGGTTTAATCAAAGATTTTGGCTACTTCACAATTCCGTTGGTTACGTTCATATTCTTTACTTTCATTGGTGTTGAAATGATGGGTAGCGAAATTGAGGACCCCTTCGGACTGGACTGTAATGATCTGCCCACGGGCGATATAGCCAACACTATCAAGACGAACGTATTCGAAATTCTGGAAGTAGAATTAGAAAAGCAACCCGTAGAAGAAAGACACCTCTACGACAAGGTGTTCTGATGCCGCTATGAGCCTATATTACTATATCTAAACTATTATTTTAAGTAGTCGGGCTTATTTATTAATACAACTTAAAACATTCAAATTACTGACTTTCAGATAAATATAATAATTTTACTCTATCTCTAATATTGTTCTACTACTTAACTAGTTCAAACTTTACTTTACAAAACGTATGAAAAATGAGATTATGGAGCTCCTGAGTAATAATCAGGAGTGGGTGGCAGAAAAATTGGAAGCCGACCCAGATTTTTTTAATAAAGGCGCCGCCGGGCAGCATCCTAAATATCTCTGGATCGGCTGCTCCGATAGCCGGGTTCCACCCGATGAGATTACGAAGACATCACCCGGTGAAATATTCGTACACCGGAATATTGCTAATCTGGTAGTACAGACTGATATGAACATGCTAAGCGTGCTGCAATACGCCGTGGACGTACTCAAAGTAGAGCACGTCATTGTGTGCGGGCATTACGGATGTGGAGGAGTTAATGCAGCAATGGGTACCCATCAGTATGGGTTGATTGATAACTGGATCAGGCAGATTAAGGATACGCAGAATTACTACTGGAAGCAGCTTGGCGAACTGGACGAAGCCGCGCGCTTTGACCGCCTGGTCGAGTTGAGCGTTATTGAGCAGGTCTATAACCTCGGTAAGACCAATACCATTCAAAACGCATGGAAGGAAGGAAACCGCCCCAAACTACATGGTTGGGTCTATGATATCAAGACTGGCTTTATCAAACAGCAGACTTCTATGATCAACAACGAAGAGACTTTAAAAGAGGTATGTAAATTTGAAATGGGCCTCATTGGGCAGTAGCTTGTACTTATACTAATTCTAAATATCATGTAAGCCGGAAAGACCTAAAACTAATTTTTTACTTTTGGTGTAGTGAAAGTATACTCATTCACAAAACCATTAGAATGAAGCGCTTGTTAGCTTATTTTCTCAGCGTTAACCTACTAATCGGCAGTTTTCTGCCCGATGGGGGCTTGTGTGAACTAGCTAAACTTCCGGATTTAATCCGCCACTATGAGCTTCATTTGCAGAAAAGTAACGGAGAAATTAGTTTCCTGACGTTCCTATCCATGCATTACGCAGCGGGTTCTGAGCACGTCAACACGGAAGATCACAGTGCTCTGCCTTCGCTGCACTTGCACGCGGTGGTGGCTATTTTTGTTCCTGCGTGGGTCTCAGTACTTTTCGGTAGTCCTAAAACCTTGGACCTTTCCGGCTTAAAAAACTTCTTCTGGAGCAACCTTTATTCGTTTCAGTTTCAATCCATTCTTCTCAATCCCCCCAAGGTATAGAGGCATCGGGTCAACATACTTCGGTGTTTATCTCTTTCTGACGTTTCTATCGTCTTTAATAATGACGCACCCGTCACTATTACTCTATACAGGTACTTTCGGTGACTGTCTGCAATACACGCAGCTGGTTGCCGGTAATAGATTCTATACATGTCTTTTGATTCAATAATCCGATTCAGTATTCGGAACAAGCTCATCATTGGCCTGCTGGTGCTGGGCCTGATCGGTTGGGGAAGCTACGCGCTTTCTCAGCTACCCGTTGATGCCGTTCCCGACATCACTACCAATCAGGTAGTGGTCCTCACGCAATCTCCCGCCTTGGCGGCGCAGGAAGTAGAGCAGTATATTACCACCCCCATTGAACTTAGCCTTGCCAACGTGCAGGGAGTTGCCGAAATCCGGTCGGTATCACGCCTTGGCTTATCCGTCATTACGGTAGTTTTTAACGACGAGGTCGAAATTTTGCGAGCCCGCCAGTTGGTGGGTGAACAGATCACTCAGGCGGCACAAAATATTCCCGCCGAATTTGGCGTTCCGTATCTCGCTCCCATTACGACGGGCTTGGGTGAGATTTATCAATATACCCTTGTGCCGCAGTCGGGCTACGAAAATCGTTACGACCTGACTGAATTACGCACTATGCAGGACTGGATTGTAAAACGGCAATTGGCCGGTATTCCGGGCGTAGTGGAGGTTAGTAGCTTTGGCGGTAAAGTAAAACAGTATGAAGTAAGCGTCAACCCCGAACGGCTGCGTGCCGCGGGTGTGACAGTTGCTAATGTATTCATGGCGTTGCAGAATAACAACAGCAACACGGGCGGTAGCTATATCGAGAAGAGTAGTCAGGCGTATTTTATCCGGGGCGAGGGTACCGTTAAATCGCTGGAAGATATTGGTACTATCGTGGTCAAGAATGTCGGAGGAATACCGTTGCTGATTCGAAACGTAGCCGAGGTGAAGTTCGGCTCGGCGGTACGCTACGGTGCCATGACGCGCGACGGAGAAAGTGAGGCCGTTGGGGCCGTGGTTCTAATGCTGAAAGGGGCTGATGCCGAACGAACCATTAAATTAGTGAAGGAACGGGTAACCCGCATTCAGAAGAGTCTGCCCGAAGGAGTTCGCATTGTGCCATTTATTGATCGCACTAAGCTGATCGACCGAGCCATCAAAACGGTTCGGAATAACCTGCTGGAGGGAGGCTTAATCGTTATATTTGTGCTGGTATTGCTGTTGGGTAACTGGCGGGCGGGCCTGATTGTGGCCTCGGTCATTCCGTTAGCGATGCTGTTTACTTTCGGTATGATGAATGCCTTTGGAGTATCGGCCAACCTTATGAGCTTGGGGGCTATTGACTTTGGTTTGGTGGTCGATGGCTCGGTGATTGTGGTGGAAGGAGTACTACATTTCCTAAATGGACACTGGAAAACGGGGGACCGGCTTACGCAAGCCCAAATGGACGATACCGTGGAGTCGCAGGCTTCGCGGATTTTGAAATCAGCCGTTTTTGGTCAGGTTATTATTCTGATCGTGTACGTGCCTATTCTTTCGCTTTCGGGCATTGAGGGCAAAATGTTCCAGCCGATGGCGCTTACGGTGAGCTTCGCCATTATTGGGGCTCTGTTTTTATCGCTTACCTACGTACCAGCGGCCTCGGCTTTGTTTCTGAAAAAGAAAATCAACAACGAGAAAAACTTCTCGGATCGCTTGGTAA
>JBDNFP010000017.1:0-4213 GCA_041689775.1 Spirosomataceae bacterium
AAAATAAGAGTCGAGGGAGACTTGGGTTACCAGGGTAAGATACATGAAAATAGTAAAGTTCCGCATAAGAAGCCGAAGAACGGGGAGTTGACCAAGAAACAGAAAAGACAGAACAAGCGGTTTCGCAAGAAAAGGGTGAGAATCGAACATACTAATCGGCGGTGCAAGTGCTTCAGAATTGTCAAGGAAACTTACAGGAACCATCTCAGGCATATTGAGGAAGTTTGGATTATTGTCTGCGGACTTGTCAATATAAATCTTTGAATATTGATATTTATTTAAGAAAGTGATCTAGTGTAAACTACGGACTTTCCTCCTATTACGTAAAGAGTATTTCTGATCACTGGGCGGCTGGTGGCCTTTACCGCGGATACCATTCAGTATATCAGAATGTCGACTACTCCCAAAGTATTGCTCCCGCCGTCGAATTTAGTGCATTTCCTGTTTCTGAGGTTATGCGGCATCAAATACGCTGGATATACCAGGCGGGTTTCAGAAGGCTCTTATATCTTGAAACAACCATTTTCGACAAACTACAAGAGACACTCCCCTACCATCAGCTTACCGGAATCATGGGACTGACTGAGCCTTGGGGCTCCGTGAGCGCGGAGTTGAGTGGCTACCAGTACCTCCATGATTTTCAAAAAAACCGACTTAACTTGGAATTGGATGTCAATTGGCGAATTGCCCAAGGCCTGTCTTTTTAGCTAAACAGTGATTTTAGTCTAATTAATAATCAGCTTTCACTAGCCAAAAGTGAGGGCGATGTTAGCCAGATTTTGCTTAATAATCGGCAACTACTCACCAACTCCCGTTTTCGAACCTCATTCGGCATGTCGTACACCTTTGGGCCAATCAATAACAACGTTATTAACTCAAGATTTTCAGGTGGTATCTAGTGCATAAAAACTCATTAATAAGCAGTTAAATACGGAGCTTGAACGTAAATCATTTTGCTTTTCACTAACTATTATACATTATAACCATAAAAAATAACGACATTATAACGATATAAAATTGTTTAAAAGATATTCTAATCTAGAAAAAAAAGGAAAGCCTCAAATGAAGCTTTCCTTTCCACAATCAATTACCTATGATATAACTTTTTACAGTTCTAATGAAATACTCCATCCTCAGATAAGTACCTTGCCTTGCTTCTATCGTCCATTTATAATAGGACGAACTTTAACGTATATTTCCTTAAAGCGTCTTAAGATTTGTTGTATTTGATTGCTAGTTCGCAATTTTATTGTGGTTAACCGTCCTGCACTGTCTGCCATAGAATACCTTGTACTCTCAACAATTCTCAAATTAGCCGTAAAAATACAGTAAGGTTGCCTACCCTCACTGCTTTTCTTCCTTAAAAACCGTTGGGTAAGCTTGTTCTAAACCGTATCATCTGATTATGAAAAAAAGAGATTTCCTGAAAATAACCGGACTAAGTGTACTTAGTGGTGGACTAGCATCGGCAACTGATTCACAGAGAAGAATCACACCTTCTGTCCCTGCTCAGAGATTCAACATGTCGGGATACGGGGCACCCAAGATCGATACGATCAGAATCACTTACATTGGATTAGGTAATCGGGGTTCCGGAGCTATAAAACGAATTATCAACCTCGAAAACGTGGAGGTAAAGGCATTATGTGACATACGACCCGAGCAGGTCGAAGCCGCCAAAAAGACGTTCAACGGTACATCGCACCAGCCGACGACCTATTCAGGAAATGAGGATGAGTGGAAGAAAGCCTGCCAACGCGACGACATTGATTTGGTATATATATGTACCCCTTGGAATCTTCACGCACCCATGGCACTTTATGCCATGGAGCAAGGCAAGCACGTAGCCGTAGAAATCCCCGCCGCTACCACGGAGGAGGACTGCTGGAAATTGGTGGAAACATCAGAGCACACCAAAAAGCATTGCATGATGCTCGAAAACTGCTGCTACGATTTTTTTGAATTACTCACCCTTAACATGGCACGGCAAGGGTACTTCGGGGAAGTTGTGCACGTGGAAGGCGCTTATATTCATGACATTCTGGATTCATTTTTTGATAAATCAAAGCGCTATAATTTGTGGCGGTTAAAAGAAAACCAACGAAATGGTAATCTCTACCCTACCCACGGTTTGGGCCCTATTGCCCAGATTCTGGACATCAATCGCGGCGATAAAATGGAGTATTTGGTTTCGGTATCGAGCAATGACTTTATGCTCTCCCGAAAAGCGAATGAACTGGCCGCCAAAGATCCCGAATTCAGGCAGTTTGGCGGAAAGTCGTTCCGGGGCAATATGAATACCACCACCATAAAAACCGCCAAAGGAAAAACCATCATGCTACAGCACGATGTAAGTTCTCCCCGGCCCTACTCGCGTATTCATCAGGTAAGCGGCACCAAAGGATCAGCCCAAAAATATCCACTGGAAGGCAAAGACCAACGAGGGAGAATAGCCCACGGACATGAATGGGTATCCGAAGAGGAGTATAAAGTATTGGAACAAAAGTACCAGCCCGAAATAGTGAAACGTATTGGCGAACTGGCCAAAAAAGTAGGTGGCCACGGCGGGATGGATTTCCTGATGGACTGGCGACTCATTGATTGCCTTCGAAACGGTTTACCCCTCGACCAAGACGTCTACGACGCCGCCGCTTGGAGTGTTATCGGTCCATTGAGTGAGAGGTCCGTCGCGAACCGGTCAAATTCGGTTGATGTTCCAGACTTTACAAACGGATCATGGAAAACGAATACACCGGTTGACATTTCTATGACCAAAGGAGGAAACACCAAGGTGAGATTGTAGATCAGTTCTATATACTCATAGGATTGAAGGAGAGAGAGTACTACTGTAACTAGACGCATTACTCTTCCTCCTCCAACCGTCTTTTTACGATATCATGGGGGTAGCGAAGTGCCAATTCCCGGATGTCGTAGTTAAACTCGGAGAAGGTTTTCTCCCAAAGCTCAGGCTCACCGGGCAAATAATCGTAGAATCCTTTTCCGTTTGATACTCCTCTACCTCCTTCCCGGACGATCTTATCGATCAACTCCGGTACTTCTGTGCTAGTGTTCAGAGTTGGAAAGAGCCTTTTCATAACGGTATGGTAAGCCGGAACGCCCGTCAGGTCCATCCACCGGAAGATTCCCACAAAAGTCATGAAGTAACCAGCATTATTGCGGCAAGATCGGTCTACATCTTCCACCGTAGCGTAGCCATTTTCAACCAGGCTGATGGCTTCCCGATACATCGCGTACATCAGTCGGTTGGTGATAAAACCGGCAATATCTTTCCGCACCAGTATTGGCTCTTTCGCCCATTGGTGCGATAGCTCGTACAGGTACTCACCGTTCTTTATGTCCGTTTCATCCCCACAAATAATTTCGAGAAAACGGGTGGTATGAGCAGGTTCAGTCCAATGCAACCCAAGAAATCGCTCCGGTCTGGTGGTCAGCTTTTGAAGAATACTGATTGGGATGGCGGAGGTATTGCTCGTCAGCAATGCTTCGGGTGAAATGTATTGTTCGACCTTTTGATAAACAGATTCTTTAATCTCACTATTTTCAATGGTACACTCAATCACGAGTTGGCAAGGTGATAAAGCCGCGTAGTCTTCGGTAATGAGCAGGCTACCAAAGTAGTAATCTGCCGGATTTTCAATAAGCCGGTTGGCAAATGCTTTGTTAAGGTGTTCCTTAATTCGCTTTTCCGCGTGCACAAGGTCCTCCGGGATGGGGGCAAGCGCGACCACGGGATGCCCCGCAATTAGGATACAAGTGACAATACTGCATCCCATTAAACCTAATCCTACAATGGCAACGGGTATTTCTTTGGTTTCGATCATGTGGCAAGGATGGCGTTATATAGTTGTATTCTTTCCAAAGATCCGGTTGGTTGCTTCCTACTATTCGCAGGATAGTGGGAAGCAACCAACCCAAACGCCTAAAACACAACTACCATACCTAGCAATAATAACCGCAAACCAAAAACAAACTAAAACAACCGGATGGAATTTGAAATCCACCCCACAAAGGCTATATTTCAATTTGATTCTAACTTCAAAACTCAAACTAGCGGTAATGGATTATATGGGTTGATTTCGCTATATTGGTGTCATGCTACATACTCATCCGATCCTGTGCCCCCATTGCGATAGTTCCGACACGGTCAAGAACGGCCACCGCCCCAACGGCGACCAGCGTTGGCGCTGCAATC
>JBDNFP010000018.1:0-8283 GCA_041689775.1 Spirosomataceae bacterium
CAGATTGAAACGATATAGAGTACTGTCGGACCGATTGAGGATGCACAATTTTGAAAAATATAACGACATTCTGGGTATATGTGCTGGCCTGTGGAATTTTTACCTAATAAGCTGATTTACAGTAAAGAAACAACTCTAATGATTGGGAGTATGCTTGCTTTTGCGCTAAATAGTTGTGGTGGAAACGAAAAAGAGCAAAAGGAAGAAGAACCGGCAAACGCGTTGGAGGCCATTCAACAAATGGCCAAAGAAGCGGAGGAAATGCAAAACAAAGAGCCGGTAGAGCCGATTGATTTCCGGAAACTGAAAGAACTTTTACCCGCCACTGCCGCCGGATTGTCACGTACAGAGGCTACCGGTAAAAAAAACGGGGCCATGGGCATGATGGGCTTAGCTGCCTGGAGCATAGCTGAAGTAGATAAGGAAACCGCTACCGGTTATGAAAAGACTACCAAGATTGATGGCAATAAGGCCTATGAAAAATATGATAACGACCAGAAAGATGGTGAAATTGAACGTCCTCGTAAGTAAGCGTTTCGTTGTCAACGTAAAAGGCCGCAATGTGACCATGGATCAGATTAAAGAAACCCTCAGTGATCTTGACCTTGACAAACTTGCTGATATGAAATAGTCGTTGATTTTTACTAATCGAATACTTACGCAACACGATTAACAAAAACAGGGGGCGAACGCCCCCTGTTTTTGTTAATCGTATAAAAATCTTATAGTGCAAAAGGTCCTACACTATCTAAATAAACAGGCTTTTTGCTTTCTCTATTGCCTTGCCTAATCCACTGGCATCAGAACCACCAGCAGTTGCAAAGAAAGGTTGTCCACCGCCGCCACCACGTATTTCTTTGGCAAGATCTTTCACGATTTGCCCGGCGTTTAAGCTTTTTTCCTTGACCAGATTCTCGGCAATAAAAACAGCTAATTGGGGTTTGCCGTTGAACTCCGTCGCGAATACTGCCACCAGATTTTCTACTTTATCCCGTAGTTCATAGGCGAGTTGTTTCAAGGCATCGGCATTAGGCACTTCAATCTGTTCGATCAATAAATTATAATCGCCTTTGCTGGATACTTTGCCCAAAAGCACAATTTTTAATTGTTGTATTTTCTCGTTTTCGAGCGCTTCCACTTTCTTTTGTAGGGCTGTACGCTCTTCCAGAACTACTTCCAGAGCTTTTACCAAATCCTTCGGTCCTTTCAACAAGTCCTTCAATTGGGATAGGGTAGCTTCCTGCTCCCTCATTTTTTGCAGGGCAATTTCACCCGTGATGGCTTCTACCCGGCGCACACCCGCCGAAACCGAACCCTCAGAGATGAATTTAAAGAGTCCGATTTGCCCGGTGGAAGGAATGTGGGTTCCGCCGCATAATTCAAGTGAGTAGGTGGGGTCAAATGTTATAACGCGGACAAAATCACCGTATTTCTCCCCGAAAGTAGCCGTTGCACCCAGGGTGATGGCATTCTGAATGGGCACATTGGTCTTAACATCAAGCTTAATATCCGCTCTGATCTTTTCGTTTACCATATCTTCAATGGCTTGCAGTTCTTCGTCGGTTACCTTAGAGAAGTGGGCAAAGTCAAACCGAAGTACCTCCTCGTTCAGAAACGAACCCTTCTGACTTACGTGACTACCCAATACCCGACGCATCGCCGAAAGCATCAAGTGGGTAGCAGTATGGTTCGCCATGATTTTATGTCGACGGTCCGTGTCAATCCGGGCCGTTACAGTACCGGAAGTTTGAAGCACATTATCCAGACTTTTATCACGGGAAATATGTACGGTCATGTCGTTTTCACGCTTGGTATCCGCCACGTTGACAATAAAAGAACTACCATTGACCGACAATTCTAAAGAACCTGTATCACCAACTTGTCCACCCATTTCGGCGTAGAAGGGGGTTTTATCCAATACAATATGGTACTCGTTGCCCGTTCTGGTTTTTACTTTCCGGTACTTGACAATGTGGCTGTGCGTCTCGTGAAAATCATAGCCCATAAACTCTACGGGTACACCTTCGTTGTCTAGCAGTTCTACCCAGTCGGTAGCTTCTTTGGCCGCGTCAGAACGTGAGCGGCCCTTTTGTTCGGCCAGAGATTTCTGGAATCCTGCCTCATCGATTACCAACCCTTGTTCGCGGGCGATGAGGGCCGTCAGGTCCATGGGAAACCCAAAGGTGTCGCTTAACTCAAATACTTCCTCACCCGGAATTGTGGTAGTGCCGGCGGCCTTCAATTGGGTAGTAATTATATCGAGGCGCTTCAAACCGGATTCCAAAGTACGAAGGAAGCTTTTTTCCTCTTCCAAAATCACCTTGGTCACAAAATCTTCCTGCGCAGTAAGCTCAGGAAAAACATCCTTAAACTGATCGGAAAGGGTACTTACCAAACGGTGAATAAATGGCTCCGTGATATTGAGGTAGGAATAGCCATATCGGATGGCCCGGCGAAGTATCCGGCGAATAACGTATCCAGCCCGAACGTTTGATGGTAATTGTCCATCCGCAATGGTGAATGCCACGGCGCGGAGGTGGTCAGAAATGACCCGCATGGCGATATCGGGCATCCGGTCTTCCCCGTAGGTCTTCCCCGAAATAGATTCTATTACCTTGATGGTATTCTGAAATATATCAGTATCGTAGTTGGAGGTCTTTCCTTGAACAGCCATGCATAGGCGTTCAAAGCCCATGCCGGTATCGACGTGCGTAGCGGGTAGTGGGAGCAATGACCCATCGGCCTTACGCTCAAACTGCATAAATACCAGGTTCCAGATTTCGACTACCTGCGGGTGGTCGCTGTTGACCAGCGATTTGCCGGACACTTTATCCACGTCGGCTTGTGAACGTAAGTCTATGTGGATTTCGGAACACGGCCCGCACGGCCCGGTGTCGCCCATCTCCCAGAAGTTATCCTTTTTGTTACCCAGAATGATTTTTTCCTCACCCACGATTGGTTTCCACAGATCGCATGCGTCCTTATCAAAGGGTACATTATCTTTCTTATCACCTTCGAAAACAGAGACGTACAGTCTGTCCTTGGGGAGCTTATACACCTCGGTCAATAGTTCCCAGGCCCACTGAATGGCTTCCGTCTTAAAATAGTCACCAAACGACCAGTTGCCAAGCATTTCGAACATGGTGTGGTGATAGGTGTCAAAGCCTACATCTTCAAGGTCATTATGCTTTCCGCTCACCCGAAGACACTTTTGGGTGTCGGTAATCCGCCGCGAGAGAGGAGTACCATTTCCAAGGAAAAAGTCCTTAAATTGAGCCATCCCCGAGTTGTTAAACATGAGGGTAGGATCGTTTTTGGCCACCAGCGGTGCCGAAGGAACAATGAGGTGCTCTTTACTTTTAAAGAAATCCAGGAAAGCCTGACGAATCTGATGCGAATTCATTGGTGAGTTGATAGCTTTTAGGTGGTTAGCTGATAGGTTCTTAATCAAGAATAAAAATCGTTTAGGATTGATATATTGCCTAAAAAAAATTTCCGCAAAGGTAACGAAATTACGGTTTGTAAAGAATGAATTGGCTTGGGTTAAAATTGCTTTGTAATTTTGGAGGGGAAAAATGAAACACGAAATGGAAAAGAGTCCTAAATTATACTACGATACCAACGAAGTAGCGGAGATGGTAGGGTGTCAGGCATCTGCGTTACGGTTCTGGGAAAAGAAATTTCCGCACCTGAATCCCAAACGGGACTCCCGTAACCGACGCCGCTATACCATGGATGATATTGAAGTGGTGAAAAAGATTATGTATCAGCGTGAAGATCAGGGCCGAACGATCAAAGGAGCCCGGGAACAAATGAACCACCGAGAAACCGCCCAGAACCTCATTCATCGGCTTTTGCGGGTGAAGCTTTTTTTAGAAGAAATTAAAGATTCAATTGATACCAACTCAAAATACATCCATGATTAAAAAAATAAGTTTGCCTTTATTGGCGGTAACTATTGCTTTTTTTGGAGCAATGGAGGTGAAATCGCAGGAAATTAACCCAGAATTCATCAAAGCCCACGTGTGGTTTTTGGCTTCTGATTCCCTGGAAGGTCGGGGCACGGGTACCTTGGGTGAGATCAGGGCCGCTAACTACATCGCTAGTCAATTTCTGGTCATGGGGCTCGAACCTATGGGGGGAGAAGGGAGTTATTTTCAACCTTTTCAGGTAACGGTGTCCATCGAGGGAATTCCGCATCAGGTGATGGCGCGTAACGTGGTAGGCTACCTGGATAATAAAGCTAAGAAAACGATTGTGATTGGTGCGCATTATGACCACCTAGGCCGAGGGTACCAATCCGGGTCGCTGTCACCCGACAGCAGGTATTCAATCCACAATGGGGCGGATGACAACGCCTCTGGTACCTCCGGATTGATTGAGTTAGCGCGCCATTTTTCTGTTAACTCCCAGGAGGAGTCCTTCAACCTACTATTTATTGCGTTTTCGGGGGAGGAACTAGGGCTGCTTGGTTCCAAATACTACGTGGAGCATCCTACCGTTTCTCTGGAATCCATGGCGTTTATGATGAATATGGATATGATTGGACGTTTGGACGAGGCGAAAGGAGTTACCATTGGTGGATGGGGTACGAGCCCTGCCTGGGGTCAGCTAATGCCCGGTATTGCAGAGCGGAATAATTTCAAGTACGGAGTTGATTCTTCCGGCATCGGGCCATCTGATCACACCTCTTTTTATTTAAAAGAAAAGCCAGTCCTGTTTTTCTTCACGGGAGTACACAGCGACTACCACAAGACAACGGATGATTTTGAAAAGGTCAACGTAGTAGGGGAAGCCCGAATTTTGAAGATGGTTACGGATTTGGTAGCCGAACTGGACAGCAAGAAAATTATACCTTCCTACACGGAGGCCGGTAATCCACACGCGCAGGCAACCCAGCAAACTTTTAAAGTTACCCTTGGGGTGATTCCCGATTATAGCTTCAATGGTAAAGGATTAAAAATCGACGGAGTATCCAAAGATCGGCCCGCCTCGTTGGCAGGTATGGTGGCCGGAGACATCGTTATTCGAATGGGTACTTTTCTAATCAACGATATTCAGGACTACATGAAGGCCTTGGGCAAATTTGAGAAAGGGCAGGTTACCGAAGTCGAAATCCAGCGGAAAGCGGATAAGAAAGTACTTCGTGTTAAGTTTTAACCACTAGGTAAAGTACCTACCCGATTGCTTAGAGAATTTCCTCAAATGGATCTTCTGCTCTGCCAATGCCTTCCAAAGTGGAAGCCCCGGCAACATTTGTAATTGGTATTTTTAGGGGCCCAATTTCGTGCAGGGTAGGTACTTTCAGTCCAGTTTTCAAGGTTTCCCATTGCTCCCAGCTTGCCTCAACGCCCCCGATGGGGATAATCGAGACCCACATTTGGTAGGAGCGGGGTAGCCCATTTTCGTCCAGATGCCATAAATACGAATCGCCCGGCGTAACTCCACCGGTAGAATAGCTAACCAATAAGGATTTTGAGCCATCCTCCTGCGTTACAATTGATCGTTCAATACCATCCTCAAATATTTTGGTGGGGGCAATGAGCCAAAAGGAATCGTTACAAAAATACTCCCAGGCTTTTCCCCGCAGTTTATCGAGGTCATCACCAGATGCTACCTTTATTCCATCATAGGCTATACCCCTTGACCATTCGTCGAGATTCAACATAACCCGCTTATCGTCCCAAAGTACTTCTACTAAATTTCGTTTTCTATCCCAGATATAGTGGTGGTTTTCCGTAAACGACCATTTTAAAAACAGAGTACTATCCAGAGAAGACCCGCCAACGGCATCTACCATTTTTCGCGCAAGGCTATCTGCTTCCTGACCCTTTTCTCCGGAAGGTAATGGTTGATTGAATACTAAGTAGGCAATAACCGGTACTGCTATTGCCACCAAGATGGTTCCGGTAAGGAACCTCATTAAACGCTTCATTAATGTGGTGTTTAATTTTAGAGATTCAGAAAGATAAGGTTTGTAGTCCAGAAAAGCAGGGCTTCACAAACACTTTATACATCGAAATGAAAAGCATCGGATCTACCAGTAGATACCGCTACTATCTGTTTTTCTAATTTGATGGAATATTGGGTATATCATTAATCAACTATCTTCTAACAATGAAACTTATACTTTTGATTATATTTCTCTTCATTATGATAGCATGCACCTCCACCAATCAAACCGAAAATGGTAGTAAAACGCCCGGTACTTTTGGGTACGATCTGCAATTTTTACAGCAACACGACCCACAGATTGCGGTATTGACCGGCGACGATCCTAGCGTGCAGGTGATCGTATCGGCTAAGTACCAGGGGAAGGTGTTTACTTCTACCGCCGGAGGAAGCGGAGGTCGTAGTTTTGGCTGGGTTAATTACAAAGCCTTTACCGGTAAAACTGATGACCACATGAATGCCTACGGCGGGGAAAACCGTTTTTGGCTGGGGCCGGAAGGCGGGAAGTTTTCCCTTTTTTTTAAGCCAGGAACAGCCATGGTGTTTGATCAATGGCACACTCCGGCGGCCGTAGATACCGAAGCTTGGACCATTGCCCGGAGTGATTCGAAATCAATTTTGATGGAGAAGGATATGGTACTTACCAATTATGGCGGCACCGTTATGGATCTCCACGTAGAACGAACTATATCTCTATTAAAAAGGGATGAAGTGAATAAACTCCTTCAAACCGAAGCACAGGATGGAATTAAGATGGTAGGGTATCGCACGCAAAACTCTATCGTAAATAAGGGTAGTAATGCCTGGGATGCTACTACCGGCGCACCTTGTATTTGGATGCTCGATATGTTCGTGCCTTCGCCCAAAGTTACGATTCTCCTGCCGTACCGGGAAGCCAACGGAAAGGTGGCTACTACCGACTACTTCGGCGAGATCCCCGCTAGTCGAATTGCGCACAAGGATGGGGTCTTGTATTTTAAAGCGGACGGAAAGAGTCGCGGGAAGATCGGACTTTCACCCGAGCGGGCAAAGCCATTTGCCGGTAGTTACGACGCCAAAAATATGATTTTGACCCTTACTTTTTTTGATGTTGACCAGCAAGGTATTTATCTGAACCAAGAATGGGAAATCCTACCTGACCCCTACAAGGGCGACGCGGTGAATGCCTACAACGATGGTTTTTTGGCGGATGGAAGCCAAATGGGACCTTTTTACGAAATCGAGAGTGTTTCACCGGCGGCATTCCTGGCCCCCGGTGAAAAAATGACCCACAAGCATACCGTTGTTCACTTAACGGGCAGCGCAAACTCACTCAATATAATCGTCCAAAAAGTATTTGGCGTCTCGCTGGCCGAAATAGAAGGTGCCCTAAAATAAAAAAAGCCTGAGTGAGAAATTCTAATTCCACTCAGGCATAAAACGAATGACTTAGAGCCCGTTGTAGCTAGGTAATGCTTAGTTCCAGACGTGGATAAAAACGGGGTTGAAACTCAGTTTTTAACTTATGTTAAAAATACCAGGCAGTTTCAGAATCAAAACGGGTAGTGGTCTTATTCAAAGTCGTTTCTATCACGACGATTAAACCCTCCTTTTTGATCCCGACCTGAGCGATCTCCCCATTTCTTATCACCGGGACGATCCCCTGAGCGATTAGATGAAGAACGACCAGCGTCATCGCGACGCGGAAATCCGCCACCGCCTGACTTAAAACCGCCACTCCCGCCGGAATGACCCGCTGGCCCTTTCTCGGTTTTTTGGGATTCGTTGACTACCAATGCCCGGCCCATTACTTCAAACCCGTTCAGGTTAGAAATAGCCTCTTTGGCTTGGTTATCGTCTGGCATTTCTACAAAGCCAAACCCTTTACTCTGCCGCGTAATTTTGTCGATAATGATTTTGGTGGAGGCTACCTCCCCAAATTTTTCGAAAATTTCGCTTAATTCCCCTTCCTTTAATTTGAATGGAAGGCTACCTACATAGATGTCCATCTGCTACAAAAATTTGTTTTTTTCTAAATATACGGTTTTTAGAAATACATAAATTGCTTGAAACTGAATATTAAGAATAAATTTATGCGGCGGTCAAACCGTACTTTATTGATGTAGTTAAGGTATTAGTAGTAATTTTGTTTCTATGACTAGATTCAACAACCAAATTTTATTCTAAATGAAAAGAAACTTACTCTTATTTGCCCTTTTTGCGTTCGTGTCTACGGCATTTGCCCAAAAGAAAAACAAAGGAGCAAAGGTGGAAGAGCCAGTTCAAGCGGTCGCTTCTATGGACTATAATCAGATTTTCAAAGCGGTTAAGTGGAGATCCATCGGGCCTTTC
>JBDNFP010000019.1:0-13208 GCA_041689775.1 Spirosomataceae bacterium
CTTTCCAAAACCTACGGCGGCGCAGTGTATGGCGTAGATGCCTCCATGATTACCATTGAAGTCACGGTAAGTCAGGGTCTTCGCTTTTTTATGGTGGGCTTGCCCGACAACGCCGTGAAGGAAAGCGAGCAGCGCGTGGAGACCTCACTCAAATACTCGGGCTACCGCATGCCCCGGCAAAAGGTGGTAGTCAACCTCGCCCCCGCCGATGGTACTCTTTCGGGCAATGAGAACTACCTGATACACATGCTGGGGCGGTTGGTGGGGTAGATTGGGGTTCCACCCCTCACTTCAACGTCTTAATAAAAGACAACAAATCCGCTACCTGCTTGTCTTTATATTGATCAATCAGGCCTTTGGGCATGAAAGAGCGACCGCCCAGAAAACCCTGACTTTTAATAGCGCCCGCCTCCACAAATACCTTACTACCTCCCATAAAGGCAACCGTGGTACCACGAGCCTCCTTGTTGACAAGGTACCCCTCTACGCTGCTCCCATCTTTTTTGGTCACTCGATACACCGCGTAGCCCGACTCTACGGCCGCGTCAGGGTCAAGAATAGCGGTAATTAGCGCTTCATTTTCCCGGGAAGCAGAGCCATCCAGCGCGGGCGCAATGTTTTGTCCTTCGGTACCTACCTGATGACACAGAAGACAAGTCTGGAAAAGTAATTTTCCTTCTTTGGGATTACCCGAATGTTTCCCGGCAATAATCATGTACCGGCTAAGCTTTTCATCAAATGCTTTCTTTTTCTCTTCTTCGCGTTTCTTGACTCCATCCAGAATCATTTTTCCACGGCTATCCCCTTGCGTACTCGCTACGACTCGCTCCGCCGACGACATATCAAAATTCGAGAGTCCTAGTTGCTTTTTAGCGTAGCTATCTACCAGCAAACTAGCCCCTTCTTTCGACGATGAAAGTACCTTCGTTAGCTCAGTTTTTTCGTTGGGACTCAGCTTAGGAAGCAAGCGTAGAAGTACGGCTTGTGCTTCTTTGGGGTTCACCCGGGTGAGGTTACTTACTGACACCGCCCGAGTCCCAAAACTTAGATTTGGGTTCTGAATCACCGACAGAAGTACTTCTTGTCCCTGTTTTGAATCAGTTTCAAGGGCTTTCAGCGCAAGATCCAGGGTCTTATTGGCTACTTCACCACTGAGCGATGCTACTACCTCTATTTGTACATTCTTAATTTTATAGCGTCCAATGGCATCCAACGCAAGATTCTGATCGATCTCCGCTTTACTTTTCATCAGCGTTTTCACCGGAGCTTCGAGAAGGCGGGCAAGCTCGGCCGATTGTACCTGACTTTGATTTTGCAAAGAATACGAAACATACGCTTTGGCGTGCGCAGGAGCCTCTACGTTAGATTTTACCGCTTCCAAAATACGGGGGTTACCGAGCATCGAGGCGATACTAATAAAAGTAGATTCGTCCATTAGTGAGATACCCGATTGCGGCCAGAAGGTAAGAAATGTATCTTCCCTTTGTTTAGTGGGGAGCGCCTGAGTAGCCCACAACATATTCAGTACCGGAATGTCAACTGCCAGAGGTGCTTGGAGATAGGTATGTAACTCATCGGCGTACTGCTCCAAGGCCATACGAGCCAGGAAACGCTCAAACTTTCGCTCGTAAGCTCCGCCCAGTCCATTACCGGGTAGTTCAAATTTACAAGCCCGTACCAGTATATCAATCACATCGTGATTGGCGGTACCAGCTTCCGCCAGAGTTCTGAGTACTTGCGACCTGATCATCGGATTAGCTTCTTCCATCAAGGGCTTCAATAAAGCAGCTCTCTCAGCTGAGCTTATAGAAAAACTAGTCAACGAACGGATTGCTTCTCGTTTGAGATCAGGCGGCGCTGATTGTAGTAGCGAAGTTATCAGCGGGGCATTATATGCTTTGATTCCTTCCAGTGACCAAAGCGCGTGGATTCGGGTATTTTCATCCTCCGATTTATCGGCCGCTAAGGCGAACAATTGAGCCGTCAGGGGTTGGGTTTGTTCGCGGGGACGATCGGTAATCTGATGCCAGGCCGCCCGTTTTTCCCAAATCGAGGGAGACCTCAGGTATTGTACCAAGCTACTCGTTGACACTGCGGTGAGGTCAGGAATAGGCCTGGGTTGCTGACTAACGTGCCGGATACGCCAGATACGGCCGTGGGACTTATCGCGGTCGGGATGGGTAGTGGGTAGTTCATTGTGCGAAACAATCTTGTTGTACCAGTCGGCTACGTAAAGGCACCCGTCCGGGCCAAACTCCATATTGACCGGCCGAAACCAATCATCGTCGGAAGTCAGTAGATCAGGTAGGTGTTCCGCCGTGACCGTACCATCCACATTTCTAACAACCCTGACGGCGTTGATGGTGCTTGTAATGGGGTTAGCCAAAAAAGCTACGTTTCGGTAGTCCTCCGGAAAGGAGCCCGAGGCATCGTCGGCAAAAGCAGTACCCGATATCCCCGTACCACCCACCCGAAACTCATGCAGCGGTGACACAAAGGGTTGGTAAGGGCGCAGGCGGTCGTTTCCGATGCCGGAGTACCCGGACTGAGGCTCCATGGGCACCACCGAAAAGCCCAGGTCATTGGCTTCCGAGCCGTACCACTGTCCGTTACCGCGCAGTTGAAACCCCCAGATATTATTCAGACCATTGTTCACCAACCCTATTCGGGTAGCGTCCAGTGAGAAGCGGGCAATTTTACAGAAATCAATCTTTTGTTTTGCGTCACTTTTGAGCGAGGCTACTTCCCCTTTATTGAGCGCTCCGTGGCTAAAATGGATCCAGTCACCAGGGCCTCTGACCAACGCGTGCGCCATCGTGTGGGTATCCGTAAATCCAAAGCCCGTAAGAAGGGGCTCTCTCGTATCAGCCTTGCCGTCTTGGTCGCGATCGGCCAGAAAGAAAAGCTCGGCCCCTTGGGCTACATAGGCCCCTCCTTTGTAGGGTAGTATACTCATTGGAATGGTGAGACCATCGGCCCAAACATTCACTTTGGCGGGTGTTTTCCCGTACAGATCAGAGAGGATTAATACCTTATCGGTTCCCTTGGTTTTGCCCTGATATAAATCCAGGATGCGTTTGAATGCCGGGTGATTTTTCTGCGCTTCCGGATCATCCATTAGTTTTAGCAAGTCGTTCCATTGAATATCGGCTACCGGGTCCAAGGGGTACATCGTGGCGGTTTGCGTCCATAGTCGACCGGCATCATCAAACGTTAGATCAATCGGATTGACGATGCCGTCCTTTTCACTGGCCACTAGTTCTACCACAAACCCGGGTGGCACTTTAAAACCGGCCAATTCTTCTTCCGGGGTATAGAGTTTTATCCGGACGGATTGCGTTTTTTTCTGAGCCCGTACGGCAGGGGAAAGAGCTAAACTTAGACCAAGAATCAGGGCAAATAATAGACGTGATAATTTCATTGAATAGGTGGTGCTGGAATGAATAAAAGATTTAATACTCCTCGATGGTAAGGTTGCGGAATTCTACCTGCGCTACCCCACCCGAGTGAATCTGAACGGCAATGACGCCTTTGTTGGGTATGGTAGCGTCTGTTTCGGTGTAGTCACAGGTCTTGACGCCATTAATGTAGAGTTCGTGCCGGTTGCCTATGCACCGGATAATGTAGCTATTCCAGCCGTCTTCTTTCAGGAGGTGGCGTAGGGTACTCAAATCACCACCGGCGAGTTTGGCCCGGCGGTGCTCGTCGTAAATATCTCCCCAGTAGCCGTTTCCAATATCAGCCTGATACCCTACCATTTTTCCGTCCTGGATCAGAGAACGGTACTGAATACCGCTGTTGATCATGCCCGTTTTGGGGTCGCCCGTCAACCGGAAGATGCACCGAAACTCAAAATCTTTGTATTCTTTTGCGGTGTATAAATAGGTGTTGGCGGGAATCTTACGGACCCCGTCGCCGCTCCTGATGGTACTATCCGCCACAAACCATTCCTTCTGTTGAGCAGGGTCAACTGTTTTCCAACCTTTCAGGGTTTTACCATCAAAAAGAGATACGGCTTTCACGGTATTTTGGGCGTTGACCGTCAGGAAGGCTGAAATCAGCAGCAGTAGAACGGCAAGGAAACGATATTGATGGTTCATTTTCATATTGAACAGGTTATGGTTTATCCCCGAGGCTTTTTGTTTGATTTAAGGCGAGTACCAGTGTACATCTACTCACATTCGCCTACCAGGTTGGCGTACCTTCGTAAAAAAAATTACGGTAATAGAACCCAGAATTAAGTACTCTATCGAGAATGCTTAATTCACGACTTCCACCATAAAACTACCTGTGCAGATAGTTACGCCAGATATCTGCTACTAATTGCAGTATAAAAACCGAATCTGAAGCTCTTTTTTTGGAAAACATAAAAGGTGGACAAACCCTTGTCAATAACGTATACTACCTAAGCAAATATACCACTATGAACCTCAAACAATTATACAAATCTCCCCGAATACTAGTAGCCTTAGGCGTCGGTGTGGTTGTGTTTTCTTGCGCTAAACTTGCCCCTACCGGGACGCTCGTGGCGATCAAGGAAGACGCTAGTACTGCCAAAGCAAAGGCCAAAGAAATCCGGGACAATGTATCCGTAAAGTTGGCCGATGGCCTCAAACTTGATCTGTGGGCCTCTGACTCCCTGGCCCCTGACCCCATTGCGATGTCAATCGACGATCAGGGACGGGTGTATCTGACGCGTACTAATCGACAGAAAAACTCCGAGTTTGATATCCGGGGACACCGCAACTGGATGACTGCCTCCATCGGTCTGCAATCCGTGGAAGATCGCCGTAAGTTTCTGCGCGAAACCTTCGCCCCGGAGAAGAGCGCCGAAAATGAATGGCTGAAAGACCTTAACGAAGATGGCGTGCACGACTGGCATGACCTTACCGTAGAAAAAGACGAGGTATGGCGGTTAGAAGACACGGATAATGACGGCATCGCTGATGTATCGACGCGTATTCTCAGCGATTTCTTCGAGGAAGTATCCGACGTAGCCGGAGCGCTGCTCGTACGGGCCAACGACGTATTTGTTGGTATTGCCCCGGATATGTGGCGACTACGAGATACCAACGGTGATGGTATTCTGGACAAGAAAACTTCCATCAGCCATGGCTATGGGGTACACATTGGTTTCGGTGGCCACGGTATGTCAGGAGCAGTGGAAGGCCCCGACGGGCGTATCTACTGGGGAATCGGCGATATCGGTGCCCAGCTGACGGCCCTAGATGGCAAGAAGTACAACTACCCTAACGAAGGTGTGATTGTGCGCTCCAACCCTGACGGCAGCGACTTCGAAGTTTTTGCCTCCGGGTTGCGTAATACCCACGAGTTTGTATTTGACGAATACGGCAACCTTATCACGGCCGACAACGACGGTGATCACCCCGGCGAAAGCGAGCGATTGGTCTACATCGTAGACGGTCACGATGCTGGTTGGCGCTCCAACTGGCAGTATGGTAAGTACACAGACCCTAAGAACAATAGCTATAAGGTATGGATGGATGAGCAGATGTTCAAACCTCGTCAGGAAGGACAGGCTGCCTACTTTATTCCTCCCATCATGAACTTCCACAACGGCCCCACGGGCATGGTCTACAACCCCGGTACGGCGTTAGGCTCAGAATGGAAAAACAAGTTTTTTCTCGTGGAATTTGTGGGAAACCCCGCCCGTTCACCGATCTGGTCGTTTGGTCTGAAACCCAAAGGGGCTTCCTTTGAGCTGGCCGGAGAGAAAACTATCCTGACCGGAATTCTGCCCACGGGAATCCGGTTTGGTCCGGATGGTGCTTTGTACGTGGCCGACTGGCTCAATGGCTGGGATACTAAAAATACCGGCCGGGTATGGAAGCTGGATGTGATCGAGGCAAAAAATGATATGAAAGCCCAGCGCGAAGAAACGAAGCGTTTGATGCAGCTGAACTACGCCTCCCAGTCGGACGATATGCTGTTTTCGCTACTCGCTAATGCAGATATGCGGATTCGGCAGAAAGCACAACTCGAACTCGCCGGACGGGGTGCCAAAGGGGCTACGGTATTGAATAAAGCGATGGTCCAAACTGATAACCAATTAGCCCGCGTACACGGTATCTGGGGAATTGGCCAGTTTGCCCGCGCTGATAAATCGTACGGCAAAACTTTACTACCACTATTAAAAGATGCTGATTCAGAAATAGTGGCGCAGGCAGCCAAGGTACTCGGTGATGCAGTCATCGCGGAGGCGGGCCCACTACTTTTACCCTTACTTTCCAGTGCCAGCCCCCGCGTGAGATTCTTTGGCGCGCAGGCTATTGGTCGCGTAAACTATAAGGAAGGCGTACCCGCGCTATTGAAAATGATCGAAACCAACAACGACGAGGACCTGTACCTACGCCACGCGGCCGTGGTAGCACTTACTCGCCTCAATCAAACGGAGTCGATCATTGCGCTGGCCAATAACCCAAATAAATCGCTGCGATTGGCCGCTTTGCTGGTACTACGTCGCTGGCGCAACGAAAACGTTCGTTTATTCCTGAACGACAAGCATGAGTACGTCGTAGCCGAAGCAGCCCGGGCTATCAACGATGATTTGTCTATCCCAGCGGCCCTACCCGCTTTGGCCGCTACGTTGAAAGAAACGCGCTTTACTTCTGAGCCTTTGCTGCGCCGGGCCATCAACGCCAGCTTGCGCGTGGGTGGAAATGCCCAACTGAACATACTCCTTGATTTTGCCAAGCGTAAAGATATTAGCGAAGAACTCCGGACCGAAGCCCTTGCTACCCTCGGTACCTGGGCGGAGCCTTCCGTGCTTGACCGGGTGGATGGCCGCTACCGGGGAGTAGTCAAGCGTGATCCGGTAGCCCTCCGAGCTACGGTAGCTCCTTATGTACCCGCTCTACTGGCTGATCAGAATCCCGATACTCAGGTTGCTACGGCGGCAATGCTTGCTAACTTAGGCCTTACTAATTACAACAGCCAACTGGCTTCGATTCTGAACGATAGTAAGTCGCCTGAGGTAAGGGCCGCCATGCTTACGGCTTTGAATACTTTGAAGTACTCCGATATGGAAGCTGTGATCAAGAAGGGAATGAATGATTCCAGCGAGGATGTGCGTACCAAGGCGTTGAGCCTGATCGACGGCTCTATCCTGTCTCAGGAAGCCCTGAACGAGGTGGTAAACCTAGTATTTGGCAAAGGTATGTTTGGTAATGGTTCTGTAAAAGAGCAGCAGCAGATGCTTAGAATTCTGAGCGGGATAGATCCCCGTAAAACAGAACCAATCCTGAATAACCTCATTACCCGAATGACCAACAAAGAACTTTCGCCTAGTCTGAACCTTGAACTGACCGAAGCCGTAGAAGCTACCAATTCGGAAGCACTCATTGGCCGCCTGAACGCGACGAAGCCTAAAGGTACGGGCGTAGCCGACTACATGGATGCCCTTTTGGGTGGAGATTCACAGCAGGGACGACGGTATTTTTATACCAACTCAACCAGCCAATGTGCGCGTTGCCACGCCATCGGCGGTCGCGGTGGCGAGGTGGGGCCATCGCTTTCGGGAATCGCCAATGTGCTGAGCCGTGAGCAGATTCTGGAAGCGCTCGTGGAGCCCAGTGCCCGCCTTTCACCCGGCTATGGTACCGTCATGCTCACGTTGAAAGACGGACAAGCCGTCACGGGTATTCTTTCGGCTGAAAACAGCGAAGAACTGGTGCTTAAAACCTCCGAAGCGGAACCTTTGAAAATCCCGACGGCTCGTATCGCCAAGCGCGAAAACATACCTTCCAGCATGCCACCCATGGGTTATATCATGTCGAAAAGAGAAATCCGCGACGTGGTAGAGTTTTTATCTAGTCTCAAATAACTAGGCCATACAACACAATAGCCAAATAGAAAGCCCGCTAATCAACGAAAATTAGCGGGCTTTCTATTTTCAAAAATTATCTAAGTAACTAGTACTAGTTGTTCAGGATCAGAGGCATGCCTTTACCACCGCCCATAATAACCACTTTGGCATTGGGTGATGCGGCTAATTCTTTCTGAGCTTTGATCATCTCGTACTGCAACTGACGATCCGTAAGGCTGGCAGCAATGATCGTCTGGTAATCAGAGATACCTTTTGCTTCCACGCGCTTACGCTCAGCTTCTTGCTTTTCTTTCTGCAAGACAAACTCCATCTTCTGGGCATCCTGCTCCGCGTTAATTTTCGACTCGATCGTTTTCTTCACTGACTCCGGCAGGTCAATGTTCCGGATCAGGAGTTGTTCCAGGATCAAACCACGATCTTTAAAATCTTTATCGATGGTTTTATAAATCCGGTCCTGAAATTCATCCCGCTTCTTGGAATATAATGAAACGGCATCGTAATAAACCGCGTTGTCACGAATACGGGTACGGGTCAGCGGACGTACAATTTTATCCTTGTAGTCACGACCAATTTCGCGGAAAATGTTAGGTGATTCGCTTGGAAGGATTTTGTACAGTACCGTTAGATCAATAACTACTTCTAGTCCGTCGGCCGATAGCACCCGGATGGCGTCATCACCCGAAAGATCTCCTTCGGCGGCCGAAGCTGACATGGTGTAGTTCTGGGTTTTGGTATCAAAGATTGTCACATCCACGAGTGGATTGACGAAATTCAGGCCATTTTCCAATACGTTATCATTTACCTTTCCGAAGAGAGACTGTACTCCAATGGTACCAGCATCAATCTGCCGGATACTAGACGTTAATGCTCCAAGCAGGGCAATGACAATACCAGCAATTTTGATAGGCCTCGCGTATTGCGAAATGGCCATCGACGGTGTATTAACGGCAAAACCCGCTACCACCAAAAAAAGACCAATTACTATAAAAAACATAGGTTAAGATAAATTAGAGTGAAAAGATAGGGAGAGTACTTTCTTCAAGCACTCTCTTCTGGCACAAATATGCAGCCCTAATCTACGCAAAATAGCTCAATAGCCCCAACGATCAGGATAAACGGGTACTGCACTCCACAGGGTGTCTTTTTTTGATTCAGCAGGTACATCTAGATTGGGCCTATTCCCAGCCGCCCCCCAATGATCGGTACAAATCTACCATAGCCGTAAACTGCCGCTGCTGAATGGTAGTTTGTTCCAACTCAGCCGCAAGCACGGTACGCTGGGCCGTAATTACTTCAAGGTAGGTAGCATACCCCGCTAGAAACAGGTCATTTGAAATAGATACCCCCTGTTGTAGTTCGGTTGTTTCCTGAGATTTCAGCTCCGATATCTTCCTCAGGTTTTCAACAGTACGCATGGTGAGAGCCGCCTCCTGAAAAGCTATCAATACTGCCTTATTATAAGCATACAAAGCTTCCAGATTCTGAGCCTGCGCCCGATTTTTTCCCGCTTTCAGAGCTTTGCGGTTGATCACCGGGGCAGTTAGGCCGCCCAGTAGGCCATAGGCCAGCGAAGCAGGCGAAAACAGTACCGAACTACTGAACGCATTAAACCCAAGGTAAGCGTTCAGGTTCAGTGACGGCAAAAACGCCAAGCGAGCCGCCTGCAAGTCCGCACCCGATGCCCGGAGTTCCAGCTCGGCCTGCTGCACATCGGGTCTTCGGCGAAGCATCTGAGCGGGTACACCCACGTTAAGTTTATCAGATATTGATTGTTGAGTAATCGGGTTTCCGCGCGTGATAGGCTGAGCAAAGCGCCCCAATAGCGTATTAACTCGGGCCTCAACCTCCATGATTTGCTGCTTGATCTGCCATTCCAGGCTGCGGGTATTCAATAGTTGAGCCCGGAACTGACGTACGGCCAACTCGTTGGCGCGCCCGCCCTCCTTCTGAATCACAATGGTTTCCACCGCTTTTTGTTGCAGATCGGCATTTCGTTCAAGGATCTCCAACTGATTATCTAGCGTCAGGAGCTCGTAGTACGACCGGGCAATATCCGCCACCAGGTTGGTCACGATGAGCTGCCGCCCCTTCTCGGTGGCCAAAAATCGGGTATAGGCGGCTTTGCGCCGCGTGCGAAGTTTTCCCCACAAATCGATCTCCCAGGTACTTATCCCCCCCCCAAAATACTCCGGTAAAGGGTTGGGCATTTTCTGGTCAGGATTGATATTATCCGAAAAATTGGTATCGAAGTTACCTACCCCTTCCTGCGTGTACTCACCGTAGCGCCGTACTCCGCCAAGCCCTTCCAGCTGAACACTGGGAAGTAAAGCACCATCCCGTTCAAGGATATCAGCCCGGGCTATTTCAATTCGCTGCAAAGCCATGGCCAGATCGGGGTTTCGCTGCAAGGCTGTATCAATTAGAGCTACCAGGTAGGCATCAGTAAAAAACTGACGAACCGATTGGTCACCGACGCTCACACTGTCCACCCTTTCCAAAAAGGTACGGGGAGCCTGAATAGCGGATCGCTGCGGCAGGGGTGTCATGAGCTTGCAGCTATACAGCGAAAGTAGCACGAGTACACCCGTTATTTTTTTTATATAAGATAAGGAAGACATAATTTGAAAAAGTAAATCAGGGTAGCCCCAGCCTAGGCAAGGCTACCCGATAAAACGAAGTTGACTAGTTAACGAGGCTTTCTTCCACCAATTCAGGCGAGCTTTCTACCGGGGGTTTCTTACGACGCTCAGTAAGCCCGGCGAACAGCACGTACAAACCCGGAATCAGGATGACTCCGAAGATCGTACCGATGAGCATACCACCCGCCGCAGCGGTACCGATGGAGCGGTTGCCGAGGGCCCCGGCTCCGGTTGCCACGCATAACGGAATAAGCCCCGCTATAAAAGCAAACGAAGTCATCAGGATAGGGCGAAGCCGCTCAGTGGCTCCTTCCATGGCTGCTTCCAGCACCGACAATCCTTCCTTTTGTCGCAAGATGGCGTACTCCACAATCAAAATGGCATTTTTACCCAATAGTCCGATGAGCATTACGAGCGATACCTGCGCGTAGATGTTATTTTCAAGACCCATGAGTTTAAGGGCTAAAAACGCCCCGAAAATACCCGTGGGGAGCGAAAGCAGAACCGGTAGTGGTAGCAGGAGGCTTTCGTACTGGGCTGCCAGCAACAGATACACGAATATCAAGCAGACAATAAAAATATAAAAAGCTTGGTCGCCTGATGAAATCTCTTCGCGGGTCATACCCGACCACTCGTAGGTAAAGCCTTTGGGAAGTTTTTGTTTGGCAATTTCCTCTACCGCCCTAATGGCATCTCCACTACTAAAACCCGGCGCGGGTTCGCCGTTAATCATGGCTGAGGTATACATGTTGTAGCGGGTTAGCTGTTCGGGGCCGTACACACGCTCAAGCTGCGTAAAGGTGGCAAAAGGAACCATCTCACCCCGATTGTTTTTAACAAACATCTTGGTGATATCTTCCGGATTCACGCGGTAACTTGGGTCGGCCTGCACCATGACTTTGTACATCTGCCCAAAACGGATAAAGTTGGACGCATAGTAGCTTCCGATCAGGGTTTGAAGCGTACTCATGGCGTTGTCAACGGTCACACCTTTCTTGGCTGCCATATCCTGGTCCATGTGAATGAGGTACTGCGGAAAACTGGCATCAAACCCCGTAAATGCATTAGCTATGGCCGGATTGGCGCGCAGACTTCCGATGAACTCGTTCGCTACTCGGGCCGTCTGCTGGAAGTCGCCACTGCCGGTTTTATCCAACAATCGGAGCTCAAAACCACTGGTATTACCAAAACCCGGCACGGGGGGGGGCGGAAAAAACTCGATCGTGGCGTCATAAATCGTTTTCGTGTTTTCCTTCATAACAGCCATAATCTCATTGACCGAGCGCTCACGCTCGTCCCAGTGCTTGAGATTGATCATGCCCATACCGTACGACGCCCCGTCGGACTCCGTCAGTAAGCTATACCCCGACAGTGTCGAAACAGACTCGACCTCATCAAGACTTGCGGCACTTTTCTGAACCGCATCCAATACGGCTTCGGTTCGCTCCACGGTAGCTCCTGAGGGGGTAGTCACGTTGACATAAAGTACACCCTGATCTTCGGAGGGGATAAAACCCGAGGGTAGTATGCTATTGATACCCCAAGTAGCTACGCAAAACCCGACCAGCAATAAAATTGTTACGATCCGCCGACCAGCTATGACTCCTAATAGCCCTTTATAGCGCATGGCTATACGGTCGTAGCCCAGGTTGAAGCTCGCGAAAAACCTATCCAGTAGGTTAGGGTTTTTCTTGGTTTCGTGATGAACGTTTTTTAGCAAAATAGCGCACAACGCCGGGGTAAGGGTCAGGGCGTTGATACCCGAAATAACGATGGAGATGGCTAGCGTCAGAGAAAATTGGCGGTAGAAAACCCCCACCGGACCAGACATAAAGGCTACGGGAATGAAAACCGCCGACATCACCAGCGTAATAGCCACAATAGCCCCGCTGATTTCCTTCATAGCCGCGAAGGTAGCTTCCCGGGCCGACATGTCTTTTTCGGCCATTTTGGCGTGGACGGCCTCCACCACTACAATGGCATTATCTACCACGACACCAATGGCCAACACGAGCGCAAACAGGGTAAGCAGGTTGATGGAGAAGCCCAGCAGCTGCATGAAGGCGAAGGTACCTATCAGCGCCACGGGTACAGCCAAAGCCGGAATGAGCGTAGAACGGAAGTCCTGTAAAAACAGGTAGACAATCAGAAACACCAGAATGAACGCCTCAAACAGGGTTATCACCACGCCCGCAATGGACGCGTCCAAAAACCGTGAAACGTCGTAGGATACGCTGTAGGTCATACCGGGCGGAAAAGAACTTTCTTTCAATTCGGCAATCCGCTCCTTCACCCGGGCAATTACCTCGCGGGCGTTGGAGCCGGGCCGCTGCTTGAGCATGATGGAAGCCGAGGGGCGGCCATCCGACGTGGACGCCATGTCGTAGTCGAGCGATCCGAATTCGACATCAGCTATATCTTTTAGTTTCAGCATAGAACCATCGGCTTCCGCCCGAATCACAATATTTTCGTATTGCTTAGGCTCAAACATCTTTCCGGTGTAGCGCAGTACATACTGCAGCGGGGGAGAAATCTTACCGGAGCCTATACCCGACTTTCCGGGGGCAGCTTCCACGTTTTGGGCGCGTATGGCTTCAATTACCTCATCGGTGGATACTTTGTAGCTCACCATGCGGTCGGGCTTGAGCCACACCCGCATGGAGTAGTCGCGGTTACCCATGATCTGGGCAAAACCTACGCCATCGATTCGTTTGAGTTCGGCC
>JBDNFP010000020.1:0-11284 GCA_041689775.1 Spirosomataceae bacterium
GAAGATATGTCTCTAACCAATCCCGCCAAAGTGCGGCTGATGCTGTGCGTGGTCATCGCCTGCTACGTTCTGTGCGTCTGCGAGGGCATCAGGCACATGAGGAAAATAGCGGTCAGCAAAAAGACGAGAACACGCTATGAGTCTGTTTTCCCAAGAGGGTACAGTATCTTCTGCCAGTTTTGCCAGAATCTTGGACTTCTCCTGGATTGGATGCTGGCCAATTTCGGCAAGCCAATCAGGTACGCACCGACTTGATTTTTGAAATGTCCAGTAATCAGCTCATTAATGATTCAGGAATATCTTGCCAGTTACCACCCTGGGGAATATGCTTATATCGTTCAATTACTAGGCTAGA
This sequence comes from Spirosomataceae bacterium, assembly GCA_041689775.1. Classification (GTDB taxonomy): domain Bacteria; phylum Bacteroidota; class Bacteroidia; order Cytophagales; family Spirosomataceae; genus JBDNFP01. The sequence goes on from JBDNFP010000020.1 coordinate 356, forward strand.
ATTTTTCGTGACTTGGTGATTAGCTGATCTTTTTAGATTGCCGCGAAGTGCTTTTGCATATAAAGAAATAGGCTTTGTGCCATACTCTTGCCAGTTCTCAACCGCTCCTACTTCCAATTTAGGCAAGTCAAATAATGCATCCTTCACAGAAACTGAAGATAAGGAATTTGGCTTGGGAAAGTATATCTCATTTCTATCTAAACTGCCAACAAAAAAAAATCGAGTGCGCTTTTGTGGAATTCCAAAATCAACAGCATTTAATTTCTGATAAGATATCCTGTACCCTATTTTTTCCAAATCTGTAATTACTCTGTGTAAGAAAAGCCCACTCTCAGTTTCAGAAAATCCTTTAACATTCTCAAATACAACCCATTTTGGTAATGGCTTGATAATTTTGATAATTCTTATGAATTCCTCAAAAAGCCAATTTTTATCGTTCTGGATGTTTCTGTTTTTTTGATTCGAAGTAGAAAAGCCTTGGCAGGGTGGTCCGCCGAATAATATCACCTCATCTTTCTTTGATAGATTCAGGGGAACTTCCTTTAACTTCCGGATATCATTACTAAAAATATTTGTTTTTTTAAAATTGTAACTATATGTATTGCAGGTACTTGTGTCATTCTCAACGGCAAACCTCACATCAATTCCAGCTTCGATCGCCCCTAATGACATTCCACCGGCACCCGAAAACAAATCAATGCCGATAATTGATCGATCCATTATTTGACTATTATTTTTTTGGCTAAAATTGCAATTTACTGAAATTCGATATATGTTTTCATTTAATCTGAACTTGCCAACACCGACAGATTTTTGGAAATCTGTCGGCGTTGGCAATCAGCATTACTTCACCTCCTCCATTCCCAACTCCTCCTCCCTGTACTTCTCCCACTCACCGGGGGTAGAGGGGATAGCTTGCGTGGTGATTCCCCGGCGTGATGGACGCTTTTCTGGGGCCTTAATGGTGAAAGTCTGTTCCGCTTTGGCGCCACCGGCAGTCGTGATAACGACCTTGTACTTACCCGGACGAACGTACAGATTTTTGTCTTCGGCTTCTTCCAGCTTCACCTCAGCCTGCCCTGAGCTTGCCGAAGTATCTTTCTTTTTCGTTTCGTTTAGGTACTTCTCGTAGGCCGTTTTTGCGCCAGCCTCTACGGTAAGATTCCAGTTCACGAAGTTGAGTCCGGCCTCACTCTTATCCGTCAAAGTAGCTAAGGTTAAGCCTTTGTCGGTCTGCACGGTGATAGTGCCTGCGCCGGCCGTTTTGGTATAGAACGAAATCTCGTACTTCATCGGCTCTGCTTCCTCGTACTTGCGTACGCGGCCCCAACGCTCATTGTATGTTGGAGAATTGACGGCAAAAGCATAGACTTCTTTCTCACGAAGAGTATCGGCCAATTGCTGCACCAGGCTCACATCCGCTACGTAGATAGAGCGTCCGTGGGTACCTATTACCAGTTCTTTGTCGCGTGGGTGCACCAGCAGATCGTGCACGGCTACGGCGGGGAGGTCGCCCGACATCCGCATGAAGGAAGCACCCTTATCCAGTGAAATATATACGCCGTGGTCAGTACCTACGTACAGAATATTAGCGTTTGATGGATCTTCTTTTACTACGTTTATAGGCTCGGCGGGTAGGTCGGTACCAATGGTTTTCCAGGTTTGGCCGTAGTCGGTTGAAGCGTACAGATACGCCTTGAAGTTATCGTTCCGGTAGCCATTCAGGGATGCATATACAGTTGCTTCGTTGTGAGCAGAGGCCGTCACCCGGCTTACCCACAAATTCTGGGGTAGCGCATCCGAGATTTTCGTCCAAGTATAACCTGCATCTTTCGATACGTGAATCAGCCCGTCGTCTGATCCGGCGTAAATCAAGCCGAAGCGCAGCGGCGACTCGTCGATAGTGGCCAACGTACCAAACGGTACATCGCCTTCTTTACCGCCCTTGGTCAGGTCAGCCGACAGGGTTTCGAAGGTTTCGCCTTTGTCCATACTACGGTGAAACTTGTTAGAACCAAAGTACACAATGTCCTGATTGTGGCGCGACAAATGAATTGGTGCCTGCCAGTTGAAGCGAAGTTTAGGGTCGCCAATTGCGCGGGGCATCACCAGCCGCTTCATGCTACCAAAGCCACTCCGGTTTTTATCGAGCCGGAAGTAGTTACCAAACTGAAACCCGGTGTAGACGGTGCTGTTGTCACGCCAGTCGACCTGTACTTGCATACCGTCGCCGCCCATGATTGATTTCCAGGTAGGAAGCGGCACTTCTTCGCGCGGCTTGGAAGTACCAAACCATACGCCGTTATCCTGTAAGCCTCCGTAAATATTGTAGGGGTTTTCCATGTCTACCGCAATGGCATAAAACTGACCCATTGGCTCCGAGTTCAGGTGCGACCAGTGCTTGCCTTTATCATACGTAACGTTCACTCCCCCATCGTTACCGTTAATCATGTGATCGGGGTTTTTGGGGTTGATCCACAGTGCATGGTGATCAGAATGCACGTTTTCTTTATCCGCATTTTTCCAAGACTTGCCACCATCTTCTGAAATCAGAATAGGCACGCCAAATGTGACGATACGATTGGGATCGCTGGGAGCAATGAAGATTTGTCCAAAGTAATACCCATAGGAAGACACCATATCGATGTAGTCTTCGTGCGTTTTCTTCCAGGTTTTACCACCATCGTCGGTGCGGTATACTTCGGCTCCTTTTACGGGGGCAGAAATAAGGTCATCGTTGGCACCGCCCACAAAATCGTAGATATCCTTCACTTTCAGCCTCCCCGCTTCAATTTGTTTTTTGAGTTGTTTAGCCGAATTCTTTTCCGGGAAACCCGATTTATCCAAAAACTCATTGATCACCAAGTCGGGGAGTTTTACAAAATTCTCCACCGTCATGTCTTTCAGCTGCTTTACCGTAAGACCTTCTTCTTCCTTTTTTTCTTCTGGCTTGCGTTGGTCCTGATTATCGACAAACACATACATCGTGTTAGGGTTCCCGGCGTAGATGTCCAGCCCAATACGGCCTACACCTTCGCCCTGCGGCAAGCCACTCGCCGGAGTACTCAACAATTGCCATGTAATACCTCCGTCGGTTGACTGGTAAATACCTGATGACTTACCTCCTTCGACGAAGTTCCAGGCGCTGCGCTCCTTATACCACATGGACGCAAACAGTACGTTGGGGTTGGTTAGGTGAATATCCAGGTCAATGGCTCCGGTGTTATTATCCACAAATAACGTTTTGGCCCAGGTTTTACCTCCGTCGGTTGTTTTGTACACGCCCCGCTCGGGGTTTGAACTGTACAAGCCTCCCACGGCCGCCACCCATACGGTATTTGGGTCGGTGGGGTGAAGTATTACTTTTCCAATGTGGTGGGTGGCTGCCAGGCCTAGGTGCTGCCAAGTTTTGCCGCCATCGGTCGATTTGTATATTCCATCACCGGCGTACGATGAGCGGCTTGAATTATTCTCACCGGTACCTACCCAAATGGTCTGTCCGTTCGTTTTCCAGTCTACGGCAATATCACCAATGGTCATGGTGGATTCGTTATCAAACAGAGGCGCGAAGCTCATGCCGTTGTTTTCGGTTTTCCACAAACCACCCGAGGCGTAGGCCACAAAGAAATGGGTTGGGTTGGCGTCATTGACGTCGAGATCAACCACGCGACCACTCATGTTAGTAGGCCCCACGGCCCGAAACTTCACATTATTGACCAACGAAGCGGCATCCAGTTTTTGACGCTGTTGGTAGCCAGTCATCCGTTGAGCGGCGGTGGTAGCCTCGATACCCATGGAGACAGGAGCAGTAACTTTTTGCTTCTTTTTCTGGGCGCTTACTCCCAGCGATACACCTACCGATAAGGCAAATGTATAAAGTAGTATTTTTCTCATCAGAAGACGATTAGCTTGATTAAGAGTTTGTAGATGTTGTCATGACAAAAATAGGAAAGTATACCTGATTATGGACTTAGGTCGCGGCCTTAAATGCAAAAATATCAGCCTTGACTTAATAAGGGGCCAAGGCTAATCCACGAAAATATCCCTTTAATTTCTTAGAAATCCAACCCCTCATGTTGGCTCTGCCTATCTCTGGTCTCGGTTCTTTGCATCAGGAAATTCTGCACCCTTTGGGGTATTACTCCCCCAAACTATCCAATTTTTAGGCCTTAGAATCTATTACTAGCCGGGGAATTCCCATTGGCACAAAAATTAGATGTACATACACTAATTGCACTTTTTTCGAACCATTCAGCTACCCCACTTGTCTTACTAGAGAAGTTAATATTACAATAACATAACTTATGAAGTTGCTCATTTATACCATTTTAACACTTTCTTTTACATTTCTACAATCCACAGTAAACGCTCAAATTCCCGTTTCCACTGCTACTTCGACTACCAATAAAACCTCTGTCGGAACCATTACCGGAGAACTCATGTACGCAAAAGAGGGGGCAACTTTACCCGTCGAGTTTGCCAGTATTGCTATATTTAGAACAGCGGACTCCACCGCAGCCGGAGGTACCATCAGTGACGAAATAGGTCTGTTCAAGTTAACCGGTGTACCTACTGGTAACTACTACTTACTAATTCAATCACTCGGGTTTAAAGACTTCCGTAAAAACAAGGTTTCTCTTACCGCCAAAAGCCCTTCCTTGAAATTGGGGACCGTTGCGCTGACTCAAATCGCAAAGCAATTAAATACCCTTACCGTAACGGGCCAGAAGGAGTTAATTGAATATTCACTGGATCGTAAAATTATTAACGTAGATAAGCTTCCTACCACTCTTGGCGGTAGCGCATTAGATATCATGCAAAATGTCCCCTCCGTAACCGTGGATATTGACGGGAACCTAAGCTTGCGGGGTAGTGAAAACGTAATAGTTTTGGTAGATGGTAAGCCATCGGGCCTCACCGGACTAGATCGCCAAGCGGTCTTAGATCAGATTCCGGCCAGTAATATCGAAACCATCGAGGTAATTACAAACCCCTCTTCCAAGTTTGACGCAGACGGTGCTGCGGGTATTATCAACATCGTATTGAAAAAAGAGAAGGCATCCGGCTTCAACGGTAATGCTGATCTGAACCTAGGAACGCGTGACAAGTACAACGCTTCCATCAACCTCAACAACCGGCTTGAAAAAGTAAACCTTTTTACGAGTTATAATTTTCAGAATCGTCGTCGCTTCTCCTATCGTAATAATGACCGGAAGAATTTTAACAACAAAAATCTTCGCTACCTGGAACAACGGCAGAACGGTATTAGTCATGACCTAAATAATAACCTGCGTTTCGGATTTGACTGGGATGTGAATAAGCAACTTCAAATGAGTGGTTCGGTCATGTATCGTCCGGAATATGACCGCGACCGTGATTCGAGTATCTATCGCTACCAAAACAGCGCCCGGGAAATTATTCAGCTGATCGACCGTACTTCGGATGAAGAAGAGAAAGGTGGTGGCTTTGATTATTCTCTGAGATTACGTAGGACATTTGATAAGAAAGATCGTTTGCTGACTTTTGACGCTACACTTTCTACCTCATCCAGCGATCAGCTATCGTTGTTTACCCAAACAACCACTAACGCCCTTGGGGTACCTATCTCCGATGCGCTTTTTCAGCGCAACACCCGTCTGAATAATGACCAAGTGGCTGTGATGCAACTTGACTTTACGGAGCCACTGAAAAATAAGGCCAAGTTTGAAACAGGGCTAAAATATACCAGTCGGCTTCTAGACGGTGATTTTCAATTTGAAAATCGTCTGGGAGATTCTCAGCAATGGGTACTTAATCCACTACTCTCCAACCGTTTTGTCTACGACGAACGCACCAGTGCTGCCTACGTAAATTACGGTAAGGAAGAGAAAAAGTGGAGTTATCAGGTGGGTTTACGTTTAGAAAACACCAACCTGACCACGGAGCAACGTACCACCGGAGAGGTAGCCAATCAAAACTATACCTACCTTTTCCCGAGCGCCTTCCTGAATTATAACCTCAGCCAAGCCCAGAAAATGCAGGTAAACTATACCCGCCGTATTAACCGCCCGTGGGTACGGGCTCTAAACCCGTTCACTGATATTTCGGACCCGCTCAATATCCGGTTTGGTAACCCTAACCTGCGTCCTGAGTTGATCAACTCTTTTGAACTGAGCCACCTTTGGTACGGTAAGTCTACCTCATTGACTTCAACTGCCTTTTACCGGGCTACTACGGATAACGTTACCCGGTACAGCCGTCTGCGTGAAGATGGGGTTACGGAGCAAACCTACCTTAACCTTGCCACATCGTCGTCGTACGGTCTGGAATTTGTGCTGAATCAGGATATCACCCGCTGGTGGAAAGCCAACGGTAACTTCTTCTACTTCATGTCAACTATTACGGGCGGCCCTACCACACCGGACGTACTGACCCGCTCTAACCGCAGCTGGAGCGCCCGCGTAAATTCCAACATGACTATCATGAAAGGATTTGATGCGCAGTTGAGTGTTAACTACCGCTCGCCCTTTATTGTGCCACAGGGAGAGATTCAAAGCTTTTTCAACGTAGATCTCGGTGTAAAAAAAGATGTGCTGAAAGGTAGAGGAGCAATAAGCCTCCGGGTAAGTGATATCTTCAATACGTTACAATTCCGGATCGACCGCTTCGGAGAAGGCTTCACTGGCTTTACCGAAGGAAAGCGCGAATCACGCATTGCTTTCATTGGCTTTACCTACCGTTTTGGAAAGCAGGCTCAGCAATTGCAGCGTGAGCGCGGAGAACGCGGCGGCGACATGGGCGATGACTTCTAAACACCTGTACGATATAAAACTAAAAACGGGGCTCCATATGAGTCCCGTTTTTAATTTTATAGGATTTCGATACAACTCATACTTCCCGCAAATCCATCCTGATCCGCCAGTCTTTGGGGAGGTAATTATTCACCCGATTGCCGAGATTTTTCATCCAGCCCAGGTTCAGCCCTTTGTGTCGGGCCAACAACCAGCCTTTGGGGGCATCAGGAAGTAAAATATTTTCCTTTTTCAGAAAGTGCAGGCTTGTTTCGCGGTCTAGCTCCACCGCCGGTAGCGAAGATTCAATGACCGTGCTCATGGCTAGGTCCTGCGCCGGAATCAAGTCTTTACCCTTGAACAACCCCATCTCCCGTAGCCACACGCCCTGCGGCAGGGCGGCATCCAGAAACAATAAATCTTCCTTTAAGTACCGGGGAGCGCCCAGCACGGTATCGTCTGACCGCTGTACGTAAAAAAAATCAGCCGACTCGTCTAACCAATCCGTCAGCGCCGCCTCCTCCCGCTTGTGCAACGACTTTGATTTGAGTTTCCCCATGTATCGGGCGGCTTTACCTTGAAATGGCGATCCACCCAATTGACGAAATGCCGCAAAGTAGAATCCCTCGCCCCGTAGTTTGTGCGGATAGCACTGATACCCTAAGCTGCGAGGAACAATGCCCCACTCTGCGGGTAAGTCTACTTCCAGATGCAACAAGTTTTGATTATCGGACAGCCATTGGGCATTCTGATCATTTTCTGACTCATTGTAGGTACAAGTGCTGTACAGCAATACGCCACCGGGCGCTACCAGCGATACCGCCGCCGACAGAATACGCCGCTGACGTGCTGAGCATAGCTGCACGTGCTCCGCCGACCATTCATTGACTGCATCAGGATCTTTCCGAAATAGCCCTTCGCCCGAGCAGGGGGCGTCTACCAGTACTATATCAAAAAAGCCGTTTAGCTTCGAGAAAGCTTCCGGGTCATAGCTACACGTAAAAGTATTGGGATTACCCCAGCGTTCGAGGTTTTCTTTGAGTACCGTTACCCTACCACGGATTACCTCATTGGCCAGCAACAGGCTTTCCGGTGGCATCCACGACGCCAGCAATGTACTTTTACCTCCGGGTGCTGCGCACAAATCCAGAATCCGTAAAGGCCGTGGACGAAACGGCCCCCTCGACGAAATACATTGATTGAGTACTTCGTTCAGTACTATCGAAGATGCTTCCTGTACGTAGTAGCCGCCCGCGTGAAACAGAGGATCAAGCGTAAACACCGGACGCTCAGGCAAATAGAACCCTCCCGGGTGCCAGGGCACCGGGTCCAATCCGGTAGTGTCATAGCCTGGCTTATCAGGATTCAGCCGAATACTAACGGGAGGATCAGTTGCTAGGGTTTCGGAAAACAAAGCGAAATCGGCCCCTAACTGAGCTTGCATTGACTCGGTAAAGGCCGGGGGGAGGGGTTGGACGTTAGTCAAAATCTTTTTTGTTCGTGGTTCTAAGTTCGTGGTTCCTGGCTAGGTTAGTCGTTGAAGCGTAGTGGCCTCCCTATCATTAGGAGCTAGGCACAAACACTCTCCTCTGTTTATAACGCAACTAAGAACTTCGTATTTATTAAATTCTATTCAAATCGAGGTCCTTTTCTTTCTGAGTTCCTAAGGTAGGTCACGAAGGCAATGACTTCATTTGATTTATCGAATAAAATCTTGAATTGCAAAGCATTCAGGTAATTTCGATCCATGGCCCTATACAACTGAGATTGAATTTCATAAATCGAAGCTCGGGAGATGATCAGAAAGTGGATAAAGTCCTTGTTTCCTCCCAGACCAAACCCTTCCGCAATATTATCCATTCCCGATCCACTGGCCCGATTCAACTGATTCTTCAAAGCGAAATCTTTTGATAATGCACCCGTACAGGTTTGCTGGTAGATCATGTTTTCTAACTCCCGGGCTTTCTGCCAGCATTTCAGATTCTGGAAGCGATCAATTGCAGCCATTACTAATTATTGGTCGTTCTTGGTTCGTCGTTATGTTTGCTATTAAACCGTAGCGGCAACCCATAATTAGGAACTACGAAAAAACACTCCTTTCTGGCTGTAACACAACCAAGAACGACGAACCCCGAACGACGTATCTTTAAAAATTTACGGTTTATTACTGTCTACCTTGATACGCTCTTCGCGGTTGGCCAGTTTCCAGGCGGTATGGAATACCAGCTGTACGATGGGCGCCTGCTTGTCGAACATGATTTTTTCAACATCATCGCCAGGGCGGTGGTAATCTTCGTGTACTCCCGTGAAGTAAAAAACTACGGGTACACCTTTCTTCGCAAAATTATAGTGGTCAGAACGGTAGTAAAAACGGTTAGGATCTTTGGGATCGTTGAAGGTATAATCCAGGTTATAGCCAATGTACTCATTGTTGGCCGCCTCACTAATCGCGTGTAGCTCCGATGACAGTTTGTCAGAACCAATGATGTACACATACTTAGGATCGTTGGCATGCGCCTGATCTACCCGACCGATCATGTCAATGTTCAGGTCGGCCACGGTATTGGCTAGCGGTAGAAGTGGGTTTTCTGAATAGAATTCCGAACCAAAGAGTCCTTTTTCTTCACCCGTTACGTTCAGGAACAAAATACTCCGGCGTGGACCTTTCCCGTCAGCCTTGGCCTTGCTGAATGCCTCGGCGAGTTCCAGTAGTGATACTGTACCGGAGCCATCATCGTCGGCCCCGTTGTTGATTTGTCCATCGGGCGAAATACCAATGTGATCCAGGTGCGCCGAAATTACCACTACCTCGTCTTTTTTATCCGTTCCTTCGAGGAGTCCAGCTACGTTTTCGGTATCGATTACTTCGCTCGTACGCTCTACTTTCAGGACTACTTCTCCCGAAGGTGACTTGGAAGAAGGCTTACCTTTCTTGGTGATTTGCTGTTGTAAATCGACTAGTTTCCGAGCGTTTATATCCAACAGATCGGCACCCATTTCTACCGATACCGTGAAGGCGGCTGTATTGCTCAGCAATTCTTTAATCGACTTCATGCTCATGCGGCTCATGCGGCGCGACATCACCGCCCGGCGCTTTATCAGCTCCTCAAACTCACTACCTTCTTTTTCGGATACCATGAATACGTACTTGGCACCTTTCGCCATGGACGTAGCCACTTTTTTCTGCCACGACTGCGGCCCACTCCAACTCGACGTTTGATCGTTTCCGTTCACCAGGTACTTTCCGTTAGTACCCTTTGGCTCGCCTTCCAGTATCACTACCGCTTTGTTTTTTACATCCAGCTTTTGATAATCATTGTACAGGTTTGCTTCAATACCATAGCCCGCAAAAACGGTAGGTACGGCTACTTCTCCTTCGGTAGTCAACAGGCCACTGAGGTAAAAATCCTCGTTGAACTTAAAGGTCTTACCCTCCGCTTTTACGTATATTTCACCCCAGTTTTTTTGGTAAAGATTATACTTCTGAAAATACGACTTCGATCCGTCGACAGCGGTAGCTATCGGCGTAAGGCCGTACATTTTAAAGTGTTTTGCTACGTAGTCCGCGGCTTTTTTCTGACCGGGTGAGCCCGTATCACGGCCTTCCAGGCTATCCGAAGCAATAATGACAAGGTGTTTTTTTAGATCGGCGGGGGTGATGGTCTTGGCGTATTGAGTAGCCACATCCTGCGCCTGAACGAGGGTGGTAGCCATCAGTAATAGGCCACCTAATAAGTTGTTGTTCATTGAAGAAAAGATATTGTTTAGACTCATACAAACGAAATATCATTCGTTTGTATGACAAATAACGCAAATCTGCGGGGGATTGTGAAATGTAAGGGGAAGTGGATGATCCTATCCAGACGGTCTTGGCATACATAGTGTAGCCTTATTTCCTGAACATACGCACATTAGAGATAGAAGCAAGCTTTGTTATCACGGATGAAACATACTGTTTTTTAAAAAAAATTGAAATTTTTACTTCCCAATTTCGCACAGAGCAGGGGTGACATTCGTAGCTCTGAAAAATCTGCCCGGATATATAATACCTCTCTATGATTTCGATCTCATCCCGTTTATCCTACCAAATATATTTCCTACTACACCGCTAGTAATTTAATTACTTAGGAATGATTAAAAAATAAGATGGTCAATTTCC
>JBDNFP010000021.1:0-12415 GCA_041689775.1 Spirosomataceae bacterium
AACTTTTCCAAGTACAATTTCGAAATCACCGAATTCTATACCAAACAGGCGTTTACAAATTCCGGAATTTTCTTTCAATAACTTATACTTATCGTTCATAGTCAGTTTTTTACGAACAAATTTAGAAAATATTATTTAAGAGAGTGGTCTACTATTGGAACGCCTGGACCAACACCTGCCCAGAGCCATATAATATTCCCTCCATCTTTGCCACAAATCCTCACCTACCCTGTCGGATATCGAATTTGATACAAATGGCGATATGATACTTGGTATTATGGATCGCTTCGGACATCAGTCAGGATCCAACAATTTTAACCAGGACGGAAGCGGAGTATATTCTGGTTTTAGCGGAGGATACCTTCTAAGAACCGGATTATTACCTGGTGGTACCTTTCAACTGGAATCTAATGAACAAGCAGGTGACCAGGTTGGATATGGTGTCGGTAATGGAGAAGGACCAAGAGGTGGAGAATATTATTGCGAGGATGATTTGATTTTGTATGGAAAAATAGCGCGCGGCGAAATCAACCTGGGCTTGATAGCATTGTTGTTCGGAAGCGGGGAGGTGTTACCATCGACCCAATAAGCTCTCCTAATAATACTATTTATGACTCATCGGGCTGGCAAACCTATAAGAATACCGGCACAGGTACTGGTGAAGTTACTCGAGAATTTCTGGTATATGATTCTCGCTACGCAGGGAGTTTTGGCAAAGTAGCTGGTCTGGGGACTAGCTTGCGACGCTGCACCAGTACAAATAGGCAACAGGATATGGCTAGATAAAAACTTGAACGGTATACAGAACCCGAGTGAAAGGGCGCTCGCTGGTATAACCATCACCTTGCACGATATGGCTAATCAAGGTAATCAAATAGCCAGCAAAGTCACTGACGGTATGGGAGAGTATTACTTTACTGATAGTGATGTACCAGGCAGGCTAAAATTCAAACACAGCTACGAGCTCAGAGTCAATCTTGGTTAAGATACAATCGTAGCAAATAAGCTAATCCTCGGCCCCGGCTTTATAGACAACGCCCAATCTGATTCTAACGGTGAAGTTGGCAATTCTAACCAGACTCTTGTAAAAATACCCTTTATTACCGGAGGTATGGGAGAAAACGACTATTCATTTGATTTGGGTTTTGGGCCACAACCCGAAATTATCTTACTTACCGATTCACTACAGCTATGCTCTGATGCTGCTGGTACGCTGGTTGTACAGATAGCCAATATCCTGCCTACTTATAACGTACTCTTTGTTTTGGTATAACACTCTACCGACCACGGATGCCGAAAGGTTAACCACTGGTACAATCCTGGGAATGGTAAAACCTGACTCAGCTGGTTTAGCAATTCTAACTGATGTCCAATTCCCCGCTGCTCTTAACGCCGACTCCACGATTTACTGAGTAAGTGCCTTACTTATAGCACAACAAGATACCATCCCACTTGGCAATGATGGCGGGGTAGTCAATGTTCACAATGCTCCGATTATACAGGCCACTACCAACGACACCCTGACCTGTACCCAAGACAGTATTCAGATCACCGCTCAGTCTAATCTTCCTAACACTACCTATTTTTGGACAGGCCCCCAAGACTTTACCAGCACGGATTCGGTAGCGACGGTAACCTCACCCGGTACCTACCTAGTAGTGGCTACATCAGTGTGGGGATGTATCGCTACTGACTCTATGGTGGTGGTGGTGGAACTCGTAAATCCGCTGCTCCCTCTGTTAGTAGTTGAAATCTGCGAACCCACTTCTTATATACTACCCCCACCACTTCTGGCCCAACAATCCTGGATCACTGAATCAGCTAACCCGACTCCTATTCTGATCGATAATCAGCAGAATATTATCAGTAATATATCGACCAACGGAGACTATTGGATCAAGCTGAAGGAAGATGCGTAAGCGAGGACTCCTTGAGCATTACCAGGAACCCTGCCCTGACTCTGCCAGATTCTGTCGTGACGCTATGTGAACCCCTGCGGGTGGACCTATCGAACTACATACCGCAGTATAGCAACTTAGTGAACCCCGTTTGGTATAAGGAGCATCAACGGAACCATGCTGACCTATACCGCAGGAATACTCATTGATCAGGATTCTAAATACTTCCTCGTTGCTTCAAGCGTCAACAGTTATGGCGACACTGCTACCGTTGAATTCGTGGTAGCGCCAGTAAACCCAACCTTGTCTTACGCTCCCGTTAACTGTACTGCAGGCGTAGCACAAAGCGACGGAAAGATCCTTCTGACCGATGTATCGCCAACGGTATATTTTGATTTAGTACAAGGCGCTACATATACCGGAATTAAAACTTACGCAACCGCAGCTTCCGTACCCGGCGATGCCATACTCGGAGCCGGACTGCCAAACCCAGCGAGCCTTACTGTCTACATCGTCAGGCTATTTACCGGTCCCGGCTGTTTTCAGGATTTGTCCATTAATCTGCTAGGCACCAATTGCGCTTGTCCCGTTGTGTGCTTACCGGTTTCCATACAGATAGTACGAAGAAGGTAATACGTCACTACATTCAAAACCGAAACAGGCCTCAATATGGGGTCTGCTTCGGCTATTTTAAAAGACAATTAGATGACAATAGGTGACTTTCCTCCCAACTAACCATAGCATTAAATAACTTCACAGCACAATACCCAGGAAGATCGCCTACCCTAATCTCTTTGGGAACAACCACCCCCGAATTCAGTAAAAAAGCGCGCTGCGCACCCGGTAGCAGCGATTGGAATGGCGTATACCAGGCAGTACCGTCAAAAAAGGCTACATTGGCGTAGGAAGTGTCGGTAATCAGCCCATTTTTCACAATCAGCACATCGTCGCAGTCGCCGCGTTGCGCATGGAGAACGTTTAGGGCTTCGCGGTTTTTGTATTTGAAGGCGTAGTCTATGGAGTTATCCTCCACCAGCCGCAGGCTTTGAATCGGTCTGAACTGGTACTTTTCCCATTCGATGGACACTACCTCGGCTCCATAGGTAACTCGACACTTGTATTTTTCGGGGCCTATATCCTCAGGGATAGTCAGTACGGAAAACAAGTCGACTGGATCGGAGACATTCCATAAAACTGCCCGGGTTCGGTTGAGGCGGGCTTCGTGGTAAGAAAGCAAATTACTGAACTGGCGCTTCTGCACGCAGATTGTCTCGAAACACAGGGGCGGTGGGTTCATGACCAAAGGGAAGGTATATTTTATCAATTAATTCCTGGTATTCGGATTCTACCCGGCTCCGGGCGGTAATGCCTCCTCCACTCTTAAACACCAGGCTACTAGTCTGCTGCTCAATGTACCGAATCATGACGGCACTTTCGAAAGTTTGCCCGTCAAAGCTACCCATAATGCCGGTATAGTAGCCCCGCTCGTAACCTTCGGCCTCCTGGATTATTTTCAAAGTAGCGGGTTTGGGCGCTCCACAGATTGATCCAGCAGGGAGTAGTTTCACCAGCAAATCACCGTAAGCCCTGGCAAAATTATCGGGCAACAGCCCCGCAATTTCGGAGCTAACCTGGAGCAAAGTACTTTGGTGGGTCTGAATTGTATCGAGGTACCGGTAACGCTCTACCCACACTTTATCTGCTACCATGCTCAGATCATTTCGGATCAGGTCTACAATGGTGGCGTGCTCGGCGGCCTCTTTGGTATCGGATAAGATAATACGTTCGGCATCGGGAATATCCGCCGAGATCGTTCCTTTCATCGGGAAAGAGGCGATGCGATTTCCCTGAATACGGACAAATATTTCCGGTGAAAAGCACACAAACCGATCTTTAAGCCAAAAGCGATAAGGGGCCCGACTGTGCCGATAAATGTCAGGAAGAGATAAGTTGGTAGTAACGGGTGTCGGCGCTGAGAGGTTAACCAAAAAAGAGTTACCGCGCCGGATATTCTTCACCACGTGCTCAAACCGGGGACGATACTCGCCAAGGCTGAGAGGTTTGGTGGTAAAAGTATAGGCAGGAAGGTTAGAATAGGCACCCGCTCCTGACTCATTCGTGATCCCGTTCAGATGAAAGAGAAGCTCGGATGGATCTGCTTCATCCATCTGCCAGGCTTTAGGTTGTTTCCCCAAAAAATCAATGAGAAATACGAATGGTACACCATTTTTACCCCAGTCATTAAGTTGTCTGACAAACGGACTATGGGGAGATAACAGGGGAGATAACAAGTCAATTAGGCGATTAATAGGACACTTTTTTAACAGTTTATGGTTTTACAAAGTTCAGAAACCATTCGTTTCCACAAGGTGTTGAATAGTTGAGTTTTAGAATAAACATGATGCATATACACGACGTAATTATAATTGGTGGAGGTCCATGCGGGCTTGCCATGGGCATTGAGGCAGCAAAGAGTGGCCTCGACCATCTAATTCTTGAAAAAGGAAGTGTTACCGAATCTATCCGCCGTTACCCCAAGCGCATGCGCTTTTTCTCGACCGCCGAAAATATTGAAATTGGCGGTATTCCATTCCCCATTTCGGGCGTAAAAGCCAACCGCGACGAGGCCTTGCAATACTACCGAAAAGTGGCCGGCTACTTCAAGCTTAACTTTAAGCTGTTTGTAGAAGTCGATCGTTCCGAAAAACAGGAGGATGGCACTTTTGTGGTCTATACAACCGATGGAGATACCTACCACGCCAAAAATGTAGTACTGGCCACGGGCTACTTTGACTTCCCCCGAATGTTAGGTATTCCGGGCGAAAAACTGTCCCACGTATCGCACTACTACGACGAACCCTTTAAGTACTCTTATACCAATGTGGTGATAGTAGGTGGTTCCAACTCCGCCGTAGAGGCCGCCTTGGAACTCTACCGTCACGATGTAAATATTACCATTGTTCACAAGGAGGAGGACTTCCGCAAAACGGTGAAATACTGGCTAATACCTGATGTGAAAAATCGGGTAAAGGAAGGTAAAATCAATACTCGTTTCAATAGCATTACCCGCGCCATCGAGAACGACCGGGTTTTGATTGAGAACACCGAAACTGGCGAACAGGAATGGTTGGCGGCTGATTTTGTGTTTTTGCTGATCGGGTATATTCCCGACGAATCACTCCTGATTCGCTGCGGGGTGGAGCTTGATCCCGTCAATAAGATACCGAACTATGATCACGAAACATTTGAGACTAATGTACCCGGTCTTTATTTGTGCGGTACCGTCATGGCCGGAGTATTCACCGAAAAGGTTTTTATAGAAAACGGCCGCGATCATGCCGCGACCATTGCCGACCATATGACCGGACGCGAAGTGCGGATAGTGAAGGAGTTGATTGAAAGAATGTAAAATTCGTAGTTCTTGGTTCGTCGTTTATTAACCTCGGACGACGAACTAAGAACGTTTTACCGTTTTCTCCGCTTTTTAGGGAATTTTTCAAACTTCCCAATCAGCCCTTTGCCCCCCACGGCATAGCCCGCCGGGCCGACAAAGCTTGTTGAATGGAAGGGCTCTTTGGATAAGGGCGCCCAGGTTTTGCCGAAATCTTTGGAATAGCTACTCCCATTAGGGCCCACCGCCACGAGGCCATACTTATGCCGGGTAGAGCGTTGATCGCCGCCGTAGTTGACAAATTCAGAATGGTACAGTCCTACCGCTTCTTTCAAACCCACCGGATCGGTGGCTTTACTGACGAGCTGCCAGCTTACTCCACCGTCACGGGTAAGTAGTACGTTGGGCAAGCCTTCGGCCACGTTCATGTAGTCACCACCCACGGCAATACCTCGTTTGTTAGACCAAAACCGCAAACCAAAAATACCGCTGCTGGGTCCGGCGAGTAGTGGAGTTTCGGATGCTTGCCAAGTTTGACCATTATCTTCGGAGCGCAGAACACGCGCCATTCCTCCCCCACCAGTACCAATAAATGCCTGCTTTCTTCCCACGGTAATCAGAGACGTACCACTAGCCGCAAACGCAGCCTCTTTGTCTTCGGCCACCGGACGATTGGCCAGCGGTAGTTCCTGCCAACTGCGGCCACCGTCCTGGGTGATGAGAATAAAAATACGTCCGTCAACCGGATCACCAAAGCAGATGCCCTTCTCTTTATCCCAAAAATCCATCCCGTCCAGAAAGACTCCCTTTTGGGTAGTTTCGTACACTAGCTGCCACGTATCTCCCCCGTCTTCGGTGCGGTAGATACGGGCTTTCCCTTTTTCTGACTCGCCAGCACTCATCACAACGGCCGTTCTATTGTTAAAACCGTGCACATCCCGGAAGTCAAGGGAATCGGCATCGCGTACCTTCATGATATCCCAGATATCGCCGCCGTCGTAGGTTCGCAAGACGGTGCCACCGCTTCCCCCGATCCAGCATACATTAGAGCTTGGGGCATGGACCGCCCGGAAGTTAGCCTTTGTATCCAGATTCAATACTTTCCACTGGGAAAAGCAGCAATTACTAAGTGATAGAAAACCGATTGTGAACAGAAAGGCAAGTATAGGAAAACGCATCATGTATTTCAGGAATAAGGTATTGTTGCTACTAAGATAAACGGGGCAAACCAGATTTCCCGATTTACCCCGTAAAATAGTGTTTAAAAAAAGCCGATAGCTGACCGCCAACAGCCGACAGCCCATTCCTTATTTTCCTTTACACTCTTTCAATACATTCTGGTGATTAAGGATGTAGGCATCGTCTCCGGCCTCCTTGGCCATGGCCAATCCTTTGGTAGCATCCGCAACCGCCACATCGCACTGACCGATTTTGGCGGCAATCTTGCCACGTAGATAGTAGGTCCAGAACTTCTGGTCGTTTTCTACCACTTTGGTGGCCCATTCGTACGCTTGCTTCAAGTCACGGTTGGTATCGTAGTAGTAGTTAGCCGCCGCCGAGTAGGTACCAACGCTGATCTCTGACCCTGCCATTTTCTTCTGAATTTCGGCCATGATCTTCGCATCGGAATCATGCTTAATCGGAAACTTTACCATTGCATTTTCCCAGCTAATGGCTACGTTGGTTTCGTTAGCGTTAAAATCAATAAACTCAATGGTAAAAGACTCCTGGGCTTTGGCCAGATTCTGCGCCTTTACCGTAAAGCGCACCACGTCATTTTCTTGCTTGTAGTCATAAGCACCCCACAGGTCAGCGTCTTTATTCAGGATAATCGTCCATTCGGTAGCCGTAGGAATTGTGAATAATCCATACGTACCCGCGGCTACTTTCTGGCCGTTCACCATCATTTCGTCCGACAAGATCACGTTGGTGATTTTATTAGCTCCAGTCCGCCACACTTTTCCGTAGGGTACCTGCACGCCGAACATTTTGCGTCCTTTCAGCGCCGGGCGGCTGTACTCAACGGTAACTTTACCAAGACCAACCGTCTGACTTATGGTAGCACCGGGGCTCGCTTGGGGTGTCTGAATCTGGGCATTCGCCGTAAAAGTAAGCAGGCAAACGCTCAGCAAGAACGCGCCTAACTTTTGAATAAATTTCTTCATGAATTAAAATAAAATTAGTTAGTGATTTTTATTGGAGGCTAGGAAATGACCGTACCGAGCAAGTTGGCAATCTCTTTTTCCATGGCCTTGTGTTGCATAAACCTTTGGAGGAGCATATCCGTTTCCTCAGCGTCCTTCGTTTTTTGTAGCCTATCTTTTATCTCCTTCATTATCATTTCATTATACCCTTTTTTCAGGTAAAGAATGTTTGTAAAGGCCAGATCGTGTAGTTTATCCAGCTCAGTGGGCACAATAATCTCGTATTTGTCTTTCCACTGTTCGCTAAGATGGTGGCGGGTAGTTACCATGTCAATGGCTTCATCCTTAATATTCGGATCGGGATGGTTAAGAAAATAATCGGTATTCGGTATTTCTCCACGGCCAAAAGACTCCCGGAAAATCGTAAGTAAGTGCTGGTACATCTGCCGATGAAACTCGATGCCCTCCAATTCGCTGAGCATATAGTGGCATAAAGTAACGTTCGGTTCTAACTCGATGCGGGCAAAATTAACCAGCAGTCTGATGCATTGCCGTTCGTGGTGGCTCACGGGGTCACGAATGACCACGATTTTCTCGGCAAGTAGCAAAGGCGAAGATTCACCCTGCTCTGCGCCTAAAAACAAATCATGCGGACTCTCCGGCGGTGGTCCCGCTGAGGTACCCCTGCGTTCCTGCGCTCTGGCCTGATCGGATTTTCCTTTTCGTAGCAGTTTATTCCCCTCCGTTATGAGCATTTGCTCATCTACCCGCATCATTTCGGACGTCCGGCGAAAAAATATCTGACGCTTAATGGCATCCGGAATTTTGACAATGCTACCTACTACATCATTGATCACGGCGGCCTTCCGGAACGGATCATCGCCCGCGTCTTCCAGCAAAGTTTGGGTCTTAAAACTAATAAAGTCACGGGAGGCCGACTGTAAGTACTTCTTAAATGCCTCGGCCCCTACCCGCTGCACGTAGCTATCAGGATCTTCTCCATTTGGAAAGGTCACAATGCTCACGTTTAGTCCCTCTTCAAGTACCAAATCCAGCCCCCGCAAGGCCGCTTTAATACCCGCCTGATCTCCATCATACAAGATAGTTACGTTAGGGGTAAAGCGCCCGATGAGCTTAATCTGCTCGATGGTTAGGGAAGTACCCGACGAGGCCACTACGTTTTCAATACCCGCCTGATGCAACGACACTACATCCGTGTAGCCCTCAACCAGATAGCATACGTCCAGCTGCCGGATGGCATTTTTGGCCTGATAGATACCATATAGTACATCACTTTTGTGGTAAACCGCCGTTTCGGGTGAGTTGAGGTACTTGGGTTGATTCCCTTTGGCGTTAGCCCCTGTTTTCAGAATCCGGGCACCGAAGGCGATGGTCTTCCCCGCTACATTGTGAATCGGAAAAATAACCCTGCCCCGGAAACGGTCATAGCCTCCCGTATCGCTGCCTTCCCGGCGAACCAACAACCCCGCTTTTTCTAGGATATCGGCACTGTATCCTTTGGCCGTTGCTACTCGTATAAGGGCATCCCAAAGATCGGGGCTGTATCCTAGTTCGAATTTTTTGCGGGTAGTGTCCGTAAATCCCCGCTCTTTGAGGTAGCTGAGGCCGATCGACTGCCCCTCTTCCGTTTGGTTGAGCTGTTCCTGAAAGAAGTTCTTGGCAAAGTTGAGTACAATGTAGAGGCTTTCACGCTCGTTCTGGCGCTGCTCCTGCTCATCGGTGAGCTGCTCTTCCTGTATCTCGATACTGTATTTCTGGGCCAGGTACCGGAGTGCTTCCGCGTAGCCTATGCCGTCAATATCCATCACAAACTTGACGGGATCGCCCGCGGCCCCGCACCCAAAGCACTTAAATATCTGCCGGGCCGGATTAACGTTGAAGGAAGGTGTGTTTTCGTTGTGAAACGGGCAACAAGCCGTATAATTAGCCCCGCGCTTTTTGAGCGAGACATAATCTCCCACTACCTCTACTATATCGGCGGCCTGTTTGATCCGCTCTACCGTTTCGGGATTTATGCGCATAATTGTCGTTGGCTTCTGTCCAGTTCATTTTTTTAATTACCCCCAAAAAGAGTACATCACAAAGGTATCTGCGTTATCCTATTTTTACTACCGAACTCGTCACACTTTCGTTTTCACTATCCACGACCGACTGGATGATATTCCTGACGGAAACATCCCAAAAAGTAAATAGCTGAATCATAGGCGATTCTTTCATCCGTAGAACTACTTGAATCTCTTTAACCGACATCCCTTTTTGATGCAGCTCCGCTGCGCTTCCGTAGATCGCTTCAAGATAATCAACTTTGGCGGCAAGAGCCTTTTTACCCTCTTTGAATACGGGATTATGCCCACAAAATATAACGTCAAAGTCGAGTAGTAGTATACTTTTGGCCGATTCGATATGCTTACGGATATTTTCTCCTTTCCGGAAGATCTTCAATTTACCAATGTACAAGTCTCCGGCCAACAGCCATCCTTCGTTGCGCTCGTGCAGTACACAAAGATCCTCCGAATGCCCCGGCGTGGCTATCACATCAAACTGGTACCGATCGGTTTCCAGGCGGTCAGGGGCAACTTCAACATCCGGACAAGGTTCAATCTTCCCAAACCAAAACTGCTCGTAAGGTAACACAGAGAACGAGCTTGCTACCTTTCGGGCCGCTAAGTCACTCGCGTACACGGGCACCTGCAACTCATTTTTCAGAAATCGAACATTCCCTGAATGATCTTCGTGGTAATGCGTAAGAAAAATCTGTCGGATATTCAGCGGCTTCACCAGCTCACCTACTTCCTTCTGCATGTGGCGCTGGGCGGTATCTACCAGCAGACCATCTACATAGTAAAAGCAGACCGACAGCGGCTCCACCCACCGGATGGGCGAATACCCTAGCCGGAAGCCCTGTACGGGCCCATGTCCAAACTTTTTAACTATTTTCACGTGCTATTTTATAAACATATTTCGCCAAGGGTTTAATTTTAAATTTACCGAAAAACCGGTGTCGGGACAAAGAACTGCAAATCTACAATTCTTTGTCCCGACACCGGCTATGTAAACAGAAAGACGAAACCGATTACTGAATAGGTACTACTCTACTAGCACTTCTACTTCAAATGCCAGCGGCGCGTAGGGCCGGATGGTGTATGCCCCCTGCTGATTACTGACCCCCTGACGGCCATACCCCAGAGAAGATGGAAAAATAATAACGGCTTTCTCTCCTTTGCGTAAGCGACGTATTCCTTCGTCAAACCCTTTGATGGCACTTCCAGAACCCGTTATCAAAGAGAACTCTCCTTTATCAAACTCAACCCCATTAAGTTGCTTTCCGGAATATTTTACTTTCACTGACTTGCCCGCTCCGATGGTATCACCGGTCACTACGTTTTGACGCACTATGCTGATCCCCGAGGCGGTTTTTTCAGAAATAGTGTACTCTTTTTGCTCAACATAGTCAGCTACCTGAGTAGTTTCGGTACGGACCTTAGCAACTTCTAACTCCACCCGGATGGCCGAATAAGCCGGCAGACTAGGGTAGTCGATGTTACTAAAGGCGAGGTAAAATGGGAGAAGCAAGGTCGCTTTATCGCCGGTACGTAGTAAACTAATAGCCCGCTCCACGCCTGGTAGATGGAAATTGACGCCCAACGGAAATACAAAGGGTTTCTTGGCGGCAGTTTCAGTACTATCAAGCAAGAAGTTATCCATCGTATACAGTCTATAATAGAGCGAAACTTCGTCGCCCAGGCCAGCCCGAGTACCCGCTGGATTAGTTTCCCGCAGCACATAGTACATACCTGAGGAGTCTCGGGTAGCGGAAAGGTTATTTGCACTCAGGTATTTTTGTATGCTTTCTTCATTTTGAACAACAGCATCTTCATCCTTACTTTTCAAATCAGGATTGCAGGCTACCAAACTACTGACAGCCGTCAAAACCAGCAAATAATTAATTGTCTTACTCTTCATACATTCAATTTTATAAAGTATTACTTATTGCCTTACCCCGGCGATCGGCGAACTATGTATAAGTTAATACGCCAAAACTACCTGAAATAACGCGGTGGGTTAAAAAATCTTATCTCCGGTTGTCATCTTCTACCTGTTAAGAGTAGGAAGTACCTCCGAGCGTTGGAACGAAGCCCATGAAATTTACTTTTTTTTGGCAGTTTGCTTCTGAGTCTTCTCATAATACTTACACTGATGCGTGAGAGCGCACTCATTGCACTTGGGAGTACGGGCAACGCAAACATAACGTCCATGTAAAATAAGCCAATGATGCGCCTTAGGAATGATATCTTTGGGGATGTGCGTGGTGAGGTGCTTTTCAACGGCTAGCGGGGTAGTAGCCGTAAGCGGTGCCAGGCCCATTCGATGCGATACCCGGTATACATGCGTATCTACCGCCATGGTGGGTTGGTTAAAAATAACTGACGCAATCACGTTGGCGGTTTTCCGCCCGACGCCCGGTAAGCGTTGGAGCTCTTCGACGGTCCCGGGCACTTCGGAGCTAAACTCTTGCACGAGCATGCGACCGGTACCTGCAAGATGTTTACTCTTATTATTGGGGTAGGATACCGAACGAATATACGTAAATACCTCTTCGGAAGTAGCAGCGGATAGCGACGCAGGGTCAGGAAAGCGCTCAAACAAAGCGGGCGTTACCAAATTGACTCGTTTATCGGTACACTGAGCCGATAAGATCACGGCAATCAGCAACTCATACGGGTTTCGGTAATGAAGCTCGGTTTCGGGTTCCGGGAAATAGGTGGTAAAATACTCAATCAGTTGCCGGTAGCGCTCTTTTTTTAACATAGTAGGACTTTTGCAAAACTGAAATTTTATTAACTTATGGGATGAAAACAACGCGCGAACTTTACTGCCAGTACCTTCTTTCGAGCCAAGTCAACTACACCTGCACGAATCTGGCTGACCATTTTGCCGACCTGACCCACGACGACGTCAGC
>JBDNFP010000022.1:0-3997 GCA_041689775.1 Spirosomataceae bacterium
ACAGCGATCAAGTGGGTCGAAACATCATGGATCACCATTTGGGCGTTGGGGCCAATGCTACCATTGAGGGGTTCGAAGATGACTATGTGTTTGGGCAGCGCCCCAACGCATTATATATCCCCCGGTTTCGGAATTGGGGCGGCGACAAACAAAATAACTACATCCGGGGGTATAGGTATCAGGGCGGAGCTAATCGAGCTGACTGGAAGCGTGGTGTTAACGCTGATGGTTTCGGAGCTACCTTCAAGCAGGATCTGACCCAACCAGGTACCTGGACCATTGGATTTGGTGGATTTGGTGAAGTACTGCCCAACCCAAACAACCGCATGTCCCTCGACCCGGTCAAGAAAGACCAATGGGGTGTTCCTCTGATCGTTTTTGACGCGGCCTTTGGCGAAAACGAATTTGCAATGCGGAAAGATATTGCCCTCTCAGCCGCCGAGATGTTGGATGCTGCCGGTTTTAAAAATATCAATACGTACAATCGTCCCGAAGTACACCTTGGTCTCGGAATCCACGATATGGGTACCGCCCGCATGGGGAAAGATCCGAAAACCTCAGTCCTGAATAATTTCAATCAGGTACACGATTGCAAAAACGTGTTTGTTACCGATGGTGCCGCCATGGCTTCATCGTCTTGTGTGAATCCATCCCTGACCTACATGGCCTTCACGGCCCGCGCCGCGGACCACGCCGTTAGCGAGTTGAAAAAGAAAAATTTATAAATGACCTTAAAAGAGAGGAGAGGTAACGAGCTTCTCCTTTCTTCTTACCCCACCGCTGGATCTATGCTAATTGCAGATTTACCTAACGTACCCTTCAACTGATAGAGGCCCATTTTAGATAGTGCCGTTTGTCTAAACCCGGCACTCAATACGGAGTACTGCTAGTTATCCCAAGTCAAATAATTAAGGTTTCATTCTGTTTATCGACCAACTCAATAAGTTGGTCAACAACGCTTAGTATTCTACATAATCTAAATTTATCACGGGATGTTATTTCAAAGCTTGTGTTTTCTGCGATGCGAGTAAGCTGGTGGGTACTAAATAAGTGAAGAATTTGTCGAACCATCGGACACCGACTGTTTCCAGAAACCCAAAGTAATATTCGGTAATGAAAACTTTACCTTTATTTAATACAAAAAATAAACGAATTTATATTTATTGTCTACCTTTATTGCGTACAATAAACACAATGAATAATTGTAGTTTTATTTTAACCTGTTACTCTCAAAATAAATCCACTTAAAAACAAAACATCTTCTATGAAGACACTACTAGTATCCTTTGCCTGTTTGGCCACGTTGTCGATGACCGAAGCCAACTCTACCGTATCGAAGGTAGAAAACAGGACCAATCAAATAGCTCAGATGGATTCTGCTCGCTATGGTGATTATGCCGGAAAGTACATCGTAACCGGACTTCCTTTCGAATCAGTAATGGTAACTCCGGTCAATGGGCAGTTGTTATACAGCGCCGGAGATTACAAGGGTGAACTGAAACCTATGCCAGGAGAAGACCAGTTTGATGTCGCCGGGCAAGCTACCCTTACTTTTACCCGAGACGCCAGCAAGGCTGTGGCCGGAATAAAGATTAACGCCCAAGGACAAGACTATTTCGGTACCAAAGATTTGCCAAAGATGGATATGTACAGCGGCAACTATAAGTTTGAAGGGCTTCCCTTTGAAAGAGTAATCCTTGCGGTTAAGGACGGTAAATTAGTATACACCGCCGGTGAGTACCAGGGAGAATTAACACCCATGGCTGGTAAAGACATGTTTAATGCTTCGGGACAAGCGACCGTAAAATTCACCCGTGCTGCCGACAACGCCGTTTCCGCTATGGTTTTGAATACCCAAGGAGAAGCCTTTACGGGAGCCAAAGAAGCAGCTGGATCAATGCTTGACGGATTTGTAGGTCAGTACAAAATGCAGGGACTTCCCTTTGAAACCATGGACATTAAAACCAAAGACGGAAAACTTATCATCAACGCCAATGGTGATGAAGGTGAACTAACCCCCTTGGGAGAGCCTGATTTGTATGATGCCGCCGGCCGGGCGACCATCAAATTTACCCGGAACGCGGATAAAAAAGTAACGGGAGTATCATTAAATGCACAGGGCATGAGTTTTGAAGGTTCAAAAAAATAGATATATTTAGACCTCCCCTGGCAAAACTTTTGACTAGGGGAGGCTTCGTTTCTAGTAGATAACTTATCAGGATTGTACCATGACCACAGATGAACAATTCCTACAATTTATACACTACGGTCATCAGCGGTTTATTCCCCATCTGACCCTGGACTGCACAATTTTCGGCTACCACGAACAGCAGTTGAAAGTATTATTAGTAAAATGGCGAGGTATCAATGGCTGGGCCCTACCCGGTGGTTATATCGAGCACGAAGAAACTCTCACCGAGGCCGGGAGTCGGACTCTCGAAGAGCGGATTGGAATCAAAAAATTATTTCTCCAACAGTTTTATATTTTTGGCGATAGCCCCTACCGTACTCAAATACTAACCAAAGAAAAACTAGTCGAATTAACCGGATGGTCTATCCCGATTCCAGAAGACTGCTGGTTAATTGGGAGACAGCTTTCAATTGGGTACTACGCCCTGGTAAATCACCTTTCGCTCGAAGTTAAACCTGATTTTTTTACGCAGGAATATCAGTGGTGTGATATTAACGAATTACCAGAATTACTTTTTGACCATACCCACATTATTGACAAAGCCCTCGAAACAATTCGGCTCCACCTATACAGTAAACCCATTGGAGCCAACCTATTACCCCGCAAATTCACCCTTCCCGAAATTCAGTTTTTGTACGAAACCCTCTTGGGTAAGTCATTGGATCGTCGCAATTTTCCCAAGAAACTCTTTACACTAGGACTACTCAACAAGCTCAACGAACGGCGGAGCATCGGTGCTCACCGGTCACCCAACCTTTACGAATTCAACCAAGAGAATTACGAAAAGGCTCTGGAAGAAGGACTAGTATTGGTGATGTAATTAATCTATCTTAAATTCTTTACACAGATCTCTATGAAAGCGATTTATTACCTTGGACTCTGCATCCTGCTATTTTTACTCCCCGGACACGCCTGGTCTGCGAGTACCCCTGACTCAGTTTGGGCTGTCAAAAAAACCACTGATTTTGAAATAACCGGAAAAGGTACGGCAGCCAACTGGTCACAAACAAATTGGGTTAATCTTACGCAGCAACGAGTAGCCGGGCCCAAAATGACCACCCGAGCCAAGGTGTTGTATACCGAAAAAGGGATGTACTTCCTCATGGAATCAGAAGACCGGAAGCTAACGGCCGCCCTCACCGAAGACTTTGCGGACCTCTACAACGAGGACGTAGTAGAAGTATTTCTCTGGACGGATGAATCCATACCCGTATACCTGGAATACGAACTCTCTCCGCTGAACTACGAACTTCTGATTATGGTACCCAACCTGCAAGGAAAATTTTACGGCTGGCGGCCCTGGCACTACGAAGGGGCCAACCGGGTACAACACGCCACGGGCGTGCAGGGAGGGAAGAAAAAATCACAAGCAACTATCTCAGGTTGGACCGCCGAGTTCTTTATTCCGTACAGCGTCATGAAACCCATTGTGCAGGTCCCTCCTACCCCCGGCACCCGCTGGCGCGGCAACCTCTACCGAATTGACTACGATCAGGGAGTATCTACTTGGACCTGGCAAAAAACCAGAACCAACTTCCATGATTACCAGAGTTTCGGGACGTTGGTGTTTGAATAGGTTGCTAAGCTCTAATAGAAAAGGCCTACCTATTTATCCAAATTATTTTTCAGTACCGTACAAATACTTTTTATTAAAATTTATTCAGCGTAGGAATGATTAAAAAATAAGATGGTCAATTTCCGGGCTTGATCAGGTAATTCCATTTGGGTATTTTCTCATCAAAAGTGATGTAGCGACCCATGTCGTTTTTGAAGTTGTGGTCAAGCGGCCTCTTGGTGGCGTAAGTC
>JBDNFP010000023.1:0-20053 GCA_041689775.1 Spirosomataceae bacterium
AGGCAACCGGGCCGTGCTCGTTACTACCGATCTGCTCGGTATTCCCAAAGCGGTTTCTGACCGGATACGCACCGAGCTACAAAAAAACCTCAGCCTGTCCAAAGCCCAGATCATCCTCAATAGCTCCCATACCCACTCCGGACCGGTACTTTCCAATGCGCTGGTGGACATATACCCCCTAAATGCGGCGGAGCAACAGAAAATTGACATTTACACCCGGCAGTTGGAAGCACAGCTGATCCAACTAGTGCAGGAGGCCTTCAAAAACCTGGAATCCGCTACCCTGTCGGCGGCCAACGGCGTCACCCGTTTTCAGGTCAACCGACGGAATAATAAAGAAGGTGCCCTGCTCGAACAGTCCGAATTAAAAGGACCCAACGACTATGCCGTGCCGGTCCTCAAAATTACCGATGCCAGCGGGGCCGTCAAAGCCGTGGTATTTGGCTATGCCTGCCACAACACCGTTCTGGACCAGTACAAGTTCTCGGGCGACTACGCCGGTTTTGCCCAACTGGAACTCGAAAAAGCCTATCCCAAAGCCACCGCCCTCTATTTTCAGGGAGCCGGAGCCGACCAGAACCCTATGCCCCGCCGCACGGTGCCTTTGGCGCAGCAATTTGGCCGTGAGCTGTCCGCCGCCGTGCAACGTGTCCTCGATGAACCCATGCGTTCACTCGCCCCCCAACTCTCCGTAGCCTACTCCGAAATAGATTTAGCGTTATCACCCCCGCCGACGGATGCCGAACTAACCAAAATTATCGGCCAACACGAACCCTACCAGCAGCGCTGGGCCCGGCGTATGTTGGCCCAACGGCAAGCGGGTAAGCCACTCCCAACGTCTTACCCCTACCCCGTACAGGTATGGCGATTGGGCGATCAGGCCCTATTCAGTTTTGGTGGTGAATTAGTAGTAGCGTATGCTTTAGAAGTCAAAAAGCGCTTTGGGCCGGAGGCCTTCGTATTAGGCTACTCCAACGACGTCATGGCATACATCCCCTCCGAGACCATCCTGAAAGAAGGCGGTTACGAAGGTGCCTCCTCCCAAATGGTCTACGGCCACCCCGCCCCCTGGGCCCCCGGCCTGCAACAACACATTTTGAACGAAGTAGAGAAACTGGCCGAGAAGGTAGGTATCTCAAAAAGAAAATAAATTTTCAGATCCTGCTCTAATTTCCCTCCTATCAAGGAGCGGCCGCCGCTACGGGGTTAGAGGGAGGTGTAACAACGCAATGTCTCTATTAAAGCAAAAACTCTCAAACCAATGTCCCCAAAACACCTCGTCGCCACCCCCTACTACTCTGGCTTCCCCCTAGCCCACGACACCTACAACGCCATCACCGCCGCCAGCGACGGTAACATCTACTACGTGCTCTGCTCCGACTCCCCCACGGTCGGCGGACGCATGTACCGCTATGACCCGGCCACCGACCGCACCCACTACCTCGCCGACCTGACCGAGATTTGCGGCGAAAAGGGTGCCATTGTACAAGGCAAAAGCCACGTGCGTTTTTACGAGCGACGGGGTAAGCTGTACTTCGCTACCCACGTGGGTTATTACGAAATAATCAACGGCATGGAGTGCCTGCCCGTACACCCACCCGAGGGGTTAGGGCTTTACCCCGGCGGCCATTTTTTGTCGTACGACCTGACCACCGGACAATTTGAAGACCTGGCCCTCGCCCCCCACGGCGAAGGTATCCTGACCATGACCCTGGACAAAGACCGTGGCGATCTCTACGCCATCACCTGGCCCGTGGGATACTTCCTACATTACGACCCACGGACGAATACCCTACACAACCGGGGACCGGTCTCTGCCCAAGGCGAAGCAGGTGTACCGGGCCAAGATTACCGGGTTCTGTGCCGCTCTATGTTCGTAGACCCGCACGACGGGGCCGTGTGCTACTCCACCGCCGAAGGTACCATCGGCCGCTACCTGCCCGAAACGGGTAGGCTTGATACCGTGGAAAACGCCGACCTACGGATCGACTACTTCGGCCGCTACGACCCCACCCGTCCCGGTAGCATGGGCTACAACTGGCGCAAGATTTTCTGGTACGCACCCGAGCAGGTAGCCTACGGCATCCACGGCAACTCCGGGTACCTCTTCCGGTTCGATCCCCGGCAGCCCGGCATCGAACTCGTGGAACGCCTCACCTCCGAGCCCTCGCGCCGGAGCGGTATGTTCGATCAGTTTAGCTACGGGTACCTGGGTTTTCAGTTGGGGCCCGACGGGCACACCATGTACTACCTCACGGGCGGGCCCATCTACGAAAATGGCCAACGGGTCAAAGGGCTCGATGAAATCGCGAAAGGAGGTGCCAAAGGGCTAGAAAACCTCCACCTCGTCACCTTCCATATCCCCACCCGCACCTACCGCGACCACGGCCCCATTTTCTACGCCGACGGTTGCCGGCCTACCTACGTCAATTCATTGGCCGTGGGTGCCGATGGCACGGTCTATTTTCTGGGGCGGTTTATGCAGGAGGGGAAGGAAATTCAAGATTTGGTGCGGGTGGAGATGTAGCCCCGTGGTTTGGAGCCGGGTTGCAATATTCTGATTCAACTATTGTGCAATAACTTGTCCTCAGCTTCTCAAAGAATCAGTAAAAATGGAATTAAAACCAATCCAAACCGAACAGGAATACGACACCTTGCTGGACTGGGTTGATAATCAGTTCGACCACAAACCAGATACCAATAGTCCGGAAGGACATAAGTTGCAAATCGCATTGTTGCTGATAAAATCCTACGAAGACGAACATCATCAAATTCCTTTCCCCGATCCAATTGAAGCTATAAAAATGAAAGAAAAGAGCCTCAAAAGTAAGGATCTCGCTGTTTGGGTGGGGAGTAAAAGTTACGTCTCAGCCCTATTGAATCGAAAAAAACCACTAACCCTTCGCCTGGCCAAGCTATTTCACGAGCGGCTAGGGATACCGGCACAGGTACTTTTGGGGTAGTTTGTATAGACCCGTGGCAAGCAGATTCTTCTTTCGCCCTGACTACTTTCAAAGAATCAGGAAGACTAGTGCAGGAGCGTCTTGATTTTTGCGGTAAGGTGGTAGCCGCCCGTTTTGGGTGCACCTACGAACTCGATAAGGTGGGCAGCGCGGGCTAGGCGGAGGTATCTAGCAATACTCGCTCTTGACTTTTTGCTTCTGGCAACGATATCCTTCATATTTAAGCCTTCATCAGTACTGATTAACACAATTACCTTGGCTATTTCTACTTTTACTTCTCTGCTTATTCCATCAGTATCATTTACAGTATCATTAATCTCGTTTACAGTATCATTTACAGTATCATCTGTTTTATTTACACCGTCACCAGAGTTTTTTAATCCCTCATTGAGTAAGATCAGAATAGTACCAAGTACCTTCTCATCCTCTTCCTGACCCGTGCTATTCCCTGCTTTCCCATACTCCGGTAATGGAATGCGTACTTTGAATACCGGTCCTTCGATCAGTTCAGGTTGGCCTAAATTTAACCAGAAAGCTAATCCGCTAGTTAAGTCAACTTATGAATTATTCTTTGCCAACTACCAATTTTTCAAGTCCCTTCTATTGCAATTCCAAATTTTCGGTAAATTTGAAATATCAAGTCTCGGTCTTCAATACTAGTGATCTCCACGAATTTACTTCTGACTCCATCGTTAGTAATCATCAGTTCATTACTTTACTAGAATAATTGACGAGAAATTTTATATCCTCAAATAGTAATCCACATATATGAACATCTTCGAGTTACACAGCTCCATT
The DNA here is from genome assembly GCA_041689775.1 of Spirosomataceae bacterium. GTDB lineage: Bacteria > Bacteroidota > Bacteroidia > Cytophagales > Spirosomataceae > JBDNFP01. Next base: position 3,762 of record JBDNFP010000023.1, read on the forward strand.
ATCCAAGACTATAAATCCTATCTCGACTCGTTCATTAATATTAGGGATGAAAAGGTCAGAACTCTCGTCGACAAGGAAATAAAGGAAAGCCGATTTATTAAGGAACCGCTAATCCAGTTCAACCCTTCTTACAAGTTGGGAGAATCACTAAGTGATCTGGCAATCCAAAATATGGTACACCCTGACCTCCCGAAGGTATTTGGAAACTATAATCTATATTATCATCAGGTAGAAGCCCTGAAGAAAGGTATTAAGGGTGAAAGTTTCGTGGTAACATCAGGTACCGGCTCGGGTAAGTCTCTCACTTTCTTAGGTACCATTTTCGATCATCTCTTTAAACAGAAGAAGAAAAAAGGAATAACGGCAATCCTGGTTTACCCCATGAATGCCCTGATTAATTCTCAGGAAGAGGAGATCATAAAATATGAGATCAACTACTTGAAATCCTTCGTTCCGGGTTATCGCTTGTCTGATCAAAAATCTTTAAAGGAGTCCATTGAGGACTTGAAAGCAAAAACAAATCAACGATTTCCTGTGACGTATGCCCGCTACACAGGGCAGGAAAATGAGGAAAAAAGACGTGCGATCCAACACGATCAACCCAGTATCATCCTGACTAATTACATGATGCTGGAACTAATCATGACGCGTCAGAGTGAAGGTTGGCTCAGGGAATCCCTCCAAGACAGTTTAAAATATCTCGTTTTTGATGAGCTGCATACCTATCGTGGACGCCAGGGAGCCGATGTATCTATGCTAATACGAAGGATTAAGAAGCGGTGTACTCAACCCATAGTTAGTATAGGCACCTCGGCTACTATGGCTAGTGAGGGCTCAGTAAAAGAGCGAAAAGAGGCCGTAGCCGAAGTAGCCTCCAAAATATTTGATCATCCTTTTAGGGTCGAAAATATTATTGGCGAATCCCTTACCACCTGTACAAATGGGCTGACAATAGACCCGACTCTGGTAGCCAAGTCTCTGCATAGTCCTATCTCAATTGATGGGGATTCCTCCCTTTTCTTGGCCCATCCTCTGGCTACTTGGCTAGAAACAATAATTGCTTTGGAAAAGGAATCCTATGCGGATACCCCCTACTGGAAAAGAGCACAGCCTACTACATTCGATCAGATTTGTCAGAAACTATGTGAATATACAAAGGCTGATGATGAACTGTGTCGACCTGTTCTAACAACTCTATTAAGGTGGGCAGAAAAACTGAATATTGAAGGGGCTAGGCAAACACCAAGGCAATCATTTCTTCCCTATAAAATCCACCAGTTTATTTCTCAAACGGGTAATGTGTTCGTGACTCTGGATACGCGAGAAAATAGAATAGCCACTTTACAAACGGCGCGTTATATTAAAGTAAACCAAAAAGATGTATTCCTTTACCCAGTTCTGTTCAGCCGACAGTCAGGCCATGATTTCATTTGTGTACGGAAAGATTTTTCGAATACTATACTTCTTCCCAGAAATTCAGACGAACTACCTGAGAAGATCACCAAGGAAAGTCTGAAGGCAGACAAAAAAACAGGGAAGTCAAAAACGGTACTTACGACAGATGACTTCTCCGATGGCTATATTTTACTAGACTTCCCAAACGCAAGTGTCTGGAAAAAAGAGGACGAAGACTATTTACCTGAATCGTGGTTCAGAAACGTTGGTGGACAAGATGTACTGGATAACTTCTATGAATTCAGAGTACCGCAAAAAATCTATTTTGATCAGTCAGGGCATTATTCTGAAAAGCCTGAGTACCCTATTGAAGGGTGGTTTATTCCGGCGAGGCTCTTATTAGATCCTACTTCCGGTACCATCTTTGATCTCAAAACGAGTGAGAACACCAAGCTAATGAGGTTAGGTAATGAAGGTCGTAGTACCGCTACCACTATAACTTCATACAATATCGTAAATGCTCTACATAATCAAGGGGTAGCTAAGAAAAACCAAAAGCTACTAAGCTTCACCGACAATCGACAGGATGCATCCTTGCAAGCCGGGCATTTCAATGATTTTCTGATGGTAGGTCGGCTTCGTTCAGCCATTTACCATGCTTTGCTGGATATGCCTTCCCATCAACTGGGTTTGGATGAAATTACGGAAAAGGTATTTCAAAAGATTAAACTGAAAGAAGTAGAATATGCCCGCTACCCTTCTGACGACCCAACTTGGGGTAACCCCGAAAATGAGAAAGCTCTTAAAGAATATCTACTAATCCGCATCTTGTATGATTTAAAAAGGGGATGGCGATTTGTTACTCCTAATTTGGAGCAGGCAGGCCTAACCCAAATTAGTTACGACCGCCTCACCGCATTTTGTGAGCGGGAAGACTTTTTTGATAAGCTAGAACTGTTTGATATTCTTTCCCCCGAAGAACGGTTTTCAATTTTTACGCAGTTATTGAACTACTTCCGAACCTCGTATGCTTTTGATCACTATAAACTGCTTCAAAACCGAGGAGAAACAGAAGATAAAATCAGAAACCGGCTCGACCCTGAAAAGCTATGGTCGTTGGATGAGGAAGAAAAAATTGAGGTTCCTTTTGTGTTAACTGCCCGAACCGTAGGCGAAACAACCAGAAGTACCTACGTAGCGAGTATCGGGCCATCGAGCTACTTTGGGAAGTACCTCAAAAGACTTTTGGCTGAAAAACAAATTGATACTTCTGCCTGGCGAAAGGACGATCATCAGGACTATATTGAGAAAGTGTGTGGTCTGCTGGCATCCAAAGACTTCTTATCCAAGGAAGAAGTGAAAGGTAAAAGAGCAACGGCCAAAGGTTATCGGCTTCGCCTGGATAGTGTCATCTGGAAACTTGGCAATGAAAAAGCGATCATTCCCGACGACATACGGAATCTGACCTATAAGGGATACGAAACCAAACCAAATAGGTTTTTTCAAGAGTTTTATAAGCAGGATTTCAATCGCTTTGCCAGAACTCTCGAAGGACGGGAACATACGGGGCAGCTTTCCAGTGCAGATAGAGAAATACGGGAAACAGAATTCAAATCAGGTAAACTGGCTGCTCTTTTCTGCTCACCTACCATGGAGTTAGGCATTGATATATCCGAACTCAATATCGTACACATGCGAAATGTCCCTCCGAGTCCGGCCAACTATGCCCAACGGAGCGGACGAGCGGGCCGAAGCGGGCAAGCCGCGTTGGTTTTTACTTATTGCTCGGCTACTTCACCGCACGACCGCAACTACTTCGCGCACAACAATCAGATGGTAAGCGGGGTGGTTCAGCCTCCTAGAATAGACCTCCTCAATGAAGAGTTACTCCTTACGCACCTAAACGCCTACATGTTTATGGAGTTGGGGCTACATGTGGCATCTTCCGTCAGTGAAGTGCTCGATCTAAATCAGGAAAAGTACCCCATCAAGCAGGATTTTCAGCACCAAATCAAAGACCAGCTCAGCCGTTTCGGCAGTAGCTTGGCGCAGGAAATGGCCGTTTTATTCAATGGCGTTGAAGGGATAAATGATACCTATTGGTTTTCTGATCAGTGGGTAAGTCAACAAATCGAGGGTTTCTATACTCGATTTGACAAAAGCTTCGACCGATGGCGGTATATGTACAATAATGCTCAAACCCTAATTGATAACGCCCGGTTAAAAATTGATGATCCGACTTTAAAAAGTGATAGCCCCGAAAAAAGAATGGCCCAAGGCGAGGAAAGAACCGGCAAAAGACAACGGGAAGTTCTATTAAATAGTAGCACCAACTCACGAAACAGTGAATCCGAATTTTATATTTTTCGCTACTTGGCTGCTTCGGGCTTTCTACCAGGCTATGGCTTTACCCGCTTACCCGTCCGGGTATTTTTGGGGCACCGCAATCAGGATAAAGGTACCTATGTGTCGCGTTCCCGATTCATTGGCTTACGTGAATTTGGGCCCCAAAATCTGGTGTATCACAACGGTGGCAAGTACCGGATTCACAAGGCAGAACTGTACGGAAAGGATCAGACCAATCAATCTATTCGTATTTCGGCGCATACCGGCTATGCCTTCCTAAATGAGGAGGGAAAAGGCATCAATAACGATCCTATAACCAACAAAACGCTGAAAGGAGACGCTGTTCAATCCTACAATAATTTGATTGAGCTTACGGAGTCGCAAGGAAGACCTCAGGAAAGAATTTCCTCCGAGGAAGAAGAGCGTATGTCTACCGGTTATGACATTGCGCAATTCTTTACATTCAAAGAGGGTGGCAAGAATATCAAGCGCACCACCATTCAAGAAGCCGGCGAGCCTCTGCTAGACCTGATCTTTGACAGCTCAGCCCGGCTGACCCAAGTCAACAAAAAATGGCGAATTTCGACTAACAATGATGGTTTCGCGATGGGCAGTATTACCGGAAAATGGAAAAAAGCCAAGGATGACAGCGCACCGAACCTGCAAGACCCCATCGTCAATGTCCGTCCTTTTGCCACCAATACGGCTGACATCCTCTACATACAGCCTGTGGCCGCTCTTCAATTGGAAGAAGATGGAGTTATTACGTTGGCTTACTCGATTAAGCGAGCCATCGAAATGTATTTCCAGATTGAAGAAAGGGAGATTGATGTATGGCTATTAGGATCAGGAGAGCAGAAGAATATTTTACTCTTTGAATCGGCTGAAGGTAGCTTGGGGATTCTATCCCAAATCGTAGAAAACGCGACTACCTTACAGAATATCTTCAAAACAGCAGCTCAGATTCTACATTTTGATCCAGAGACGTTTGAAGATACCCGTACCGACATACCCAAGGCCTCTTACGATGATCTGCTCTCGTACTATAACCAACGCTACCACGACAAGCTGGACCGGTTTGTAGTCAAGCCCGCGCTCGAACGCCTCATCAAATGCCAGGCAAGTCAGAAAAAAGGTAATGTGTCCATTGATGAGCATTTTCAATCACTACTAGCAGCATCCGACCCTACTGCCGCTACGGAAAAAATATTACTTCACTATCTTTACCAAAACGGATACACGCTACCCGACCGAGCCCAGGTAAACCTGCCTGATTTGTACGTGAGCGCGGACTTTGTGTATAAAACGCCCAATGGATATTCCCTTATTTTCTGTGATGGTAGCGTACACGACGGCCCCGAACAGCGACAGCAGGATGAGCACAAACGTAACCATTGCCGCAACGCCGGCTATGATGTGATTGAGTGGCACTATACCGAGCCCGTTGAAGTGCTGGTGGCGCGGCGAAAAGACGTTTTTAGAAAAATTATATAATCTACACCTTGTATGGCAACCCAAACTTTCCAACCGGGCAAACTGGTCACCTTTCGTCAGCGCGACTGGGTAGTACTCCCTTCGGCGGATGCAGACCTGCTCATGCTCAAACCCCTGGGAGGATCGGATGAAGAAACCATGGGGATTTTTCTTCCGCTCAACGCCGTGAATGACCGCGTCCGGGAGGCAACATTCCCAAAACCTTCACCTGACGACATTGATGACTTCGAGTCGGCCAAGTTGCTTTTTGACGCCACCCGACTCTCGTTTCGAAATGCAAGCGGCCCTTTTCGCTGCATGGCCCGGCTTTCTTTTCGCCCCCGCGCGTACCAGATCGTGCCTCTGGTGATGGCCCTGAAACAACAGGTAGTTCGCCTACTGATTGCTGACGACGTAGGAATTGGAAAGACGATCGAAGCCCTGTTAATTATCAAAGAGCAACTGGAACGCGGCGAGATCAAAAACTTCGCAATAGTCTGCCTGCCTCACCTATGTGAGCAGTGGCAGCAGGAAATCAAGGACAAGATGGGAATCGAGGCCGAAATAATCCGGTCGAGTACTGCCGCTTCGTTGGAGCGCCGGCTTCCCGACGACCGATCAGTATTTTATCATATTCCCTATCAGGTGATCTCGATTGACTACATCAAGTCCGACCGCCGACGGGGGCTCTTCCTATCAGATTGTCCCGATCTGGTGGTGGTAGACGAAGCCCATACCTGTACCCGGCCCGCCGCGGCTACCTCTGTTTCGCAACAGCAACGTTACCACCTCCTGTACGACATTGCCAAAAACCCTAAGCAACATCTGGTGCTTCTGACCGCCACCCCCCACAGCGGCAAAGACCCCGAGTTCCAGTCGTTGTTGGGCTTGCTTAATAAAGAATTTGAAACGCTTGACCTGGAAAAAATCGACCAGAACCAACGCCGGAAGATTGCTAAATTCTTTATTCAAAGAAAGCGGGAGAACATTGCCCGCTGGCAGCGTAAAAACGGCGACGAAAAAACGCCTTTCCCCCGCCGGGAGTCCAAGGAGATCGGCTACGTAATTTCGAAAGAATACGAGGAGATGTTTACAGAGGTGCGCGACTTTGCCCGAGGCATCAGCGAAGAGGGTACCCACATCAAGTCTTCTACCATCCGCTACTGGGCGGCTTTGGCCTTGCTACGCGGCATTATGTCTAGTCCGGCATCGGGCGTGGCCATGCTCAAAAACCGGATGGTTCGCCAGATGGATGAGGAAGAAAAAGTCGCTTTTGCCTCCCAATCGTTGCCCCTCTTTGAGCAATCGGGCGAAGATAGCGACGCTGATCCCATTGAGTACATCGACAACGCCGACCTGGACGACAACGAGCGGCAACGTATCGAAGTACTTTGCGATAAGGTGGAAAAATTACAAACCCTTACCTATGACTGGAAGGCCAGCGAAGCCATTGAGGTAGTAAAAAAGTGGCTAAAAGAAGGACTTAACCCCATTATTTTCTGCAAGTACATCGCTACCGCCCGCTACCTGGGGCAGCTTGTCCGGGAAGCATTGCCCAATAAAGTCGACGTGCAGGTAGTGACTTCCGAGCTAGCCGATGAGCAACGCCGTGAGAAAATCAATCTTATGGAAAGTTCTTCTCAGCGCGTGTTGGTAGCTACTGATTGCCTCAGTGAGGGAATTAACCTGCAATCACTCTTTACGGCAGTACTGCACTACGACCTACCCTGGAACCCCAACCGCATCGAACAGCGCGAAGGCCGGGTGGACCGGTTTGGACAGGAATCGCCGGTGGTCAAGACCGCCCTGCTCTACGGGGAAGACAATCCCATTGATTTGATTGTGCTGGATGTCATCATCAAAAAAATCCGGGACATTCAACGCGCCACGGGGGTCAGCATCAGTATCGGGGAAGAAAACTCTTCGTTGATGAATCAGTTGATCAAAGACGTACTTCTCAATCAGGAAAGTAAGGCTTCCGATGGACGTCAGCTGGGTATTTTTGCCAAGGAGTTAGTCTCCAACGAGATCGAACAAGCCCGAAAAAAGGCCGAAAACCTGCGGAGTATTTTTGCTCAGGAGAGTATTTCGCCCCAGGAAATAGAAAAGAGCCTCGATGAGGTGGACGAGGCCATTGGCGATATGCAAGCCGTGGAAAATTTTGTCAAGCTTTCCGTGGAGCATCTGGCCGGGGCCGTTACGCCCGACGGGATGGGCTACCGGATGGATATCACGAACCTGCCGCCACATCTGCACGCCCATTTTGCGGTTAAGAGTGGCCTACGCATCAGTTTTGAATCCCCTACGCCCCTGGGCTATACCTACCTGGGCCGTAATCACTTGTTTACCGAACAACTGTGCCAGTTTATGCTCTCCCTGGCTTTTGAAGGCCACGATCGGTACAAAAAAGTAGCCCGGTCGTCTGTCATCCGGACCGACAAGGTAGCTACCCGTACCACCCTGATTCAGTTTCGAGTACGCAATGTCATCAAGGAAGTAGACAGCAGCCGGGAGGTCATCTCCGAGGAAATGTACCTCTGGGGCTACCGCAATGGTTCCGCTCAGGATACCCTCACCTACGCCGAAGCCCGCGAGTTGCTGACCACGGCCCAGTCTGCCTCCGGCCTACTGCTTGACTTTCAACAACGTATGTTTGAGGACGAAATGAAGCAGTTTGGCGTACTGGAACCCGCTTTTCGTTCGCTGGCCGAACTCCGGGCCATGAAGCTGGTAGAGGCCCACGGTAGTTTTAAAGAACTGGTAGGAGGCAAGCGCTACGAGGCCGTACATCCGGTACTGCCGCCGGACGTAATGGGGGTTTATATTTTGCTACCCAAAACCAAAGAACTTTTCTGATACTAGTTTATGAGCCTGCAACGCCTGAACCAACTCCTTCACCAACCCGAGAACATCCGCCTTGAATTCAAGGAGGCCGCTACCGATTTGCCAAAAAACCTCTTCGAAACGGTATGCGCCATGCTCAACCGCGATGGGGGTGATATTGTGCTGGGGGCCAATAACCGGGGTGAAGTGACGGGAGTATCCGAAAGTCATTCGGCTGCGATGGTGACCAACCTGGTTAATGTATCCAACAATCCCCAAAAGCTCGATCCTCCCTTTATTCTGTTTCCGATGGTGTATGAGCTCGAAGGCAAGCGGGTAATTCATATCCAGGTACCGGCTAGTTCACAGGTGCATAAAACCAACGGGGCTATTTATGACCGTAGCCACGATGGAGATTTTAAAGTTACCCAGCCACACCAGATCGCGGGTATATTTAACCGCAAACGTACCCATTATTCCGAGGGGATAATTTACCCGGCTCTCCGGTTAGTGGACTTCAAAGCAGATCTATTTCCGAAGGTCAGGAACTTGATTCGTAGCAATAATTTCAATCATCCCTGGCTAACGCTCGATGATCATCAGCTAATGATGGTGGCGGGGCTGTGGCGTAGTGACTGGCAGACCGGGCAAGAGGGTTATACTCTGGCCGCCGCTTTACTTTTCGGTACCGATCAGGTTATCCAGAGTATTTTGCCCCACTACAAAATAGATGCACTGGTACGGATTCAGAATACTGAACGCTACGATGACCGGGCCTATATTCAGACCAACCTGATTGAGGCCTACGAGCAGCTTATGGACTTCGTGGAAAAGCATCTGCCTGATCCTTTCTACATGGAAGGTGACCAGCGGATGAGCCTTCGCGCTAAAATATTTCGCGAGATCGTTGCCAACCTCATTGTTCACCGGGAATACATCAACGCCCATCCCTGTACGTTCGTAATTCACAAGGATCGGGTGCAGGCCGAGAATGCCAACAATCCCCACGGTGAGGGACCCATTGACCCCCTTCACTTTGCTCCCTTTCCTAAGAACCCTTCGCTGGTTAAGTTCTTTATTCAGTTGGGCTGGGCCGATGAATTGGGTTCGGGTGTACTTAAAGTCAGTCGGTTGGGTTCGATTTATTCGGGCAAGAAATCCCCACAATTCATCGAGGGGCCGGTGTTTCGGATGATCGTTTACACGCCCGAATCCCGCGCCGCTACCAATGGCGGATTAAATGGCGGGTTAAATGGCGGGTTAAATGAGGGATTAAATGAGGGATTAAATGAGGGATTAAATGAGGGATTAAAATCTGTGCTGTCGCTGATTCAGCAGCAGCCCGGGATTCAGGCGAAGGATATTGCTGAACTACTTGAACGCCCTATTAAAACAGTGGAGAGACAATTAAAAACCCTCATTGACCAACACTACATCGAACGCATCGGCAGCCGGAAAACCGGCGGCTACCATACCATCACCCACTAACTATGCAATTCCCCTCTTTCACCATCCAAGGCAATATTGTTTCTTCGGAAATCCTGACCAAAATCCGGGAGGAAGATATCCGGCATCAGGACGCCCGAAGCTTCGGGCTGGACGCCAAAACCACCTTGCGCGACGAAATAGGCATTGCTTGGGCCGCGACGCGCGCCCACTACACGGCCTTTCGGCTGCGGGTAAACCGCCTCAAAGACGACGACCCGGGTACTTCCGAAACCCGCAACTCCTGGATGATTCCGCTGCTGCGTGAGCTAGGCTACGACATCGAAAAGGCCCGCGCCTATACCCTGGCCGACTCCGGCAAGTCCTACGCCATCAGCCACAAGGCCGTCAACCGGGGCGACTTTGCGGTGCATATCATGGGGATCAACGATAGCCTCGACAAACGCCGCGAATCCGGTGGACCGAGGCTGTCGCCGCACGGGCTGGTGCAGGAATTTTTGAACAATACCGAGCACGACTACGCCCTGGTAACCAACGGGCGCTACCTGCGGCTACTCCGCGACGCCACACGCCTGGTGCGGCTGAGCTATCTTGAAGTAGACCTCGAAAAAATGATGGAGGAGGAGCTGTACATCGACTTTGCGCTCCTGTTCCGCCTGCTGCACGCCAGCCGGATGCCGGCCCTACCCGATGAAACCACCGACAGCCCCATCGAGTATTACCACCAGGAATCGCTTTCGTCGGGCTCGCGTATCCGCGAAAAACTGAGCGTAGCCGTGAAGCAGTCGATTCTGCAACTGGCCAACGGTTTTCTGCACCACCCGGCCAACGAAGACTTTACGGGCAAGGTAGCCCAGGGTACCATCGCCCCGGCCGACTACTACCTCTACCAGCTGCGGGTGATTTACCGTTTTCTGTTCCTGATCGTGACCGAAGAGCGAAACCTCGTGTACCCCGACACCAAAGACCAGGCCGTACAACGGCTGCGGGGTATCTACTACGACTATTACAGTATCGAACGGCTGCGCCGGCTGGCGTACAAGTCCCTGTACATCGACGGCCGCAAAACCGACCTCTGGGAAGGGCTCAAAACTACCTTTGAACTCTTTGAGGACGGCCGCTACGGCCAGAAACTCAGCATCAAGCCGCTGGGTTCGGGGCTGTTTGGGCGCAATGCCCTGGGCGAGCTACCCAACCTTACCCTCAGCAACGAGGTACTGTTGCGGGTGATCCGCAACCTGACGCTCTTTGAAAACAACGACGGGCAATTGGTGCGGGTCAACTACTCCGACCTCGACGTAGAGGAGTTTGGCTCGGTGTACGAAGGGCTGCTGGAATTCGACGCTGTCTTTAAGGCCGTGGGCAACCGGCCTACCTTTGCCTTTGTGGAGGGTACCGGCCGCTCCTCCTCCGGCTCCCACTACACGCCCGAGGAGCTGGTGAAGCCGCTGATTACCCACTCTCTGGACTACCTCATTGCCGACCGGCTCAAAGCCCCCAACCCGGAGCAGGCGTTGCTCTCGCTCAAAATCGCCGACGTAGCCTGCGGCAGCGGGCATATTCTGTTGTCAGCGGCGCGGCGGGTGGCCATCGAGCTGGCCCGCGTGCGTACCCACGAAGAGCAGCCCGCGCCCACGGCCATCCGGCAGGCCCTGCGCGACGTCATCAAACAATGTATCTACGGCGTAGACAAAAACCCGCTGGCCGTGGAACTGTGTAAGGTGGCGCTGTGGCTCGAAGCCCACAACCCCGGCGAACCCCTCAACTTTCTGGACCACCGCATAAAGTGCGGCGATGCCTTAGTGGGGCTGGCTCAGGCGCAAGACCTGCAACGGGGCATTGCCACGGAAGCCTTCAAAGCCTTGCCCAACGACGACAAGGGCGTGGCGAAGCTGTTTCGTGATCGCAACAAACGCGAGCGGGCCACCCAAACCCAGCTACCGCTCAACTACAACCAAACCATCGGCAACGACCTGACGGCCCTCATGCAGGCCTACACCGCCTTTGACGCCCTACCCGAGCGCACGCCCGACGAGATCGCCACCAAGCAGCAAGCCTACACCCGCCTGCTCGGCGGACGAAACCACCAACGCCTCAAAACCCTGGCCGATTTGCAGTTGATGCCTTTTTTTGTGGCCAAAACTGACCTCAACCAGGCTACCCTGCTGACCGACGCCACCTACCGCCGGTATCTGCGGGGTGAAGCCAGCCCCACGGACCCGGAAGAAACCAAGGCCATTACCACCGCCGCTACCCATCGCTTTTTCCACTGGTTTCTCGAATTCCCCGAGGTATTTACGCGGGGAGGATTTGACTGCGTGCTGGGCAATCCCCCGTTTTTGGGAGGACTCAAACTATCCACTAACTACGGGCAAAACTACCTCACGTACCTGCATCATGCCTATGCCCCCGCCGGGGGTACCTGTGACCTTGTAGCCTACTTTTTCCGACGAATATTTTCTTTAAATCAAAAGGGAGGGTTTCTATCTCTTATTTCTACAAATACTATCGCTCAGGGCGATACCCGAGCAGGCGGACTTGAAACAATAATAACGGATGGAGGTACCCTCAACCATGCGGTACGGAGTATGCGATGGCCGGGACTGGCAGCGGTGGAGGTAGCCTTAGTAACTATTCACAAGGGTGAATGGAACAATACGTTTACACTAGACCAGAAACCCGTAAAAACCATTACCCCTTATCTGGATAGCGCTGAAACGTTGGGGAACCCGTACCCTTTGGAACAAAATAAGGGCAAGAGCTTTATCGGCTCTTATGTGCTGGGGATGGGTTTTATAATGGACCCTCAGCAGGCACAGGCCCTCATCGCCCAAGACCCCAAAAACAAGGACGCACTTTTTCCCTACCTCAACGGTGATGACCTCAACAGCAACCCCGACCAAAGCCCCAGCCGCTGGGTAATTAACTTTTTTGACTGGCCGCTGTGTCGCTATAGCGCCGATGAGTGGGATGGATTGGATAAGGACGAAAAAAAGAAAATTCGTAATGATCTTAAAAAGGAGAAATTTGTGGGAATTGCTCCTCCCAACTATACCGATGCAGTAGCCGCTGACTACCCGGATTGTTTGGCTATTGTGGAAAGGGATGTGAAGCCGGAGCGGCAGAGGTGGGCACTTGATAAAGACAAAAAAGAAATAGTAGGAGAATATGCTTTAAGAAAACCAATGCCAGAAAGATGGTGGCATTATGGGGAAAAAAGACCTGGCTTATACCAAACTATTCAAGGTATGGAACGGGTATTAGTTCATACTCGTGTTTCAAAAACCCATGCCTTTGTTTTTCAGTCAAATAATATTGTTTTCTCAGATGCTACTGTTGTATTTGTTACGAATCAATATGCAGTATTACAAAGTAGTTTTCATGAGAATTGGGCATGGCTATATTCTTCTTCCATGAAAGGAGACAGAAGGTATGGACCGTCCGATGCCTTTGAAACTTATCCTTTTCCTAAAAACCTTCCACAAAAGCGGCAAGAAAAATTAGAAACTATTGGTAAACAACACCGCCAACATCGCCGCCAACTGATGCAAGGTCTGCAATTAGGTCTAACTAGAATTAGTGGACTTTTCAATTCCCAGGAGCTACACTCCCTCCATGATGACACCCTCCGGGAGCTAAGCAAAGAGGAGGAAAAGAAACTTACTAAACAGGTAGGCAAAGAGGGGCAGTTCCTTTACAGGCACCTGCACCGCACGCCGGAGGCTACCCTATCTTTCAACGAAGCCGTGCGGCAGATAGCCGAGCTGCGCCGCCTGCACGTGGAGATGGATACCGCCGTGCTGGAAGCCTACGGCTGGGCCACGGCCAGCGAAGATGGCCCGGCCATCTCCCTCCGGCACGATTTCTACGAGGTAGACTACCTCCCCGAAAACGATCGCGTACGCTACACCATCCACCCCGAGGCCCGCGCTGAAGTACTCAAACGCCTGCTGGCCCTCAACCACCGCCTCTACGCTGAAGAGCAAGAAGCCAAAAAAGCTGGCAAGAAGCCCACCAAATCGAAGGCGTTGTCGGCACCGGCCACAACAACCCTGGGAGCCCCACAAATGGCCGCCGAAGAGATAGCGGCCTACCACAGCCCAAAAAGTTTGCTAGAAGTAACCTCCCCGCTCTTCGGCAGCGCGGCCCGGCCATCGGTCATCGCCGAGCGCTCGCGGGTTACGCTCACCGTCGAAGGCAAAATCCTCCGCGTCTGCCTGCTGAAAGGCATCAACGAAGGCGGCTTCTCCGGCAGCTTCCAAAACATCCGCCTCGACAGCCCGCTGGCTGAGGCGTTACTGGGGCAAAAGGTGGGGGCTAAGGTGGAGTTTGGGGGGAAGATGTATGAGGTGTTGGGGGTGGAGTGAAAGGGGATGCTCAAATGTATAAACGCAATTGATTATGAAGCATAGGTGGGAATTGTACAAAGAGACCTTTAACAAAAGGCGAATTATACTGCTGCTGTGTCTAATTGCAGTGCTGGCAATCTTTCATGCTGTTATTTTACCCGGTATTGTCAGTTTCGTAAAAGCAGTATTTAACCCTCTGGATGAGGAGGATACCTTCACGACTTTATGTATAGTTGCTCTTTTCCTGTATGCCGTAGGCAAAGCTTCTGAACAGGTCTTCTTTAAAAAAAATTGGCCGTCATTAACTTCAATCGTTGCCTTCTTATCCATTGGGATATACTATTGGCTGTGCTATCGGTCAGACCCAACATGGGTATTTTTCAAGCTATTTTCCACAGCTATTTACCTTACTGACCTTCTCCTTGTCAGTCTGTTTCTACTTACCGCTGATTTCATCCATTTACAGTCGCCATTGAAGGAAGGACCAAGCGCCCTATTTTCAGACGATCCCTCCAAAGTAGAAAATGACTTGCTGGGTCGGGATCAATATATTGAGAAGGTGAGGGATGCCATTAAGCACACGGTAGCTGATCGGGCCATAGGAATCTCCATCCTGGCAGAGTGGGGCTTTGGCAAAACAGTCTTCATGAATCTACTAAAAAATCGGTTGGAGGAAGACCCTGAAACAATTATTATTGAGTTCAACCCCTGGATCGGGGAGCGTAGTCAATCTACCATCAAATACTTTTTTGAAGTGCTCGAAAATGAACTCCAAAAATATGATTCAAGTGCTTCCAGAAAGATTAGTCAATACACAAACGATTTACTTCAACCCGTAGAGGAAGACAATCTATGGACCAAGTTGGCCAAGACAGGTACCAATATCCTTTTTCCAGGTGAAACTACAATTCAAGAAAAAAAGGATGCAATAAACAGGATCATCACCAGAATAGGTAAGCGTATTGTGATACTCCTTGACGATCTGGATCGACTTAATGGGGAGGAGCTATCGGATGTTATGAGGCTCATCCGTAATACAGCTGACTTTAAACAAACCTTCTTCGTTGCTGCATTAGACAGAAATTATGTACTCAATGCCTTGAAGGAAAGCAACATGGTCGAAAGCCGGGATAGGTACCTTGAAAAGATATTTCAGTTAGAGATAGTATTGCCACCCATTCGGAAAAATATAGTCCTGGAACAGTTACTCTTGGCTTTTTCCAGTATAATCAATGATGAAAATAAGGCTAAGAAAGATAAGGGAGACATACCTGTCAGCGAGTTAGAAGAGGTTATGAAGGACCTGTGGGATGATGAGATTGTTCATAATCCAAAATATCCAATAGCAGGATTACTTTCTTATTCTTTATTAGACCAGTGCATAACAAATATTCGGGATGTAAATCGTTTTGCCAATAGCTTTCGAATAGTTTATGAAATGATCAAAGAAAGTGTTCAAGGTGATATGTCCGTTCTGAAGGAATTTTTCCTTTTAGAGTTGATAAAATTCAAAGCTCCTAGTCTTTATAACCTCTTTGCGAACAAAGTGATTTTTGAGAGGCCAAAGAATGGTCAAAGAGACTGGAAATTAAATGGAAAGAAATTTGAGAATATTTTAGATGAAAGTTCAGCGGTTGCTGAGTCTTTATCCATTTCAAAAATTGACCGAGCTGTTTTCAAACAAATTATTGAAACGCTTTTTACTTCTTCAAGTCCCCACCTCAGGTCAACCTCTGTAAGAATGAGAGAAAACCACTCCGTCTTCTTCAATTATAGTAACAGAATTTCCGTATTCGGGCTTCTTAACCGACTGGGCAAAGGTTTTAGCAGTATGAAAGCATTTATTGATGAATTAGCGAAAAAAGATATTACTCCCAACAAAAAAGATATTGAAGCCTTTATTCTAACGATGGATGAGATGAAGGATACTCAGCCGCCTGAGCACTATCAACTTATGCTGAAAAGTTTGTTGTATTGTGAAAAATATTTTAGTCATTTTAATCTTTTACAGTTTATTCTCTACTATTTTTCAAAAAATAATTTAGAAAAAGTTTATGGAGACAATGTAGAACCCTTCAATAAATTTTTGAAAGAAGATGTATTTAAAACAAATAATCTATCATTAGAAATTAGGCATTTTTTAGCCAGTGAGTTAGTAATTCAAGAACTTAGAGGCAATACTCAGACAAATAAATTAACCCAAGGGGAAGCAATTAGAAATATTTCGAAGAGTCTTTTCTTTAAGTATTTAGATAGTGAGCCTAAAAATGAGAAAAAAGAAGCCACCGTATACTTTATGTTATCTAGAACTTGGGGTACTCGAGATGAGGAGACACAAAGGGTTAAACTAGAAAATGATGCCTGTTTGAAGTTCAGAGAATATTTAAAAGATCACCATAGAGTGTATGTTCAACGACTAATTAGGTCACATACAGATCCTGAAAAAGTTTTTAAAGACTA
>JBDNFP010000024.1:0-10526 GCA_041689775.1 Spirosomataceae bacterium
CAGGCGGAAGGTGGCCTTCTTGCCCGTTTTATGGCCCAATACGAGTGCCGCACGCTGATCGTCACTCAGGCTGATGTATCGTTTCTTCCCTTGCATAGACGCAAGATAAAAATTATATCCATATTTACGGCCGACTACTTACACATCTGAGTTAGATGCATTTTTGTGGAGTCATTTGTGACAAGGGCGTGAGTAGCATATTCAAGTTTCCACGACGGGTATATGCCCTCAAAAATAAAGACATATATCTACACTTATTAAAAGAAATGGAATAGGGTCATTGATATGATTTTACACACACTACGATAGCCCAAATAAAGTGGCTTTAAGGCAATGAAAACGCTGGTTTTCATTGCCTTAATTATTTGAATACTATCTGTCTACGTAAGCATTAACAGAAGGTTACCTCGCAAACCACTCCGGAATAAACGAGAGTTTGTAAACAAGATAGGAGAGTGCAGCGCCCAGCGACAATCCACTGACGAGCATCCAAAAGAAAATAGCCTGCCTGGGTACCCTAAAAGCTACGGCAATGAGGGTGCCTCCGATGGGGGTAAATAATAAAGGAGTCAGGATAGCAATCCCGATAATTCCGAATCGTTTCCAGATTTTTACGGCCAGCCGGCTAGACTTATTGAACTTACGGACAGGAGTTTGACGGCGCTGATTCAACACCACCTGAATACCCTTACCTACGTACGTTGTTACAAGTACGCTCAGCATCATCCCCACGGCGGAGCAAAGTGCACTTTCGAACCAGCTCAATCCCAAAGCCATGCCCGTTATGGGGCCCGCAAAAAACTTTAACGCAGCAGCCGTGATCACAGATAGGTATTTAATCATCAGTGTATTGGTCATGCCGTCTCGCGAATTAATTCAGTGGTCATTCGTCGGGCTTCTTGGTCCGTCTCAACGTAGTCGTGGTACTGAGGATGCTGTACAAAAGTTACCTTGTCTGCGCACGCCTGGATGATGTCGGAAATTTCTAGAAAGCCGATTTCATCGTTCAAAAATGCAGCAACAGCTACCTCATTAGCCGCGTTGATAATACAAGCTAAATTTCCGCCTTTTTCCAGGGCAACGTAAGCCAGGGATAGATTGCGGAAAGTATCCTTGTCGGGCTTTTCAAAAGTGAGGGAAGGATATTGAGTAAAATCGAAGCGGGGGAAAGAGGACTTCATTCGTAATGGGTAGCTTAAAGCGTACTGAATAGGTAGCTTCATATCGGGTAGACCCATCTGAGCTTTGATGCTCCCATCTTCAAACTGGACCATCGAATGAATGATACTTTGCGGATGTACAACGACATCGATTTGGTTGGGAGTAAGATCAAATAGCCATTTTGCTTCGATAACTTCCAGGCCCTTATTCATGAGGGTAGCTGAGTCGATGGTGATCTTAGCACCCATACTCCAATTGGGGTGTTTTAGTGCCTGTGCCTTTGTTACTCCCGACAGGAACGCCCGATCTTTTCCCCGAAAGGGTCCTCCCGAAGCCGTCAGAATTATTTTTTCAATTGGATTTTTTTCTTCTCCGGTGAGGCACTGAAAAATAGCTGAGTGCTCCGAATCAACGGGGAGAATGGCTACCTGATGTTCACGGGCGAGCTGAGTGATGAGTTCACCGGCTACTACCAGCGTTTCTTTGTTAGCCAAGGCAATATCTTTCCCCGCCCGAATGGCCCGCATTGTAGGAAGTAATCCGGAGTATCCAACCAAAGCGGTTAGTACAGTATCGATCTGATCTGATTCTACCACCGAGGCTAGTGCTTCTGATCCTGCGTAGACTTTTATATTCAGAGGAGTAAGTGCGGCAGCTACTTTGGATAAGAGGGCTTCGTTACCGATCACTACCTCTTTGGGGCGAAAGTGGGCAGCCTGCTCAATGAGAAGGTCAGCGTTGTACTGAGCGGTGAGTACCTCTACCGAAAAGGCGTCCGGATTGGCACTAACCACATCGAGGGCCTGCGTGCCAATTGATCCGGTTGAACCAAGAATAGCTATGCGTTTTTTTGTCATGTGATGAAGAGTAATATCTTAATATTGAAACGTATTCGACCTCAATTTATAGCCACTTTCGCAGTGCATCAGCAATTTTACGATCGTTTGATAAACGAGGAACTTTATTTTGTCCTCCTAGCTTTCCTTCGGCACGCATGTAGTTGATAAATGTATCTTTGGGCAAAGCCCGAACCACAAGTGAACGCAGTATATTACCCTTAATCAGGTCATCGTAGTACACATTCAGTTCGGTAAGCTTACGGTCAAGGTCCCGGGAAAAGCTATCGGGGTTGGCGGGTGGCGTGGCAAACTCAATCATCCATTCGTGGTAGGGTAGCCCACTCTCGGCGGGCGTTACCATCGGAGCCACGGTGCATTCGGTTACCTCTACTTCGGGGTGGCGCTGCATGGCGTAGTGAAGTGCTTTTTCAACTTCCTCACCAATTACGTGCTCACCAAAGGCCGAGATAAAATGCTTTATCCGTCCCGTAACAAGAATACGGTACGGGTTGAGTGAGACAAACCTGACGGTATCCCCAATCGAATAGCCCCAAAGTCCTGCATTGCTATTGATTACGACGGCGTAATTTTTTCCTAACTCTACATCTTTGATCGAAACTCGTTTGGGTTTTTCATCGAAGTAGTTTTCCACCGGAATAAACTCGAAGAATATTCCTGAATTCAGTAAAAGTAAAAGTCCTTCTTCGGTTTGCGAATCCTGATAGGCTAAAAAACCCTCAGAGGCCGGATAGGTTTCGACGGAGTCAATACGTTTACCAATCGCCTCAAAAAGGTTGGCCCGGTAGGGCTCAAAATTGACACCCCCGTAGACAAACAAAGAGAAGTCGGGAAACACGTCCTTAATATCTTTTCCGGTCCGGGTCCGAATTCGGTCAAAGTACATTTGCACCCAAGGCGGAATTCCCGAAATTAGAGACATACGTTGGTCGATAGTTTCGTCAATAACCTTTTCTAGTTTGGTCTCCCAGTCTTCGATACAGTTTGTTTCGTAGCTTGGCAGTTGGTTAGTACGCAGATACCCCGGTACGTGGTGGTTAACAATACCGGATAGCCGTCCGATATGAACACCAGCTTTCTGTTCGAGGACGGGGCTACCCGAAAGGAATATTAGTTTTTGATCTAGGAAAGCCGAGTTTCCGGTCTGATTCACATAGGTGAGGAGTGCATCCCGAGCTGAGTTAATATGGTTAGGAATGGAGTCAGAAGTAATAGGGATGTACTTGACCCCCGAGGTAGTTCCGGAGGTTTTGGCAAAGTAAACGGGTTTACCCGGCCACAGTACATCAGGTTCGCCGTGTAGGATATTTTCTACGTAAGGCTTGAGCTCTTCGTAGTCGCGTACGGGTACGGCATCCCTAAACTCTTCATACGAATGTACGTCCTTAAAAAAGTGATCTTTCCCAAATTGAGTAGTAGTGGCTGTACTGATAAGTTTGGTGCGCCACTGTTCTTGTACGGCTTTGCTACTGCTAATCCAGCGGTGCTGTTGCTCCACAATATAACGAGCCAGCGGTTGGCTCAGCAATGATCTAATTCCCATAGTATTGTAAAGGTAAGGACTATTTATAAAATACCGGGCATGCAATACCCCACCGAAGTGGGATACTATTTGATTTTCAAGTTCTTAGGTAATTTGTTGAAATGACTTTGTTTGTGGGTAATAATCTGTAATTTTGCTGACCTGTAAACGGGGGATGATTTTTACCAAAATAAAACATGGGATTGTTTGATTTTTTGACCAGCGACATCGCTATTGATTTGGGTACCGCTAATACTCTGATCATTTGTAAAGGTAAAGTGGTAGTAGACGAGCCTTCTATTATTGCCATAGACAAAAGCACCGGAAAGGTACTAGCGATTGGCCACACGGCCATGCAGATGCACGAAAAGACCAGTGAAAATATAAAAACAATTCGTCCCCTTAAAGACGGTGTAATTGCTGACTTTACGGCAGCGGAAATGATGATTCGGGGGATGATCAAAATGATCGATACAGGAAATCGTTTTTTTACTCCTTCTCACCGGATGGTGATTTGCATACCTTCGGGTATTACGGAGGTAGAAAAGCGAGCCGTTAAAGATTCCGCCGAGCATGCCGGAGCCAAGGAGGTGTACATGGTACATGAGCCTATCGCCGCTGCCATTGGTATCGGTATTGACATTACCCAGCCTAACGGTGTAATGATTGTGGATATCGGAGGAGGTACAACCGAAATTGCAGTGATAGCCCTTTCGGGTATCGTCTGTGAACAATCGGTGCGTATAGCTGGAGACGTATTTACGCGCGATATTGTAGATTACATGCGTCGTGAGCACAACTTACTGATCGGAGAGCGTTCTGCCGAAATGATCAAAATCGCAATTGGATCGGCACTACCTGAATTGGAGAACCCACCGGCTGACTATGAAATTCGCGGCCGGGACCTCATGACGGGTATCCCCAAAGAAATTAAAGTAACGTACAGCGAAATCGCGTACGCTTTGGATAAATCAATTTCTAAAATTGAGGAGGCTGTGATGAAGGCTTTGGAGATTTCTCCTCCTGAGCTTTCAGCGGATATTTATCGGAATGGTATCCATCTGACTGGTGGAGGGGCATTACTTCATGGGCTTGATAAGCGTTTGGCTACCAAGACCAAGCTACCCATTCACATAGCCGATGAGCCGCTCAAAGCAGTAGTAATCGGAACCGGAGATGTTCTGAAAAACCTGAAATTATATAAGCCCGTATTAATTACTTAGGAAATAATCGTTCGACGGCTGGCTTCGTACGTAGTACAGTGGGTAGCCATCGTGGCTTTTTTGGCTTATGCTTCAACTCATTCAGTTCCTTTCCCGGAACCGTAATTTCATTTTCTTCGTCCTGCTGGAAATCCTTTGTTTTTGGCTGATCGTCAGAAACAATACCTATTGGGGGGCTACCTACTTCAATACATCTAACTACTATGTGGCCAAAACCCTGACGGTTTCGAACTCGGTACGTGAGTTTGCTAGCTTGCAGGAAACAAATGAACGTTTGGCGCAGGAAAACCTAAGGTTAAATAGCTTGGTAACGAAGCTTCAGGAGCAAAATCCTCAAAACGCACCAACCTCCTACCTGCCTGATTCGCTGTTTGTCAATCGGTTTAAATTTGTGGTAGGAAAAGTGATTATGACCGAAACCAACCGGGCCAATAACTACCTGACGATTGACAAAGGGAGTGCCGATGGTATCCGACCGGGCATGGGGGTTATTTCTGCCACTGGTGTAGTGGGTAAAGTCCGCTCTTGTTCGGAGCACTACTCTGTTATTACTTCCATTCTTCATTCTCAATTCATGGTATCTACTAAGCTTACGCGGAGTGGTGAGATAGGTCCTGCTGTATGGCAAAGTCGGGATCCTGAGACCATTTCGCTAATGGATATTTCAAGGTACAAGCCGGTCATAAAGGGAGATTCTGCCGTGACATCTAACTATAACTCGGTTTTCCCACCGGGTATTATGGTAGGTACGGTAAAGAATGTCAGTGTTCGCCCTGATCAGACGTTCTTCAATATTGATCTGAAAGTAGCAACCGACTTCCGCAGCCTCAGCTACGTATACATAGTGCAGAATGATCTGCAAGCCGAACGGGAAAAACTTCAACAACCCATAGAAGAGGAACGCCGATGAGCCTGCGAGAAATCATACAATACATAGCGTTATTTCTGTTTTACATGGTATTGCAGATCCTCATCATGCGCAATGTCGTGCTTTTTAACTACGGGTTTTGCTTCATTTACGTAGCAGTGTTGCTTGCATTACCATCCGACGCCAGTAAAACCTGGCTATTGTTCCTGGGCTTTTTTACGGGCTTACTGATGGATGTATTTTATAATACGCTAGGAATACATGCCGCAGCCTCCGTATTGATCATGTATCTGAGGCCCTTCTGGATACAAACTCAACTTGAAACCAAAGGAGTTGATCGGGTTGATATTACCTTAAATGCGCTGGGGATGGGGAAATACTTGACTTTTATGCTACCGCTGATATTTATTCATCATTCCATGTTATTTCTCGTTGAAATGAGCAACGTGGGTATGATTGGGGTTACGCTGATACGTATTGTGGGCAGTACGCTTTTTACTACCTTCCTGATAGTCTTATTTCAGTTCTTTTCCAGGCGCTGATAGTGCACAATTCCTGACAAGTTGACTGCTTTAGACAGCAGTGGCCCAAAATTTTATACAGCTATGTCAATCAGTTTGCTTTTTATTCGTAAAAACTATTTTGATAGTTCCGAGTTTGTACATTAGTGATTAGTCATGTACTTCGCCTGTGATAAATTGCTACTGATTGAGTCCAGATACCGTTCATCAAGTACTACCGTGCGGGGTTTGGTGCTATTTTTAAAATTCGTAAATTGAGCAAATCTATGTCAGTTATCATGTCAGAAGCACCCATAAAAGAAGGCTACACGGACGGTCAGAAATATGAGGTTTTTAATCGTGAGTTCATGCCTCATATAGATTCGATGTATAATTTCGCTTTTCGACTTACAACAGACGAAGACGATGCCAACGATCTGGTGCAGGATACATATTTAAAAGCGTTTCGCTTTATATCTTCATTCGAACAGGGTACAAACGCCAAAGCATGGTTGTTTCGTATTCTCAAAAACAGCTTCATTAATGACTACCGTAAGAAGAGTAAAGAGCCTTCAAAGGTAGACTACCAGGAAGTTGAAACCACTTACAACTCCGAAGACGCTGCTGATACTTCACATACCGTAGACTTACGGGCCGATGCCGTACAAGATATGATCGGCGATGAGGTAGCTAATGCGCTTAACTCTCTCCCGGTTGATTTTCGTACCGTTATCATCTTGTGTGACATTGAAGGTTTTACTTACGAGGAGATGGCGAAAATCTTGGATATTCCCATCGGCACAGTTCGCTCTCGCCTACACCGCGCCCGTAATCTGTTGAAAGAGAAACTCAGAAATTATGCGGGTCACATGGGATATGACGTGTAGTGCCGGAAACTTTTTCTATGATCATTGCGGTTATAAGGTACAACTGTACTACTACACAGGTTTTACAAATATTCAACCGCGATGAATTTATCATCTAAAACATCAGAAGCTGCCGGAGAAAAGCAGGATCAGCCTATGAAGCATCACTGCGACAATCATGCTGAATGCATGAAAATGATTCAGGCTATCCTGGACGGCGAAGCAAGTGACGCAGATAGGGAGCATTTTAGACAAAATATGGATAAATGCATGCCCTGCATTCAGACCTATCACCTTGAAAAGTGCATTAAGGACTCACTGCATAACAAGGTAGAGCGCCGCCCTTGCCCCGAAAAGCTGGTGTCCGCTATTAAATCACAGCTACTCATTTGACCTGCATACATTGGAAGGAAAGCTTATCATTTTTTCTGCACCGTCAGGTTCCGGTAAAACAACAATCGTTAGATATCTTTTAGCGAAGTATCCTCAGCAACTGGCATTTTCAGTTTCGGCTTGTACTCGTACTCGTCGCGATTACGAGGTAGATGGCCACGATTATTACTTCTTAACCCCGACAGAATTTCGTAAGCGTATTGCTAATCAGGAGTTTGCCGAATGGGAGGAAGTCTACGTTAGTAATTACTACGGTACCCTCAAAACCGAAATAGAGCGTCTTTGGGCCGATGGGAAGCATGTCATCTTTGATGTAGATGTCAAAGGTGGACTGAAACTGAAAGAGGCATACGGAGACAAGGCGCTTTCAGTATTTGTAAAGGTATCCTCCGAAGAAGAAATCAAACGCCGTCTCAATAGTCGGGGAACCGAAACAGAATTTACATTAGCCACTCGACTAGCCAAAGTCCGCTACGAGTTGAGTTTTGAAGAAGAGTTTGATGTCGTTTTGGTCAATGACGATCTCGCACCAACCTTACTAAAAGCCGAATATTTAGTAGAAGATTTTTTAAAATGAAAATCGGCTTATTCTTTGGCTCCTTCAACCCCATTCACCTTGGACATCTGATTATTGCCAATACCATGGCTACCGGTACGGATCTGGATCAGGTGTGGTTTGTGGTAAGCCCGCAAAACCCTTTCAAAAAGAATAAAAGCTTATTGCACGAATTTGACCGGCTGGACATGGTAGAGCGGTCTATTGCTGATAATGCTCTGCTGAAAGCCACTGATTTTGAGTTTCATCTTCCCAAGCCAAGCTATACCATTGATACCCTCATCCGGTTACTCGAAAAATATCCACAGTATGAGTTCAAGCTGATTATGGGCGAGGATAATCTGGCTCAGTTTCCCAATTGGAAGAATCACGAAAAAATACTTGAATACGTAGGGCTTTATGTATATCCCCGGCCCAACGCCCCGTCTCATGGGTTTAGTGACCATCCGCAGGTTACATTTGTAAAGGCCCCGCTACTCGATATTTCGGCTACTTTTATCCGTGATTCCCTGCGCAACGGACGGTCTATCCACTACCTCGTTCCGGAGGTAGTGGAAGAGGTGATTCACCGCAAGAAATTTTATTTGTAGATTTTATTCGGGTATCTCCTGCTGATACGTAATTTCGGTAAGTAGACCAATGGCATTAAAACGAAGCACTGCCTTCATAGCCGTGGAGGGCTGCGTGATATCATCGCATTGAGTCCCCTTCTCCAAAAAGTAGATATATATTTTCTGATTTCTACCGGCTAATTGATGAATATCTGGCTTGCCTAATAAATTCCCCACATCGTCCGCGAATTTCCCCAGCAGTTGCTTTTCTTCGGATTTAAAATTTTCCACTAATTTTGCACGAACATCACCGCAGGCACTACGGTCTTTGCGCCACTGTACCAGATCAAGCTCACCGAGTTTTTCGGGTGGAGCGGAGCAAGCAAAAAGTAGGGGAAAGAGGGTAAGTAAAAGAACTGCTTGTTTTATCATAGTACACTGACTTATTAAATAGCGGGTTGCCTTTCGTTATAAAGGACTTGCAACAGGGTTTGTCCTACGGCTTTGAGTGTGGTAGGGTCGATGTTATCCATATCATCCTCGGACGTATGCCAATCATCAAAGAAGGTTTTGCTCAGATCGTTCATCCGGAGATGAATAATATCAATCATCGGAAACTTCGCCTTTTCGTTGACAGGCACATGGTCGTCGGTAATGGATGGGCCTTGCTGGTCGATAAAAAAGTTGCTGTATCCCAATTGACTAGCCGTATTCCACACCGTACGAACCACCTCGTTGGCATTACGTACCGAATACCCTTCTTTGGGGAAAGTAGCCCCTTTGGCACCAACCATATCCAGTAAAACTCCAAAGTAGGCCGTATAGTTTGGAAGATGTTTGTTGTCGGCCCAATACCGTGACCCCAGGCAGAAATCACCAAACTCATCGGTAGCCACGGCGGAGTTGCCCCAGTCTTCGGCGTCAAAGAAGACTATATCCACGCCCAAGTCTAGTTTGGTAGTATCATTACTCAATACACGGGCCACTTCTAATAGCACCCCCACACCACTGGCACCATCGTTGGCGCCCGGTACGGCCTTGCTGGTAAGGACGGAGTCCTGATCAGCGAAGGGGCGGGAGTCCCAATGCGAGGCCAGCATGATGCGTTTGGCCGCGTTGGGGTTGTAGCTACCAATGATGTTACGGGCGTTGAGCTTCTTGCCGTCGTAGGTAGTAGCTATGAATTTTTGCTCCGTTACTTCAAATCCATATTTTTTGAGTGTTTCTACCAGATAATCTCCCGTTTGTACGTGGGCAGGAGTATTAGGCACCCTCGGACCAAAGGCTACCTGCTGTTCCACAAAGGCGTAGGCGGAATCAGCGTTGAAAAGTGGTGCTGGAGCCATGGCGGTGGTTTGTTCGGAGGTACTTTCGGAGGAATTGTTGTTGGTACAGGAAGTTAGACATGCCCCTATAATAATGGAAAAAAGTAAGAGGCGGGAAATTAAAGGAAAGTGCATTCTAGATTTATAAAATGATTGATGGTCTGTACAAAGATAGGATCATTGAATGAAAAAACATGTATCAATCATCCGATGGTCGTTTTTGACGTAGGGGATTTTTGGCGTGCCTATCAGGGACAAAAAATATTTCAAAAAAATATATTGAAATTTACTTGACAAGTATCGTTTTTTTTGAGCTTTATTTCTCCAAAAGAGTGTAACCAAAAAGTGTACCTTTTGAGTATGTGAAAAAGTCATCGAAAACTATGAAATATCCCCCAACAGAAGCGCTGAGCCTATGAAAAAGTCTCTATTCCTATTTGCCTTACTTTCAGTGATTCTTTCCCAGTGCAGGCTACCTAGTGTTGAATTAGAGCCCAATTCGGGTAATCTTTTTGATCGACAAGCTTACATCCAATGGCAGGGTTTTCTTATAAAAATTAATGCTCTTATAATTATATAAAATATGGTAAAAGTTTAGAAAAAAGTCTCGTATTTAGTAACCTTTGTGGTCGGTTGAACCTGAATCAGTACTAAAATAACTACTTTCCTATCTCCTTTGTGATGCAAAATACCCAATTCTGGTC
>JBDNFP010000025.1:0-4876 GCA_041689775.1 Spirosomataceae bacterium
CAGGCGGAAGGTGGCCTTCTTGCCCGTTTTATGGCCCAATACGAGTGCCGCACGCTGATCGTCACTCAGGCTGATGTATCGTTTCTTCCCTTGCATAGACGCAAGATAAAAATTATATCCATATTTACGGCCGACTACTTAACTCCGGCAAATGACGTCAAGAATTAACCTCACCAGAACCCTTTACAATGATTCCTAACCGAACTTTACCCAAAAAACCTCTTGTTTGCGCATCAATGGGGGGTTAATCAATAATCTCAAGAAACTAGTAGCTTGCTTTTTTGGGTAGTAAAATAGTACCTTGGTATAAAAACCTGACCAAATCTCTCCCTTGAACCTACTAATCTGAATTTACTATGCGCTGGCAGGATTTACGAAGAAGCAATAATATTGAAGATCGTCGTGGTGGCCGGTCTACCGGAGGGAAAGTCGCCATCGGTGGTTTAGGCGTAATCATCGTAATCATACTGGGACTCCTTACCGGGCAGGATCCAACCGAACTACTTTCTAGTTTACAAAGCAATCAAGCCCAAGAGCAGGTAGATACTCAACCTAGCGGTCCTAGGGCCGACGATCAGATGGCCGACTTTGTAACGGCCGTGCTAGGAAGTACCGAAGACGTGTGGGGGAAAATATACGCCGAAAACAACGCCCAATACCAGGCGCCAAGTCTACAGATATTTGACGATACCACTCAGGGCGCCTGTGGTAGTGCCTCGGCCGCCATGGGGCCGTTTTACTGTCCAGCCGATCAAAAAGTGTACATTGATCTCTCCTTTTGTGACCTATTACGGGAGCAGTTTCGGGCCCCCGGCGAATTTGCGGTAGCCTATGTAGTCGCACATGAAGTAGGCCACCATGTGCAGAACCTCATGGGAATAACCGATCAAGTGCAACAACAAAGGGAAAGACTAAGCGAGCGGGATTATAACAAACTCTCCGTGCGTCTGGAATTACAAGCTGATTTTTTGGCGGGCGTATGGGCCAACCACGCCGATGAGATGCAGAATATTCTGGAACCCGGTGATCTGGAAGCCGCACTGACCGCCGCCAATGCCATTGGTGATGACAAGCTGCAAAAGCAGTCGCAGGGCTACGTAGTACCCGATGCTTTCACCCATGGCACATCGCAGCAGCGCATGTACTGGTTCAAAAAAGGTTACCAGACCGGTGATCTGAATCAGGGTAGAATGGAGGATATTCAGTAATATTGGGATATTTTGTCCTCCAATGTACCAAATATCCTGTTTGGATATATTCCCTTCATGAACGAAGAAAACCTCCCTTACGAACCTTTCCGAAAAGCCAACTCTCTGGATAGCCCAGGGAGCATTGAATCTGGTGGGGAGGCTTTGCTAGCCAAATACCTCGATGCAAAAAACCAGACCAATACGGCCAATCCTTTCGTAAAACGGATCGTAGTAATCAGCAAGCACAAGTACTACGATTTGTTTACGGCTCAGCTTATAGAAAGTCCACTTGGATCTTCGGGAGAATTGAAAGGACCATTTACGCCCATCAACCCCATGGATCTAGTGTGGACTACGCAGCGGCCGGACGAACTAAAATTTTACGCTGCCGTTGGCCGATTTCAGGCGGTCTACGAGAAATCCATGACCGATACCGAAGGCCTACGGGCTTTGATCAGCAATCCGATTCGGCATGAATTTTATTACCACGACAGCCGGATTTCAGACAAAATCGCCCCACGCTCCCTTACTCCTATTTTGTTAAATCAGCCCGAGGTTGACTTCAATGTGCAAGTGAGCTTAGGCGAAACCCACTACCATGTACACAGCGAACTGAAACTCAACGGCACTTTCTGCTCCCTGAATCAACTGACGATTCGATTTGATCATTTTCTGGTGCTGGAAGACAGCTGGTACCTTTGTCCCTCAGCACCGGTGCTCGACGCCGTAGCCTACTTCAAGAAGCATAACAACTCCATCATTCTTAACCACGAATCCTTTCTGACCTTTCAGCAGGAAGTGCTTGCGGAGATGGAAACCCACGTGACCGTGAAGCGTACCTACCTAAAACCAGCCACCAAAGCGCAGCGCCGGAAAGCCGGTTTTAATGAGGTGCCCAAGAAGTTGATTTACCTGTCGGACCTCGGCAACTATGTGCTGATCAACCCAGTGATGAAGTACGGTGAAGTGGAAATACCAGTACTGACCAAGCGGCAAATCTACGCGCTCGATAAGGCCGGCCATGCTTTTAGTATTGAACGCGACCTGTCGGCCGAAGACGGTTTCGTTTCTTTGATCGTCCGGCAGCATCCCGACTTCCTGGAACAACTAGAAAATCCACTGCTGTACTTTTACCTGCACAAAACCCGCTTCCTAAACGAGGAATGGTTTCTGGAAGTGTTTGAAGAATGGACCTTCCACGACATTACGGTCCTCGGCTTCAATGACTTGAAAAACAACACACTCAATCCCAACAAGGCCAAAGTAAACATCCAGGTCATTAGCGGCCTCAACTGGTTCAATGCTCTCGTTGATGTGAAGTTTGGGAAGAAAAAAGCCTCCGTGAAGCAGCTACACAAGTCGGTAAAGAATAAGAACAAGTTTGTGCAACTAGACGACGGCACGTTTGGCATAATTCCGGAAGAATGGCTGCGTAAACTGGAAGGCTATTTCCAGAACGGCGAAATTGTGGACGAAGTTATTCAGATTTCTAAAATCAATTACCGCACTATCTCCGAACTGTACGACGACGCCATGCTAGATGAAGAAGTACGCACGGAAGTACACCTCTACCAATCCCGACTGTCCGATTTTGAATCCATCACACCGGTGCCCATTCCCGAAGGACTCCGCGCTACCCTGCGCCCCTACCAACGGCAGGGACTGAACTGGCTCAATTTTCTGGACGACTTCAACTTTGGCGGCTGCCTCGCCGATGACATGGGACTGGGAAAAACCGTACAGATTCTGGCTTTTATTCTGCTGCAACGCGAGAAGTCCGGGCATAACACTAACCTGCTGATCGTGCCTACTTCGCTGATTCATAACTGGCAGGAAGAAGTTGAAAAGTTTGCTCCAAGTATATCTGTCCATGTACTACACGGCCCCAACCGCGCCCGCACGCCGGCGAGCTTTGACGATTTCGAGTTGATTATTACTACCTACGGCACGTTGCTATCGGATATTATCTTCCTGAAAAAGTACAAGTTCAACTACATTTTTCTGGACGAGTCGCAGAACATCAAGAATATTTCCTCGCAGCGCTACAAGGCCGCCCGACTGTTGCAGTCCCGCAATCGCATTGCGCTCTCGGGTACGCCCATCGAGAACAATACCTTCGATATCTACGCCCAATTGTCGTTTGCCTGCCCGGGGCTGCTGGGCACCCGTACCTATTTCCGGTATACCTACGCCATTCCCATTGACCGTTTCAAGGAAAAGCGTAGCGCTGAGCGGTTGCAAGCGCTCATTAATCCTTTTGTGTTGCGCCGCACCAAGAAAGAAGTAGCCCACGAGCTTCCCGAAAAAACGGAGGTGATTATGTACTGCGAGATGGGCACGGAACAACGTAAGCTGTACGATTCCTACGAGCGGGAGTTTCGCGACTATATTTCGTCCAATATGGAAGAAGAGATTCAGAAAAACGGTATGCACGTACTGCGGGGCATTACCAAGCTCCGGCAAATCTGCAATTCACCTTTGTTAATCGAGGACGAGAAGTTGTACGGAGATACTTCCACCAAAATAGATACTCTCATGGATCAGTTGCGGGGGATTACCAAAGTACACAAGGTACTGGTATTCTCGCAGTTTGTGTCCATGCTCGACCTCATCAAAAAGGAGCTACACCGCGAAAATATCCAATATACCTACCTCATGGGTAGTACCATCAATCGCCCCGAGGTGATTCGGCGGTTTCAGGAAGGGGAAGAAACCCGCGTGTTCCTAATCAGCCTCAAAGCTGGTGGTACGGGCCTCAACCTCACCGCCGCCGACTACGTATTCCTGGTTGACCCCTGGTGGAACCCCGCCGTCGAAAACCAGGCGATCGACCGCAGCTACCGCATCGGCCAGCAAAAAAACGTCATCGCCGTCCGCCTTATCTGCCCCAATACCGTGGAAGAAAAGATCATGGTTATGCAGCAGAACAAAGCCAAGCTCGCCGGAGACTTGATTACGGAGGGGGATGGATTTTTTAGGTCGCTGGGGAAGGAAGGGTTGTTGGGGTTGCTGGGGGGGTGAGGGGTTACGTAATTGCAGAGCTTATATAGATCACTAGTACAATATGTACGCCAAATTTAGTTGTCGAGGAAATAAAAGCGCTTCTACAAGTTTTATATGGTTTCGCCGCCAAAACAACTTGTAAAAGTGCAAATTATTACTGAACTATTAAGTGTACTGGACAATCAGTTCAGTCGGTCAAATCTACAAAATTTCGCTTTCATTAGTGATAGTATTTTGGGGGTTTCTAATGCTGTGACAACCCGTTCGGTTGCACGATACGGCTCTTTGAGTTATCGGACAGTCCAACGTTTTTATGCGTTAAAACACGTTGATTGGCTGATGATAAACCTGCTTTTGTTCAAACACTTTGTGCATAAGGAAGGACAAAAGTACCTTTTAGCGGCAGACGAAACCGTCAGGCCCAAAGCGGGGAAGTGTACGCACAGACTTGGGAGATTTTATTCCTCCCTGGCAAAGCAAGTCATCAAATCTGTTCGTTTTTTAGCCATTTCCAATATAGATATTGAAAAGAAAAAGTCCTGTATTTTAGGATGCAATCAACTGATCGTAAACAATTTAGACACTAACGCTAAGTCGGAAACCTGATTACTGGACATTTTAAAAATCAAGTCGGTGCGTACCTGATTGGCTTGCCGAAATTGGCCAGCATCCAATCCAGGAGA
>JBDNFP010000026.1:0-6964 GCA_041689775.1 Spirosomataceae bacterium
CAGGCGGAAGGTGGCCTTCTTGCCCGTCTTGTGGCCCAATACGAGTGCCGCACGCTGATCGTCACTCAGCCTGATGTATCGTTTCTTCCCTTGCATAGACGCAAGATAAAAATTATATCCATATTTACGTCCGACTACTTACTACACGAATTACGATCATTCCTATTGCATATTCAATTTTATGGCGCTGCCCGCACCGTGACGGGTAGTAAGCACCTCATCACCACCGAACTTGGCACCAAAATCCTGCTCGATTTTAGATTATTCCAAGGTATACAGACCGATGAATGGAACCAAGAGTTTGGCTTTAAAGCCTCCAAACTAGATTACCTGATACTTTCCCACGCTCACATTGATCATAGTGGACTCATCCCCCGGCTGGTTAAGAAAGGTTTCGAAGGCCCTATTTACTGTACTCCTGCTACCGCTGATCTGTGCAAGATTATGCTGCTAGACAGCGCCCACATTCAGGAAAAAGACGTAGAGCGCATCAATCGCCGTCGGAAGCGTCAGGGGCGGCCGCTCCTTGATCTTCTGTATGATACCGAAGACGCAGAAAAAGCTCTGAGTCTGTTCCAAACCAAACGCTACGGACAACCTTTCAGCCTTAATAATGATGAAGTGGATGTATTCTTTACGGATGCGGCCCATATTTTGGGTAGTGCCGCTGTACACCTCAACATTAAAGACGGAGGTTATTTTAAAAAACTAACGTTTACGGGCGATATCGGTCGACCAGAAGACAACATACTCCGGAAACCGGATACATTTCCGCAGGCAGATTTTATTATATGTGAGTCGACCTATGGCGATCGTTTGCACGAAGCCCAACTAGACCTGCAAAAGCATCTGTTACGAGTTTTTTACGATACCTGCATCACCAATCGGGGGAAGTTAATAATCCCGGCCTTTGCCGTAGACCGCACCCAGGAGCTAATCTACGCCCTCGACCGATTATCAAGCGAGGGGAAATTGCCCCGTATTCCGGTGTATATCGACAGTCCGTTGGCCATTAAAGCTACCCTAATCATGAAAGCACACGACGAATGCTTCAACCCGGAGGTTTTGAGCTACATCGAGAGAGATGGTGACGCTTTCGCTTTCCCCTATCTACACTATGTATCTGACGTAGAAGACTCGAAGGCTATTAACGATAGTCCTGAACCCTGTATTATTATATCAGCCTCGGGAATGGCCGAAGCCGGGCGAATCAAACACCACATCAAGAATAACATTGAAAACCCAAACGCTACGATTCTGTTTGTGGGCTACGCTTCACCCAATACCCTGGGAGGCGCTCTGAAAAGAGGCGATAAGTCCGTACGCATTTTCGGGGAGGAGTTTTTGGTAAAAGCTAATATCGAGAGCATCGACTCATTTTCGGCCCACGGTGACCACAAAGAAATGATTCAGTTCTTATCGTGCCAGGACCCCGGGCGCGTAAAGACTATTTTTCTGGTACACGGAGAATACGACACTCAAGTTGCGTTCAAGATCAAGTTACAGGAGGCTGGGTTTAAGAATGTAATTATTCCTGCGAAGTACGAGAACCTTAAGGTCTAAAAGTATTTAAAGCTGTTTGTAGTTGTATTTTGATCATATTTTAGTCAAAATACAACTACAAAACAGCTTCTTATTTTTGTACTACTTGTAAGGTTATCGTATCGGCGTTCACGCCAGTAAATATCCCCAAACCGTTTGAGATATTTGAGGGTGGGGTACTAAGGTTTTGGGTAGTCGTACCCAACGACTGATACAGGGCTACATACTCCACTCCTACCCGGTACAATATTATATTGTAAGTCCCGAAGTACCCAAAACGCTGAACGTTCATAAAGCTGGAAGAGCTAGTGACGGGCTGATTGACAAAACGGATCCTGGGACGTTCCCGACCAAGAGGCAGGGTAAATACTTCGACGGGATCAGGCGTAACATTCACCGCTGCCACAAAGAAGTTTTCATTGAAGGGGTTTTCCCAAAAAGCTTCGATCGGGGTATTATCATCGGTATTTCCCCCAAATGGGCCACCACCGCCTCCTGGGAATCCGCCACCCGATAAATCAATTTTTGTCCGTATCACCCACCGACGTTTTACTGAGCATAAAACCTAGCGGCTTAGTCGGTATGGTGGTGCTGGCTTTTACCATCCTGTTTTTGTGGGTAAACTCCATGGTATAGACGCTTCCTGCCTCACCGATTATTTCAGTAGATGCCGATTCATAGGTACCATTGCCCATATCTATCAGTTGAAAAACCTTACCTTTTGCGTCACGGATACGGATACTCAGGCCAGAAATTGAATTTTGGGTAGAGTCCACATCCGAAGAACCAGCGTAAGGAATTTCTGTAAAGACCGTCAAGCTTACAGGGTGACCAGGTGCCTGGTAAGCCTGTATAATTGGTTTATCACCCGGATCAATGACATCATTCGTAACAGTACAGCAGGAGAGAATTCCCACCAAAGTAAGGAGGTGAAAGGTACAAATAGAATTGATTTTTCTCATCTTTTTCAGAGTTATTATCTTAATTTCCAGCTCAAAGTAAGGTTTGGCGTTATACCAAGGTAATTTACATTCGTAGTTTGCAGGATCGAAACATCGTCTTCTTTCGTTACCTCAAAGCGCTTGTACCAGGTATTGATCCGGTTATGTAGGTTAAATACCGACAGCCCCACGCTAAATTGTGGGTTAATATGATAAGTAGCCGATACATCCATCCGATGATAATCATTGAACCGGTTGGCGTTCTTGTCCGAAAGATTAGTAAAGTCCCGTGTAGTGCCGTCCAGCAATGTCAGCTGGTAACCCCCAATGATGGAAGTATAGGGTCGCCCGGTCGAGAAAATCCAAGTGGCAGCTAAATCCCACTTTTTGTATTGATACATACCCACAAACTTCACCTGATGCCGTACGTCCTGATCTGAATAGTAGGGTTTGTCGGAGTACTGAGCAATATTCCGTTGAGCTTCCGCTAGGGTATACCCTACCCAGCCGGTAAGACTACCAAACTTCCGTTGTAATAGTATGTCTACCCCTTTGATAACCTCTGTTCCGGTAAAAAATGTCTCGTCGGCAGTGAGCCCTTGCCGGAGCTGGGGTACAAAACGTAAAGTATACTCGGTAATTCCGGAGTTATTTTTTTGGTAAAACTCCACATCCAGCAGGTAATCTTTATTTTCGTAGCTACCGCCGAGAATCAAGTGGTCAGACTTTGTCACGGGCAACGACCCGGCATTAGATAGAATCCAGAAATTACGGTTGCCCTGAGTAATATCTTCGCGGTTTATCTGCTTCACAAACTGATAGTACCTCCCAGCCGCTCCTTTAAGTTTTATATGATCAGACAGCTGGTAGTAAGCCGAAACGCGGGGTTCCAGGTAGCTTTTTCGAGTTACGTCAAAATAAGTCACACGCAAACCTGGCTTAATAATGACTTTTGAATTGTAGAATTTGAGCTGATCTTGAATATAGTCCGTAAAGGTGCTTCCGGTATCGTCGCGATCCAGTACGCTAGTGGTATCGTTCTGCTTATAGGAATACTGAATCTGGTTGCGGGTGTACTGAATACCAAAGTCAAACTGATTAGTTTGGTTTATACTCAAAGTCTGCCTTAGCAGTCATATCGTACAAATTATTATGTTCCAATTGTCCTACCTTGATAGTCTGCGTTTCGCCGGTGTTACGAGTGATCATAATGTTACGTGAATTATCGCGATCGCTGTAATAGTTAGAATAGCTTGTAAGGCTATTGCTGTACAAACGACTAGACCACATCCGCGACCATTTGAGGCTACTACCAACGTTTCCCCATTGGGATAAATTGCTGGTACTTGTATTAAGCCCCCCGAAACCTCCACCTCTACCAGTAAGGCTCGATGTGGTAGAGTTGTCCATGTGATCAGTACCATTGTAAAAGCTCAACGAGAGTATATCTTTTGATGTAGGCCGAAACGTAACCTTTCCATTTAGATCGTAGAAATAGGAGCTGGCCCTTTGTTGTGCGGTCTGGGCAGCAGCAAATCGTCGCCCGCCGCCCGGAAACCCACCAGCGACAGGTTGAGACTGATCAGGCGATAACCGATCGAATATTTTCTTATACAAGGGGCCTTTCCACGAGCGTCGACCGGCTATAAGAAAGGTAATTTTGCTACCAACCGGTACCTCCACGAAGGCATTCGTACTCAATAGGCTGGCATCAAATCCGGCATTGAACTCTTTACTATTGCCGTCTTTACCAGTAATCTCGGCTACGGCCGAAATCCTCCCTCCGTACTTGGCGTCAAAGCCCCCCTTAGCTGAATATCTTTGATTGCGTTGTAGGCCGAGAAAAAGCCAAACAGGTGATCTACGTGGTAGACCGTGAAACCATCGTATAGTACCAAGGTTTGGTCGGGTGTACCTCCACGTACATACAAGCCAGACGAAGACTCATTAGAGGCACTTACTCCCGGCATCAGTTGGAAGGCCCGAAAAGGGTCTCTTTCGTCTACATTGGGAAGTTTTGCCAGATTTTTAGGCGTCATTTTGATCATCCCAATCACTTCATTAGCCTTCACCACCTCCGATTTATTGCCCGACACCACGACCTCCGACAGAATCTGAACCTCAGCATCGAGAGGAATGATAAAGTTCTTCAAGGAAATAGTCGGTGTGAGATAAAAGGTCCTGGGCTGATAGCCCACTTAACTAACGTGTAGGGCACTGGTATCGGTAGGAATATTAAATAACGTAAAAAACCGTCAACATTGGTCTGTACTCCCACCAAGCGGTTGTCTCGTCGCAGGCGGACATTGGCAAATGGCAGGCTCTCTCCCGTCTGAGTATCTATCAACTTGCCCGAAAGCGTAAAATTGGTTTTTGTGGGCTTGTCGCTATATTTCAAGTCACCTACTCTATACTTTTCTACTTTTTTATCATTCGGTACAATCACAATCGTACCGGAAGTATTCATGTAAAATTTCAAATCAAGTCGGGCTTCTTTAATCAACTTTTTTAGCCCATCGGTGATAGTCGTCTTATCGAACCAAAACGTAACTAACTGTTGGTTAATGATTAACCCATCAAATTTAAAATCGTATTTGCATTCCAGATCCAGTAATACAAAATCAAGATGCTGGTTACTATAGAATTCATCTTCAATCCTAATCGCATCGTTTTTGGCAGGGTTCTGCGCCCAAAGGTACCCGCTCATCATACCCAGAAATAAGAGCAGAGGTATAGTTTTCTTCATGCTTATACAGAGTTTTAATAACACTGTACTATACGTTGAGGCTATTGTATGTGTGGCAGGTAAAGGAGGTTATTTTTCTTTTTTTAAATGTTTGCACATTTGCCGCTGATAATTTTATCTTTGTACCCCAGATAAGGGAAAACGGCGGAGTGGTGGAATTGGTAGACACGCACGTTTCAGAGGCGTGTGTCTTTACGGACATGCGAGTTCGAGTCTCGCCTTCGTCACCAGCAATAAAAAGAGCTCCGAGGCATGATGCTTCGGAGCTCTTTTTATTTCGTCAAGTCCTTTTCCCGACGTTTCTTGGCTATCCGAACCGCACTCATAATGATCACAAAGAATAGGATAAGGCCAACTACCCACCAGATCCACTGCACGCTACTTTTCAATACTACCAGAAATACAATTGCAAACAGCAATACCGTGGCTACCTCGTTCCAGAGACGTAGTTGAAAGGAAGAAAGTCGAAAACGGTCTGCCTTCAACTCATACAGTAGCTTACGGGTATACAGATGATACACTACCAGTCCGGCCACAAAAACTAGTTTGATCTGCATCCAGCCCTGACTCAGCCAAGCTGGCGTGAGATAGAGCATAATAAAGCCCGTAATCAAAGTTAACCACATGGCGGGTATCATGATTGCCCGAAACAACAGCCCCTCCATTTTGATAAACTGCTTAAATAATACTTTCCGCTCCGTTTCTAGGCGGTCTTTGGCTTCGGTATGGTACACAAACAGACGTGGCATGTAAAACAAGCCGGCAAACCAGCTTACCACAAAAATAATATGAAGTGATTTTATGTATAGATAGATCATAATTCTCAGTGGCCCGCGACCATGTATGTGCACAGAGGCCTTACTTAATTCATTTGGAGTTTTAGTTTCGCAAAAATACTACATGAAAACGTGCTTCTGGTCTTCTTATTCAAGCATTCTACTCATACCAGGTAATTACTTCTTGACTTGACTTCCGTACAATATCAGGCACCGTTGCGTCCGGGTATGAGCAAAAACGGTTTTTCGTTAGCCGGGCGTCCCAATAGTTTCGTCAAGAAATCCATCGGACTGGGTGTATGTGTGAGTGCCACCAGCCCTGCCTGATGAATAGCGGTCAACAAGAACCCAGTTGCTATACCAACCGATTCGTTAACGTAATAGTTATTTTCTTTTTTGCCCCCTTCTCCAAATTCATAAATCCGCCGGAATACAATAATCAGCCAGGGGGCTGTTTCTAAGAAGGGCTTATGCCAGTCGGTACCAAAGGTCGCTAAGTCACGCAGCCATTCCTCACTCATGCGTCCGTTGTAGCTTCGGTACTCCTCCTCCTCAGCGGCCTTCCGAATCTGACGCTTGATACCCGGGCTACCCACCACACAAAATGTCCAGGGTTGTTTGTTCGCCCCCGAAGGTGCCGTCGAAGCCGCCATGATCAACTGCTCCACGGCGGCACGGGGCACGGGTTGGTCGGAAAAAAAACGCAGCGACCGGCGCTCCTCCATCAATGCCCGATACTCAGTGCAGTATTGGGTAATTTCTTCTGGTTTCGAAGGGGGTCTCGCTTCAAAAGGGATATGACTCATGGGGGTTTGCAAGAGACTTTATTTGGAAATATTGACCTCGTACTCCTGTGCCCGCGAGCTTGCCTGATACAGTCTTTCGGGGTCCACTGCCTGAACCCTGAGATTGTGCATGCCACAAGCCAGCACCCTGACTTGATCCCGAATCTGGGAATC
>JBDNFP010000027.1:0-6688 GCA_041689775.1 Spirosomataceae bacterium
CTGATGTACTCATTGCCATTAATATGAAGGAGGAAGGCAAAGCGTTTAAAGTAGAAAAATACGAGCACCCCTATCCTCACTGCTGGCGGACGGACAAGCCGGTGCTCTACTACCCAATGGATAGCTGGTTTATTCGTACCACGGCGATGAAAGATAAGCTCGTGGCCTTGAATAAAACCATCAACTGGCAACCCGAAAGTACCGGCACCGGACGCTTCGGCAACTGGCTGGAAAATCTGGTGGATTGGAACCTGAGCCGTAGCCGGTATTGGGGAACGCCGCTGCCAATTTGGCGTAATGAATTGGGTGAAGAAGTGTGTATTGGTTCGATAGATGAGTTAGTATCGCACTGTGAAGCGGCCAATGAGAAGTTTCAGGTGTGGGTAGCCGAGGGCAAAACGGAGTACCAGGCGTACCTCGACAAAAACCTTGGCTTTCTGGAATCGAAGGAAAGTAAGCTTGACTTGCACCGTCCTTACGTCGATGAAATCTACTTTGTATCGGCTTCGGGAAATCTAATGACCCGTGAAGCCGACCTGATCGATGTGTGGTTTGACTCCGGTGCAATGCCCTATGCTCAGTGGCATTATCCATTCGAGAATCACGATATTTTCAATGAAAGTTTCCCGGCTGACTTTATCAGTGAAGGGGTTGATCAAACACGGGGTTGGTTCTTCACTCTCCACGCAATCGCGGGTATGCTGTTTGATTCCGTGGCTTTCAAAAACGTAGTATCGACCGGATTGGTACTGGATAAGAGTGGCAACAAGATGTCCAAGCGCCTGGGCAATGCCGTTGACCCTTTCATGACCTTAAATACCTATGGACCGGATGCTACTCGCTGGTACTTGATAACAAATGCGGAGCCTTGGGATAATTTGAAATTTAATGTTGAAGGTATCGGAGAAGTACAACGCAAGTTCTTTGGTACGCTGTTTAATACCTATAACTTTTTTGCCCTTTACGCTAATCTGGATGGGTATAAAATAAATCAATCGGACCGGGTACCTTACGAGCAGTTGCCTGAGTTGGATCGTTGGATTCTATCCAAGCTGAATACCCTCGTGAAGGAAGTAGGTGATCAGTACGAAAACTATAATCCGACGAAAGCGGGCCGTTTGGTGCAGGATTATGTGTGTGATCATTTGTCTAACTGGTACGTACGGTTATCACGCCGTCGCTTCTGGACTGGTAGTACCGGCACGGCTGAACTTACGGTAAACAAGAAGGCAGCCTACGAGACTTTGCAACACTGTTTAGTAACGGTAAGCCAGTTGATGTCGCCGATTGCACCGTTCTTTGGTGAGTGGCTTTACAAGAATCTTACCGATGGTGTTCGGGAGGAGTCAAAGGCAGGAAATACTCCGTTTGCTCACGATTCAGTCCATCTAACGCTGTGGCATCCGGTAGAATACAGTTGGATTGATCAGGACCTGGAAGAATCTATGCAATTGGCTCAGGAAATCAGTTCGCTGGTTCACTCGTTGCGAAAAGGGAACAAAATAAAAGTGCGTCAACCACTCTCTAAGGTACTGATACCCGTGTTGAGTGCAAAAACGCGTCGTCAAATTGAAAATATTGTACCTATTATTTTGTCGGAGGTCAATATCAAAACAGTCGAATTTGTACAGGACGATAGTGGCATTTTGAAAAAGAAAATTAAGCCTAACTTCAAAGCGCTCGGCCCTAAATTTGGGCCCAAAATGAAGGAGGTTGCCGCGGCTATATCGGCCATGACGGAAGAAGATATTAAAGTATTGGAGCGCGATAACGAGTTTCCGCTTTCAATCAGCAGCGACCCCGGTACACCGGTCTTTATCACACTTCACGAAGTGGAAATTATTGCCGAAGACGTGCCGGGCTGGTTAGTAGCGAGCGAAGGAAGCCTTACCGTAGCTTTGGATATTACGATCACCGAAAACCTCCGCAAAGAAGGTATTGCCCGTGATTTTGTAAATCGTAT
Organism: Spirosomataceae bacterium; assembly: GCA_041689775.1. Taxonomy (GTDB): domain Bacteria; phylum Bacteroidota; class Bacteroidia; order Cytophagales; family Spirosomataceae; genus JBDNFP01. The sequence goes on from JBDNFP010000027.1 coordinate 1,964, forward strand.
CCAAAACTTGCGGAAGGATAGTGGCTTTGAGGTAACGGATAAAATCCGGATAAGTCTTCTAAACGATGATGCCACCCTCACCGAAGCTATTTCTTCCCAAAAAGACTATATCTGTCAGGAAGTTCAAGCCGTTGGGCTGGATCTGGTAGTTGACCTGAACGGACAAGCCGTGGAGATCGAAATGGATGAGTTTACGCTGAAAGTAAAAGTAGAGGTAGTGTAGACTCCTTCTGTTGATATTGAAGTATAAAAAGCCTTCGAGGAGTGATCCTCGAAGGCTTTTTATAAGGGGCTGATGACTACCAACCTAACGGCTAACCGCTCTATTGATTAATCTCCTTCGTCCCACCCTTTAACTTCCGCTTGACGAAGCCATGCCAGGGTATTGGCGGGCTCGGGTAGGTATTCAGGGGTCAGGCGTAAAAACATCATGTGTACGTGGGTAGGGGAGCGCTCCTTGTAGGCATTGAAGCCAGTACGCCCTACTTCGCCAATTTTCTCACCTGCCTCTACCCACTGACCGGGTTCTACCACGACGCGGTTATTGTGAGCGTAGTAAAAGAGCCCGTTTAGGCAAGGATCATAGACCCAGATAAAATTGCCCCCCCGGAGTTCACTAGCGGGTTGCCAGTCTTTTTCTACGGCTAACACAATTCCTCTGGTGAAGGATAATAGATCGACCGGATTACACATGTAGTCATCAATATTATCCTGATTACCATCCCGGATAAACAGATCATGCGCCGGATGGCTTCCCCTTACATCCATATCAAAAAGATCGAAACCATTGGCACGAAAGCCTTTACCTCCTCCACCAATTGAGTACCGTAGGTTGTAGCCGCGTAGCGGATACACAAAGGTAGGAGAATTGCCGGGCCCACAAGGGTCGGGATCTTGGACTAGTTGCCGCAAATTTTTCATGATAACCTTGAACAAACCTGCCGCTGAGTCGGGGCTAATGGTACGTTCACGGATATCAACCTGTAATTTTTGAAACTGAAAGCAGTAACTTAGTATTTGCTCGGCCCGAGTATCTACCTTACTCCAACCGGTCAGGACAAAGATTAAACCTATTGCAAAACTGGTATTTAAGATATTTTTCAAAGTCATACTTCCAAAGGTATTCATTAGGACTGTCCAGGATTACAATACGAATATACAATATTAATACCGACACGAGCGCCAGTGCTGATGTTAAGAGTATAAATGAACGATTCCCGATTTTGTATTAAATAACCAAACTTACAATTAACCAATTTATTATGAACTACCGAAGATTTGGGCGGACCGATTGGCAAGTGAGCGAAATAGGCTACGGTATGTGGGGCCTCGCCGGTTGGACCGGTTCAGATATCAAAGAAGTCGAGGAATCTCTTGATTTGGCGGTTGAGTTAGGGTGCAACTTTTTTGATACCGCCTGGGGCTACGCGGAGGGTAAAAGCGAGCAAATTCTGGGAGAACTAATTCGTAGAAACCCCGGAAAGAAATTATACACCGCCACTAAAATTCCTCCCAAGAATAGGAACTGGCCCTCGAAGTCTGAATTTTCATTAGATGATGTTTTCCCGGCAGAATATATTGTAGAATATACCGAAAAAAGCTTAAAAAACCTAGGTGCTGAGTGCATCGATCTGATGCAATTCCACGTCTGGGAAGACCACTGGGCTGATCGGGATGAATGGAAAGAGGCTATTCAGAAACTTACCAAAGAAGGAAAAGTACAAGCCTGGGGCCTTAGTGTAAACCGTTGGGAGCCCGATAACTCCCTGGAAACCATCAAGACTGGTTTGATCGACGCGGTACAGGTAATCTATAATATTTTTGATCAGGCTCCGGTTGATAACCTTTTCCCTCTGTGTCGTAAACATGACGTAGGGGTAATTGCCCGGGTACCCTTCGATGAAGGAACCTTGACCGGAACTTTGACGAAAGAAACTACTTTCCCGGCTAATGACTGGCGCTCAACTTACTTTGTGCCCGAAAACCTGAACAGTAGCGTAGAGCATGCCGATGCGCTGAAACCACTGGTGCCCGCCGGAATGAGTATGCCCGAAATGGCACTTCGGTTTATTTTGGAAAATGATGACGTGGCCACCACCATACCCGGGATGCGGAAACTTCCCCACGTAAAGGCAAATATTGCCAGCAGCGACGGAGTAGGGTTGCCGGGCGATTTACTGGATCAACTGAAAAAAAATCGTTGGGACCGGGCCCCAACCGAATGGTCACAGTAGAAGTAATACCACTCATCTACGTACAGTGCCGTTCAAGATAAAATCTGTAACGGGACAAGCCTATGGAGAGTCTTTGAGTTTAATGTTTAAAACTTAAAAAACTTCAAAAGCCATGAAAAACGTAAAAAGAATGTTGGTAGTAGCCCTTTGCGGCGTAATGATGAGTGGAGTTGTGATGGCATCGAACGGGCCGGGCACAACTAAAAATGGGGATAAAAAAAATGACCCATTTGAAGTAGGTATGTACCGGATTCAAAACTCACTTAGTATGAAAGTACTATTAGAAAAAGAAGCCGGAGAGAAGGTTTTTGTGCGCTTGTTGAACCAAAAAGGGCAAGTATTGTACGAAGAAACATTAAACAAGAAAATGAGTAAGTACTCCCGGAACTTCGATTTTTCGCAAGTTAACGATGGTAAATATACTCTGGAAGTTACCGATGGAAAGCACAGCGTTCGGAAGGAGATACGTTTATCCACCAAAGATATCGTCGAAACACCAGGACGCACGCTGGTAGCGATGAACTAGTAGTCAAAAATGTAGTAAAGGCGAGACAGGATAAAGTCCTGTCTCGCCTTTACTATTTCACTTCATCAATCCCCGGCTTTTTAGCCACCCTTCCAGAGCAACCGGCCAGTTTTCAACCGAACCTTTCCCGGCAGTACGCATGGCAAAGCCGTGACCACCTGCTGGGTAAATATGTAGCTCGGCGGGTATCTTATATTGCTTCAACGCCAGATAGTAGTAGATGCTATTTTCAATGGGAACGGAGCCATCGTCCTCGGCATGGACTAAAAAAGTAGGTGGGGTCGTGGCCGAAACCTGTTTTTCGTTGGAGTAGTACTCTATTAACTCGTCGGACTTTGCGGCTCCCAGTAATTTATCCCGTGAACCACCGTGGGCATAGGGTGCATTAAAGGTGATAACCGGATAAATCAAAAGTGCAAAATTGGGCTTTGCCGATTCTCCTCCCTCTTTTTCTTTATCAAAGTGAGTAGATAGGGTAGCGGCAAGGTGTCCGCCAGCAGAAAACCCCATCACTCCGATTTCGTTGGGATTGACATTCCACTTAGCAGCATTTTGCCGAATAAGCTTCATTCCTTGCATAGCATCCATCATGGGCACCTCGTGCTGGCGTACCATAGCGCGTTGATCGGGTAAGCGGTACTTGAGTACAAAAGCCGCAATACCTCTCTTCTTAAACCATTCGGCAAGGTCGGAGCCTTCGTGCTCGGCTGCCAGGATGGAGTACCCACCGCCGGGACAAATCATGACCGCTGCACCGGTGGCGTTTTCTTTGGTGGGTATATAGGCTGTCATCGTTGGAACGGATACCTGACTAATCCGCATGATTCCTCCGGTAGTGGTTGATTTTTCTTCCAGTGTTGTTGGAATTGAATTAGGTACTTTGCCTTCTGGCCAAAGCGTAAGTGTTTCGGTTTGGGCCAACGCGTTAAACATGATGGAAGTCAGTGACACAATAAAAAGTATTTTTTTCATACACGATGGAACGTTTTAGTAAATCAAAGACAATCCATTCGAAAAAATACCCACTTTACATCAACGTGTACGAAGCCAGCCCGTAATGCTACGGCGGTTGCGGGAGGCGATTAGTACTTCGTGTTCTAGCTTATCGCTTTCAAAACAGACGAGTCGCCCGGCAATGGGTTGAACAATTTTGATTTCATTTTCGGCTGGGTACAGCATTAACTGACCTCCATCCTGCGGCTGCCAATTTTCATTCAGGTAGCAAATGACGGATAATTTCCGGTGAGAATCGGTCCTGAATCGGTCGAGGTGGCGCTTGTAAGAGGCTCCAACCGGGTATTCGGCATAGTGAAACTCAGAATCTAGTAAACCCAGGTAGCAAGTTCGGTTGAAGTATTCAATCAGGGATTGAATACGGGCGAAGTACACAGTTTCGATCGGAAACTGTCCTTCTTCGGGTAGCCAACATATAAGGTCACCCCTGATTTTCGTCAGGATTTGTTTGCCGGCCTGATTGCCAACGGCAGCGGGCCTAAACTGCTTGGTCTGTTGTCGAAGATCGAATGCTTTGTTGAGTGCCGTTACCTCTTCCTGACTCAGGATAAAGTCAGAAAACCCATAGCCTTGGGTAAGGATGCCGTCAATAATCTTTTCAAACTCGTTTTCGAGTAGAATTGCACCGGGAGAAACCATCGTGTAAATAAGGAATTTGAAGTAATTAAATAAATACAATAGACTTTAAGCAATATGCTCGCCATTTTCAAATGTGAATAGCCTCCATTCTGGCGATGTTGAGGAATTGGGGGCTATTTAAAAAATCATCAGACTCTATCTTGATATTAGACTTTATTTGGAAATATTGACCTCGCACGACTGTGCCCGCGAGCTTGCCTGATACAGTCTTTCGGGGTACACTGCCTGAACCGTGAGATTGTGCATGCCACAAGCCAGCACCCTGACTTGATCCCGAATCTGGGAATCGTGAATCCTAATGGTGTCCCGCAG
>JBDNFP010000028.1:0-15622 GCA_041689775.1 Spirosomataceae bacterium
ATTGCAGCGCCAACGCTGGTCGCCGTTGGGGCGGTGGCCGTTCTTGACCGTGTCGGAACTATCGCAATGGGGGCACAGGATCGGATGAGTATGTAGCATGACACCAATATAGCGAAATCAACCCATATAATCCATTACCCTATTTCCCTTGATCTGCTCAACGAATACCTTGGCTTCTTCTTGATTGCGCTGACCGCTGTGAACCGTATGGATATAGCTACCTTTCCGGCAAAACGCCCATAAAAGTCCGGCGATCGCCCGTCTCCTCAGGGTATTTCTGGCGTTCTTCTGAGGTAAGATTCTCTTTTTTTAAAATAAAAAAACGCGGCGGATCGTCAGAATTCATCTATCTGCACTCGATCAAGGTGCATGTCGCTTTCCAAATATTCACTGATTTGAGAAACGTGATTCGCTGCCCTTAACAGCCAGCGTCTTTGCGTTGCCAGGCAGACACCCGTAGTTCGCTCGATGGCCCTCTTCCGACAAATCCTTCAATACGCTTATTACTAAGGTCTTTTCGCTACGCATGTCGTAAAAAAAGGTGTCTTTGGTTATCCCCAGCGACTTTTGCAGCCGTTACAGTAAACCGAATTATTCTTTGAGCTTAGTGTGCGTACGTTGCCTGAACCAATTTGGTTATAGTATTTGCACAATTCATTGGTGCAGTATTGCAACAGTCTGTATTTGTCAAAGTCAAGATTTGTGGCGCATAAGTTACGAACCATAAATTATACACTCAGTACCAAAAAACAGAAGCAACAGGAACTCATCGAACTACAAAGAACATCTTTGGAACTGACTAATAACTTATTTCAAGCGATTTCGACGCTCAAGAGTGAGATCGAAGCGTGGAAACAGCGGTTCATCGTCACGACACCCACACCGGGTAGGGTCACTGGCTCCTTTGCAGGAAGGCCAAACCATGAAAGCCGGACAAGATTTATTTTATATTCTTTCAGAGGGAAGTAAAGTAATTTCAAAGGGGATATGTACGCAGGACAGCAGAATTTTGGTATGCTCAAAGTAGGACAGGAGGTCATCGTCAAACTACCAAGCTATCCATTTCAGGAGTTCGGAACTGTTCGTGGGCACATCACTTCGATCGCCGACTTCTCCCGCGACAGCACCTTTCTGGTAAATGTGCAGTTTCCCGATGGCCTATAAACTTCCTCGCAGCACAAAATCCTCTTTCGAAACGGCATGACCGCTACCGGTGAAGTCATAACAGACGAGCGGCGTATTCTGGAACGTATTTTTATGGAGTTTCTGCGGCTTACGGCGGGTAGGTAACAAATTTTTGGCCACCTTTGATTTAAAACTCAGCCGCCCCCGCTCGTTCTACGATCAGAGCGGATTCCGACAAAAGGATTGGGATTGCTTTCAAATTTGAAAGCAATCCCAATTTTATAAATCTGATAACCTTGTGCTACAACGATTAGTTAGAGGAAGGCTTAGGAGCAACATCTTTTACTACTACTTCACCTTTCAGGAATAAGGTAAGGCTTGCAGATTCAGCGTTGCTAAAAACGGTGATGGACTTATTGAAAGGTCCCATTGCTGCTGCGTTATAGGTAGCCTTGATAGTACCTGTCTGCTTTGGCAACACAGGGTCTTTGGTATAACTAGGAGTAGTACAACCACATGTTGCGCTTACGTTAGATATGATAATTGGCTCAGTTCCAACGTTAGTAAAAGTAAACTCTTGGGTAACAGGCTTACCTTGCTCGATCTTACCGAAGCTATGTGTTTCTTCCTTAAACTTCATAACTCCCTTTTGAGCAAAGCTCACGGAAGCAATCGACAATAAAACCACTAAAACCGAAAAAATTTTTTTCATGATAACCTCAAAATTTAATTGTGAAAATATAATTGCTACAACAACATTACAATCTAAAGCAAAAGCTTTGCCAAATTTTTCTTACGATACGGCACTTTTTCAACAAAGTAACGTAAGAAATCGTTTTTTTGAAAGGAGATTTTTTTATTTAAATTTTGACGTGAAACGTTATAAAACGTAACTTAACCGAAGAATAAACGCCAAACGGTATTACCAATAATACTATGCTTTTAAACGAAACCTTACCGGAAAATAGTGTAATAAGCACCGAAAAAGTACTCAGTGACTACCGGATTGTGTGCGAAAGTCGACAAGCAAGCGTGTTGGGGAGGAAAGACGTTATGGGTGGTCGGGCTAAATTCGGCATTTTCGGAGACGGTAAGGAATTGGTTCAGGTAGCGTTGGCTCACTCATTTCACCGGGGCGATTTCCGTTCGGGATATTATCGTGATCAAACGGTTGAAGCAGCACTCGGCAACCTTACCTGGCAGCAATTTTTTGCGCAGCTCTATGCCCATGCCGATCTGGCCCATGAGCCTCATACCGGTGGCCGTTCAATGAACGGCCACTACGCAACTCGCTGGCTCGATGAGAACGGGCAGTGGTTTGATCAGACTCAGCTTTACAATTCAGTTTGTGATATTTCACCCACCGCCGGACAAATACCACGGGCGCTGGGCCTTGCCTATGCATCCAAATTATACCGGACTAATACCGATATTCAATATCTGAGTACTTTCTCGAAAGAAGGAAATGAAATCGTATTTGGTACCATCGGTGATGCTTCTACTTCCCAAGGGATGTTTTGGGAAACTATGAATGCCGCCGGTGTGCTACAAGTACCTCTTCTGATGTCAGTATGGGACGATGGCTACGGAATTTCAGTACCAATCGAATACCAAACTACCAAAAGCAGTATATCAAAAGCGCTGGCCGGATTACAACGCAACAGCAAAGAAAAAGGCTTTGAGATTTTGACGGTGAAAGGTTGGGACTACCCTGCTCTGGTCGAAACCTATCAAAAGGCAGCCTTGATCTGCCGAGAAGAACATATACCCGTACTTGTGCACGTGCAAGAAATCACCCAGCCCCAGGGTCACTCGTCTTCGGGCTCGCACGAACGCTACAAAACTTCTGAGCGCCTGCAATGGGAGTCTGCACATGATTGCAATGACAAGTTCCGGGTGTGGATACTGGAAAATGATCTGGCGTCCGAAACCGAACTCAAAGAAATAGAGAATCAGGCCAAGGAATCGGTCAGAGATGCCCGTAATAACGCTTGGAAAGCCTACCGCAAGCCGATTGAAATGGAGCTAAAAGAAGTTCAGAAGCTGCTTGAAGACGCCATTCAGCAAGCCAGCCAGCCTTCCGAAGCACTCAATACGCTACTAACCGACTTACAAAAAGCGTACTTGCCGATCAGACGCGATACCGTCGGGGTTGCCCGCAAAGCACTTCGTGCCTTACGCCATGAGCATACTTCTGCCCGTACCCGGCTAAAAGAATGGCTACAAACCGAACTCGAAAGTAATACCGAACGGTACAGTGCTCACCTATATAGTGAATCAGACCAATCGCCTTTACTGGTTGCCACGGTAGATCCGGTTTTCTCTGACGATAGCCCCATGACCGATGGTCGCGAGATTATTCGTATGTACTTTGATTCACTTTTCGGTCGCGACCCGAGAGTAGTAGCGCTCGGCGAGGACGTTGGCCATATTGGCGATGTGAATCAAGGCTTAGCCGGCTTACAGGAAAAGTATGGCGAAATACGAATTACTGATACCGGTATTCGTGAGACAACCATCATTGGGCAAGGCATTGGACTTGCCATGCGTGGCCTGCGGCCCATTGTTGAAATCCAGTATTTTGACTATATATTTTATGCCCTGGCAACTCTCACCGACGACCTTGCCACGCTTCGCTATCGCACCGTTGGTGGGCAAAAGGCCCCGTTGATTGTCAGAACACGCGGACACCGACTAGAAGGCATCTGGCATTCGGGGTCTCCGATGGGAGCTGTGCTAGGTAGCCTTCGTGGATTGCATATTGCGGTACCCCGCAACTTTACGCAGGCCGCCGGCATGTATAATACTCTCATGCAAGGCGACGACCCCGCTTTGGTGGTGGAACCACTCAATGGCTACCGATTGAAAGAAAAATGCCCCGATAACCTTGGAGTATACACCGTAGCACTCGGACAACCCGATATCCTCCGGGAAGGTACCGATATTACGCTCGTTACTTATGGATCTATGTGCCGGGTAGTAATAGATGCCGCGACCCAACTGGCTGAAACCGGTATCGAAGTAGAGGTTATCGACATTCAGACCTTACTACCCTTTGATCTCGATCATAGGATTGTAAAATCAATTCGGAAAACCAACCGGGTTATTTTCATTGATGAAGACTTCCCCGGTGGAGCTACCGCGTACATGATGCAGCAGGTACTGGAAGAGCAAAATGCTTACCGTTGGCTCGACTCGGTACCACAAGCCCTTTCGGCCAAAGCGCACCGCCCGGCCTACGGATCAGACGGAGATTATTTCTCCAAACCTAATACCGAAGATATATTCGAAGCCGCCTATGCCCTTATGCATGAAGCAGAACCACGGCGTTTTCCCGCAATTTTGTAATTTCAGGCTATCTGAGCGATTTAATTATTCTTAAAAAGTGCGTAAGGCTTCTTGGTCCTGCGCACTTTTTTATGGCAAATGTAGCACTAATCACTTGCTGCCCTTAACTTGCCCATTGGGCTAACCGCCAATTACCATGTATCAGCGTTTTGGTAAACGTTTTATTGATCTGCTTATCTCCTTGTGGGGATTGGTACTGCTATCCCCATTACTGTTGGCGATTACAGTAGTAGTATGGTTAGCAAACCAAGGCAGTCCATTTTTCAGGCAACGCCGACCGGGGTTGAACGAGAAACTATTTATTCTGATAAAATTCAAAACAATGAATGATAAACGTTCGGTATCCGGCGAATTACTACCGGATACCGAGCGCCTGACCTCCGTCGGAAAGTTTATTCGTGCATCGTCTCTTGATGAACTACCTCAGCTTTGGAACGTTCTGGTAGGCGATATGAGTCTTATTGGTCCCCGGCCATTACTAGTAGGGTACCTTAAGCTTTACACCCCTGAGCAACGCAAACGGCATGCGATACGCCCCGGTATAACGGGTTGGGCGCAGGTAAACGGACGTAATACCCTAAGCTGGGAAGCAAAGTTTGCTTTTGATGTCTGGTACGTGAAGCACCTCTCGTTGGGTTTAGATATTAAAATTATACTTTTAACCATAGGAAAAGTAGTCCGGCGCGAAGGAATCACCTCCGACACCTCAGCTACCATGGAAAAATTCACGGGAAAAGCAGAAGCCCGGTAACCCCTTCAACTTAACTATTTCCCATGCTACTATTCGGAGCCAGCGGCCATGCCAAAGTAATAGTCACAATTCTAAGGTCGATGGGTCAGGAAGTAACCGCCCTTTTTGATGATGATCTGGAAAAGAGACTATTGGCAGGGATTTCGGTTGTGGGAACCTATGACCCAGCCTATCAACCCGAAGAGCTAATCATTATCTCTATCGGCCATAATCGAATCCGTCAGAGCATCGCAAATCAATTATCCCACCGTTTCGGCGTTGCCCGGCACGCTACAGCAGTGATTGATACCAGTGTCACGATAGGGGCCGGAAGTGTTATCATGCAGGGTGCCATTGTGCAAGCCGATACCGTCCTTGGCCGGCACGTTATAATTAATACAGGCGCGAGTGTAGACCACGACTGTACCATAGGCGATTTTGTGCACATTGCGCCTGGGGCAGTTTTATGCGGCTCGGTTCAGGTGGGAAACGGTACGCTCATTGGGGCAGGGAGTATTATAGCTCCCAATCTGAGTATCGGCACAAACTGCCTCATCGCCGCAGGAAGCGTTGTGACTACCTCCATCCCAGACGGAGCGATTGTTCGCGGGAATCCGTCACGAATTATAAAAAAACCACCTACATCATATTGACTAATTTATTACATTGGAATCATCCCGTAACCAAAAAATATGGCTGTCGTCACCGCACATGAGTGGTCGGGAGCTTTCTTATGTACAAGAAGCATTCGACACCAACTGGATTGCTCCCCTCGGACCTAATGTCGATGCATTTGAACGAGAACTCTGTGACTACGTCGGTACAACTCACGCCGCTGCGCTCTCGTCGGGTACCGCTGCCTTGCACCTTGCCCTCATCATGCTGGGCGTATCGGCTGGTGATCTGGTCCTATGCCAATCGTTTACCTTCTCCGCCTCGGCCAATCCCATTGTATACCAAGGCGCTACGCCAGTATTTATCGATAGTGAACCCGATACCTGGAATATTTGCCCCATTGCCCTGGACAAAGCCCTGAAATACTACACAGATCGTGGTCAAAGGCCTAAGGCCATCATCGGTGTGCATTTATACGGAATGGCAGCCAAACTTAGCGAAATCCTAGCCGTATGCGAAAAATATGGTGTACCATTGATCGAAGACGCAGCGGAAGCACTCGGATCAACTTACCAAGGTAAAAGGCTGGGCTCCTTTGGCCTGATGTCCGTTCTATCATTCAATGGCAACAAGATTATTACTACTTCAGGGGGAGGTGCTTTACTTTCACACGAAGAAGAGTTGATTAAAAAAGCCCAGTTTCTGGCTACGCAGGCCCGCGATGCGGCACCGCACTACCAACATTCTCAGATCGGGTACAACTATCGGCTCAGTAATGTTTGCTCAGGCATTGGCCGTGGACAACTCGAAGTCATTGATCTCCGGGTAGAGCAGCGACGGGCAAACTTTGACCATTACTACCGGCATTTACAGGCCTTACCCGGTATATCGTTTCAGCAGGAGCCCGCCGGTACTTTTTCGAACCGTTGGCTGAGCTGCTTCGCCGTTGAGCCGGAAGAATCAGGGAGAATCAGCCGGGAAACGATTCGACTGGCACTAGAGAGAGAAAATATTGAGTCGCGCCCGCTGTGGAAACCCATGCATTTGCAGCCTGTTTTTGCCCAAGCACCTTACTTCGGGGAAAACGTAGCGGAGACCTTATTTGACAAGGGACTCTGCCTGCCGTCGGGCTCCAATCTAAGTACCTCTGACTTAAATCGTATTACTGATACGGTCAAATCACTATTCGTTTAAACCAAAAGAGCCAGGATCAGTCAGATCCTGGCTCTTTCTGCTCAAAAAACAATGCTATTATAACCCTTTTACCAGGCTCTTTCCAATAGTAATCAATACCTCCGGCGACTGATACCCAACTACCTTTTTTACTATTCTTCCGTTCGGATCGATAAAGAATAGCGTTGGATAAGCTTCCAAGGGAAAGATACGGGCTAATTGAGGCCCTTCGCCCCGCTCCATATCCACTTTTACATTGATAAAGTTCTTATTAAATACCTCTCCCACATCAGAGCGAGTAAATACATTTTTCTGCAATAGCTTACACGGACCGCACCAGCTGGCATAAGCGTCCAGAAATATGATTTTATTCTCTGCTTTTGCCTTTTTCATGATCACCGCCCATGCATCGTTGGTAAAGTGGATACCTTCTCCTTCGACTGACTTTGCGTTTTTATCTTCACCACCGGCCCAGCCATTCATCGTGGTTAGAAGTACCAATCCCAATATCCAAGCTACTTTGTTAAGCATACTCATTATCTTTGATTTAGTGTTTAAAAAGTACAGTAACTACATAACGTACAGAAGGCCTACGTTCGTTTCAGCCTCTGAGTTTTTCATTTTATCACCCAGCAATTCTCTATCAGAATACATACCTAAGTTCAATACTACTCAAAAAAACGCTAAATGTAAATAATCCGTCCTGCCTACTGAATGGAGGTAGGGTGAGCCGTAGTCAGGCATAAGAAGAAAACCTGTATCTTTGCCTGCTTAAATCGCAAACTATGGCCATGATTATTCAGGAAGCAGACTACGTAATGAGTAACGCGGACTACAGGCAATGTCCTGCTCCCGCTTTACCCGAATACGCCTTTATTGGGCGTTCTAATGTAGGTAAATCGTCACTGATTAATATGCTTACGCAGCGCAAGGCATTAGCCAAGACCTCCCAACATCCCGGTAAAACTCAGCTCATCAATCACTTCATTATCAACGAATCGTGGTATCTCGTCGATTTACCGGGCTATGGCTACGCCAAAGTAAGTAAAACAGAACGCGACAAGTGGGAACATATGATCTACGAGTATCTCAGGTACCGTGCCAATCTTGTATGTACTTTTGTATTGATCGATAGCCGCCACGATCCTCAACGGGTCGATCTGGAATTCATGGAAAAGCTAGGCGAAGAAGGGATCCCTTTTCATATCGTTTTTACTAAGACTGATAAGTTAAAGAACAACCAACTGCCAACGCAAATTACCCGATACAAAGCAAAGCTTCTCGAATCCTGGGATGAAATTCCGGAGTATTTTATCACCTCCGCCGAAAAAGGCGATGGTCGTGATCCTATCCTTGAAGCAATACGGTCCTACAACGACACGTTTACACCCTTAGAAAACTCATAGTTGCGTAGGCAATGATCTTTGCGTTACTTTGCGGCGCAATTAGCAAGAATAAGAATGAATTAGTCTATATTGTTGCATACAAAAGAAGAAACTCAGGAATGGAAGTATTAAAAGAAATCGCTAACGTATCGGGAAAAAGTGGCCTATATCGCATCCTGAAACCAAGTCGGGCTGGTGTAATTGTTGAAAGCCTTAATGCCAAGAAAGAAAAGTCTATGATTGGCCCCACGGCTCGGGTATCTGTGCTGAAAGATGTGTCTATCTTTACAGGCGGAGCTCAGGAGTCAGTGCCCCTAGCAGAAGTTTTCTTAAAAATCAAGAGCATTCATGGTGATAAGGTGGCTCTCGTACCAAAGGAGGCCTCAGACAAAGACTTAATCGAGTTTTTGGACGAAGTACTACCTGATTTTGATCGTGAGCGTGTCTATGCTTCTGATATCAAGAAGATCATTACGTGGTACAATCTGCTGGTAGAGCACTTCCCAGACTCTTTTGAAGAAACGACTGTTTCTGACGATGAAAGCAGCGAAGCACCCGCTGGCGAATAATCTGTTTCTAGTAAAAAATCAGGGATACCTCGCGAGCTATTGCGAGGTATTTCTTCATTTTTATCACCTGGCATTCATTACCTTTCATCGTGAACACCGCTCCCAATTCAGATATGAATACCTACATTGACCACACCCTCCTGAGCCCAACGGCCAATGAAACCGCCATTCGTAAACTCTGTGAGGAGGCCTGGATTCATGCTTTCAAAGCCGTCTGTGTGGCTCCAACCTATGTAGCCTACACAAAAGACATGCTCGAATTTTGTCCGATCCGGATTGAAATCGCTACCGTGATTGGTTTTCCGTTAGGTTACTCAACACTAAGTACAAAATTGCACGAAGCGGAAGTTGCCCTCCGGGATGGCGCCAATGAACTAGATGTGGTCATGAACCTATCCCAGTTCAAATCGATGGCTTATCTAAGTATACGCGAAGAGCTTAGCCAACTGGCAAGTCTGGCCCACGGGCACGATGCGCTTCTGAAAGTCATTATCGAAACGGCCTACCTCGATCGGTTTGAACTTCATACTGCTTGCGAAATCTGCGTAGAATCACAAACTGATTTTGTGAAAACCTCCACGGGATTTGCCCCACAGGGAGCTGATCTTGAAACCGTTCGCCTCATGCGAAGCTTACTCCCTGACTCGATTCAAATAAAAGCATCGGGAGGTATTCGCACCCGGGAACAGGCGCTTGCATTTGTCGAAGCCGGAGCTACCCGCCTGGGCACCTCGGCGGGTGTTGCTATTGTCAGTGAGGCATGAAGCGGATGTTGCTGCTAAGTACTGTACATCCAGCCACAGACCCACGCATCGTGTACAAGATAGCGCCCTCGCTGGCTAAGCATTATCAAGTATTCTTAGCATTACCGGAAGCTACCTCCACCGGGCAGGTAGATAACCTACGTCTGATAAGACTCCCTCACTTTCGCCATATTCTTTCCCGCTTTTTATTTAGTCACCCCGTAGTGCTATGGAAATGTATACGGCTGCGCCCCGATGTGGTGCATATTTTTGTTCCTGAGCTGATTCCGATTGCATTTGTGTTCCGCTGGCTGGGAGCACGTGTGGTATATGAAGTGCAGGAAAACCTTTATAAAAAGTTTTCACTCAAACGGTACAACAATCAGTTACTGTTTCAGTATTTCTTCCACTTCTTCGATCACCTGGCCCGACGGTACTTTCACTGTATCCTGACCGATGATGGCTACCAAACGGAGTATAAATCTCTGGCTCATCCGCACGCTATTGTCCATAACTACGCTTCGGTTTCTTTCCTGGATAGTCTGATAAACTCCGCTTCGCCATCACCAACCGTACCCGTCTTTTTTTATAGTGGGGTCATTTCTATGGAACGGGCGTTTGATACCTTGGTGGCAGCCTTGGCTATTCTTCGGCAAACATACTCCGATTTTCAGGTGCACTTGTTTGGACCTATACAATTTGACTGGAAAGAAGCGCAGGCTCTGCCCGATTTCGAGCTTGTACGACCTCATTTAACCTTCTACGGCTACACCGATCAACGAGTTGCCATCCAGTACGCTCAGCGCGCTACGGCGGGCATTGCGCTATTAAAACCAGTCGGCGATTACCCTGAGTCCTACACCACCAAGATTTTTGAATATATGGCTTTAAAGTTACCGGTCGTTACTTCCGATTTTCCACTCTATAAGGGGGTAATAGAAACTCACAACTGTGGCCTGTGCGTTTCCCCATATGATGCCCCCGCAGTAGCCAACGCCTTAGCTTGGCTTATCGAGCACACCAAAGAGCGCACACTCATGGGAAACCGAGGACGAGAAGCGGTTGAAAAGCAATACAATTGGATAAACGAGGAAACAATTTTGTTAGGCTATTATGAAGACCTGATCAAAATAGTCTCTCTGTAAATTGAAAACCGTTGGGATATTGAGATATTTACATAAATATTTAACTATTATGTTGAATTGTTCAAATATTTAGTACTACACTTTCTACGAAATATTTAACTTTCGGGCATATTCGTAGTAGTCGTTTCGAAAAGCTTCAAATTTAATTATGTATATAAATAGGGTTAGTCATTACTTACCTAGTGAAATAGTTGGTAATGAATATTTTACTGAACTGAATAACCTATCCAGCGAGTGGATAGTAGAGCGTACGGGTATAAGCGAACGACGCAAAGCCGGGCCCGATGAAAACACCAATACAATGGCTATTGAAGCGGTCAATGCGCTACTCGAGACCATCCCATACAGCAAAAATGAGATCGACCTCATTGTGGGAGCCACTTATACTCCCTACGATACCATCGTGACCCTCGCCCACGCGGTTCAGCACCATATTCAAATACCTGATATACCCGTTGTATCCGTTTCATCAGCCTGCTCTTCTCTTCTTAACTCCATTGAGATTGTGGAAGGATACTTCGCCATGAACAAAGCCTCACGGGCACTTGTGGTCGTATCTGACCATAACACGGCCTACTATAATGAGCGCGATACTATTTCCGGCCACCTATGGGGTGACGGAGCATCGGCGCTGTTAATTTCCAAAGAACGTCAGACAGATTCTGACCTTTTTATTCGTAAACTCATAACGGGAGGAGCCGCCACCAGTGGTAAAGCTACCGAGGCGGTTGTATTGCGACCTAATGACCGAGGAGTAGTTATGCCTTTCGGAAGAGATGTATTTCAGAATGCATGTACTTATATGCCCAAAGTGAGCCAACAGGTACTACAAGCCTGTGGTCTAACGATTTCGGATATCGACTATCTGATTCCTCACCAGGCCAACCACCGTATCAGTCTGAATGTAATCGGTACCTTGGGAATACCCGAGGAGAAGCTTCTATCCAATATACAACGTCTGGGCAACACTGGGTGTGCCGGATGCTCCATTGCTCTATCCGAAAATATGAAGCGTTTCGAAAAAGGACAGCGGATCGTGATAACGGTATTTGGCGGAGGCTATTCTTATGGTGCTATGCTTATTGAAGCGTAGCCCGTCGGTACTTATATAATTCGTTTCAGCACTATACTGGTAAAGATCAATCGGCCACCTCTTCGTATGACAAGGTTGATCTCCTTACCTTCCTTACGTTGTAACAGTTTATAAATCTCTGTCATATTCAGCTCACCGGCCGGTATGTTATTTATAAACATCAGACGATCGTCTTTTTGTAAGCCCGCTTCTTCAGCTGGTGAATCATCAATGATACGATCTATATAGTACTCATTATAGTTAACTCCCTTGGCCCTTAAATCCATTCCGCTCATATCGTGCTCGAACGACTCCTTCATAGCGCTTTTTATCGGCCTTAGGGTCATAAATTCTTCTGCGTAGTTGATAGTCACCTTAAAGCGTCGAAGTAGCTCACCCCCAATATTTCCCTGCCTACCGTCTGACTCCCTGAACTTCATTCCAAAAGAGGCACTATCGGGAAATGACGCCAGTACCTCCGGTAAAGAGTACCGCCCTACTTTGACCTGGTCAAGGCGCCCTAAGTGCCCGCTGATTTTACCAGAAAGACCAATACCCAATTGGACGTTGATTGTTGTGTCAGGTTTGGGTATCGTTGTGGCGTAGCTATTCAGCATTATGGCATGTCCGGCACCAGTATCCAGTAGGAGCTTTACCTTTTGCTCTTGATTTGCTTCTTTTATAAAAACATTATTTACGAAAGGCTTTTTATCAATTACTTCGAGTGGTATCTTTTCTCCATCCCTTCGTCGGTATTTATAATCTTTCGGCAGTCGTAAATGTATTTCCCGTTTCCGAAAATCAATAGTAATTACAAACCTATCGAATAGCTCATAGCCAATCAGGCCATGGATAGGCGAGCCAATCAATTCTGATAAATTAAGAATGTCCTTTTCCAGTATTACCAAGTTATGGTTGTAGGTTCGGGCATACCCAACCCGAAGAGTATTCCCAATACTGACAATGGCTTTCAGACTACTATCTTTTCCAACTCCTTCCAACTCGATATTTCGCACGTACTCCGTATTGGTATATTTCAGGAGCGTTGGGTCTGTAATGATGGTAGTGCTAACTCCAGTATCCAGGATAAGATACAGCGTATCTGAATCATTAATCAGCGCCGGTACAATGATCAGGTTAGAGTGAAACTCAAAAGGTATCCGTAGATTACGCCGTTTCTGCATCAGGTGAAAACCAAATATCTTACTCTGCGCTTCGGTTACCAAAGGGCTTGTTACAAAAATTATCGCAAGAATAAGCACAAAAATCAATTTCATATCGGTCCCAATCGGAAGGCTACAATTTGCAAAAACTACCTATTAATTACTATTCACCTGTATACAAAGATGCCGCCCAACTGTACCCGTCTGCAATGACACGGGAACAGCCGGGCGGCATCTACATTATTTCCTTATGGAAACCTAGTCAGTTTGACACTGGCGATGTGTAACGAACTGGCCGCCAACTATTATTAGACGGATTAATATCTGGTAATTGATTGTCTGGATCGATCTGTACGCGACGGATCGGCTGCTCCGTTGCAGCACGGAATGTCCAGCTACCACCACGTTGCCAAACTTCAACGGGTAACTCCACGCGTGTTTTTTTACCATTGGCTTCTTCCACCTCTATGGTAGCAGGCATTGCCCATTGATCAAGATTTTCAATCGTTATTATTGATCCTTTTTGGGGATTTTGTTCAACATAAACTACATCTTTAACGCTTTGATCCAGCTTATAGTTTTCAAAAAACCAGCCTTTCCAAAACCACCCAAGATCTTCACCGCTGGCATCCTCCATGGTACGGAAGAAATCGTAAGGCGTAGGATGTTTAAAGGCCCAGCGCTCCACATACTGGCGGAACGCATAGTCAAACCGGTCTTTCCCTAAAACCTGCTCACGTAGCATTTTTAGGCCGATGGCAGGTTTGTAATAAGCTTCAAAGCCAAGATTTTTGGTCTGTACAACGTCCGGAATTGTCATAATCGGGTCGGCGTCCTTTCGGAATAGTACCGGAGCTAGCCGATGCTGATCATCCATTTGATTACTTTTATACTCTCCGTTGTTGAAGGCATCCGTCGAAAGGGCATTGATGAAAGTATTGAACCCTTCGTCCATCCAGGCGTATTTACGCTCATTACTACCCACAATCATCGGGAACCAGTTATGCCCAAACTCGTGGTCAGTAACGCCCCAAAGGCTCTCTCCTCGATCTCCATGAGCGCAAAAAACAATTCCTGGATACTCCATCCCCCCTACAATACCAGCCACGTTGGTTGCTACGGGGTAAGAATACTCGTACACATAGTTAGAGTAGAACTCAATACATCCTTTGACATATTCAGTGGAACGACCCCAGCCATTGGAATCGCCATCTTCTGCCGGATAAGCCGACTGCGCCAGAGCTGTTTTTCCACTAGGGAGATTGATACGGGCGGCATCCCACACAAAGGCTTTCGAGGTAGCCCATGCAATATCTCTGGATTCAACGCAACGGAACCTCCACGTGAGCGTTCCTGAGTTTTTAGGCCGCGAGTCAGCACTTGTTACCTCCTCAGCGGTCCGCACCATTACGGTCTGATCACTCTTAGAAGCCTGCTCCAAGCGGTTAATCTGAGTTTTTGTCAGTACATCCTTGGGATTTAGCAACTCTCCAGACCCGACCACGATATGATCCCAGGGGACCGTTACTGCATATTCAAAATCACCGTATTCAAGGTAAAACTCTCCTGCGCCCAAATACGGCAGGGTATTCCATCCTTCAATATCATCAAATACGCACATGCGTGGGTACCACTGGGCTACCTCATAGATCATCCCGTTTTTGGTTTGGAGGGTACCCATGCGGTCCGAACCGTACTCGGGTATTTTGAATGAATAGCCGATCTTGATTTTCAGAACCTCACCGTTGGCCCTTAATGGTTCGGAAAGCCGCACCTGCATCCGTGTATCATTCACGAGGTAAGAGGCGTTCACCGCTTTACCTTTTCCTTGTTGGATCGTTACGAACGATATAGCATTACCTCCTTCGAAGCCGGTATTGCCAAAGCGTCCTCCCGAAATGGGGGTGGTTTTACCGCCTCGTGAATCATCATTAAAGGCATTTTGGTCCAGTTGAAGCCAAATAAACTCCAAGGTTTCCGGACTATTATTCTTGTAGGTTATTTCAACATCACCCCCTAGTGTTCCGTTGGCTTCATCAAGGGTAATATTTATTTTATAATCTGCCCGATTCTGCCAGTAACGAGGTCCCGGAGCACCGCCGCCGGTTCGGTATTCACTACCGGGCTGGAAATTGAACAACGGGTGAAACAGAACGTGTGCATCATAGTTTGATTTATCACCTTCTTGGGCGAAAGAACTTAGGCTAACCAGCATCCAAAATACTAAGTAACCTAAGCGCGTTATGGGTCTCTTCATTCTTTTAGTTAATTATTGATCGTAGTTTACAATACTCCGTTAAGGATTTTGGGTTAATATTTTGAAAATGTAGAAAAAGGCCGTAGGGTTACGTTGCAAAACCAAACCGACTACGACCTTATGAATACCGTTGAAACCATATTCACCTTACTATTTACAAATTTTCCTGAGACTGACAAGTGGCAGCGTGATTTTTTAGTTGAATTATTCAATTCGTTGTTCAGCCGACAAGGGCGTTTTAATTTTGAGAACCTTGCCCGTTATTCAAAATATAACGAGTTGACCCACCGCCGCCAG
>JBDNFP010000029.1:0-8024 GCA_041689775.1 Spirosomataceae bacterium
GCAAATCATGCGAATTTAATAGTTGGCCGGGTCAGTTGCGTGCGCAAATAATCACTTAGCAAACCATACTTCAATTGATAAACAGTTGTCTGACAGTCGTAAGCGATCTGCGTAAGCCTGAGCCAAACCAGGCTTGCCGCAGGAATTGCTGCACTTTGTACGGAAAGAAACTGCGGTCACTAGTCTTTATTCTAATAGTTATTTATCTTAGAAGCTGTCTAAAATTTAATTTCAACCGAAATGAGGAGTCGGTGAGTTATCCAAGAACTGCTTGCTGACTAACGAAAACGCAAACATGATTTGCGAAAAGTATTTAATGCGCTGTTCTACCTAGTAAAGGGCGGTATTCCCTGGCGGCAGATGCCTAATGATTTACCACCTTAGAAGACAGTGTATTACTATTTTCGCAAGTTCCAAAGGCTAGGCATCTGGCAAGAACTCAATGATGCCTTGGGTGAGAAAGTCCGCTTGAAGAAGGGTCGGAAGGTCAGCCCTTCGGCTGCCATATTAGATTCGCAAAGTGTGAAAACGACCTTAGTAGGCGGGCAAAGGGGCTAGGACGCAGGTAAGTCAGTGAAGGGAAGGAAAAGGCACATCATCGTCGACACGATGGGGTTACTGCTTGCCGTCGTGGTTCACCGGGCCGACATTGACGAGCGACCTGGTGCGGGCTTCGTTTTTGCCCGCCTACACCAGACAAGGGTGAATTTTCCCCGCTTGAAGGTCATCTTTGCGGATGGGGGATATATCGGCGAGTTTGAGGCGAAGGTCAAGAAAACTTCCAAATGGCTACTGGAGATTATCCGTAAGCCGTTTGGAATCAAAATGTTCGTCCTCTTGCCCAAACGCTGGATTGTAGAAAGAACATTTGCATGGCTGACCAATCAGCGA
Source organism: Spirosomataceae bacterium (assembly GCA_041689775.1). Taxonomy (GTDB): domain Bacteria; phylum Bacteroidota; class Bacteroidia; order Cytophagales; family Spirosomataceae; genus JBDNFP01. The sequence goes on from JBDNFP010000029.1 coordinate 892, forward strand.
CCGATGAACGTTGACTATGAGAGGTCGCCAAAAGTCTCAGAGGCGATGATCCAACTAGCCATGGTCCGTATTATGATTCGAAGATTATAAAATTTAGACAGTCTCTTAAAGATAGGAGTCCAAATGCTACTATTATTAAACAAAGCCCATTAATATAATTTTACACTTAAAAACTTAAAAAGATGAGATTACATAATTTAGTTGTTTTTTACGCCTATATTCTTACACCCATTGTTATCATGATGTCGCTAACTATGCTACAACTGATTGATTCCCGAACCTTTACGATAGCTATTTTGGGGTATGCCTTGGTGTACCACCCGTGGATATCTGGCCTTAGACTTGTGGCACTAGCTGTGATCACTCCTTCTAAACTAATTTATAACTTTATTCCTTTCTGGAACACCAGGTACTTCGATTATCTGTTTATAGATGGGACAAAGAAGGCTTAAACATAAACAGTTCCTTAATACTGAGTAGGGCCCGTACCGGCTGGTGCGGGCCCTACCCTTTGGTTTGAGTTTTCCTAAGGAAGACTCAAATCAACGTATAAAAGCCCTTTGTAAGGGCTAGTTACTCCCCAACAGCACCCTACGAGCACCCATACTTGCTCCATCGAGCGAGCCACCGGCCATTTAATTCTATAATTCTGCCCTCGCACAGCTCCTTAGCCTTTGCTCGGCTCTGTTGAGTAAAGATAATGATTACGTCCTCTGGACGCTGTCAGAAATAGTGCTTTTGAAGACCGCCCGGAGGGCTGCGTCATAGGGGTCACTCGACAGAGCCGAGCGACGGCGGGTACCTAGACATTTTTTGATGAAAGATTTTCTTCTTGTAGGTTTGGTGCAACCAATGAGACGCACAGCGGCCGATTAGAATGTATCATAAATGATCAATATTGATCCCAAAATGAGAATTCTACTATTTTTTGAACAAGCAACATCCTACCGAGAGTCGCCTGTGTTTCGGTAGGATGTTTATTACTTTATCATTTATGTACCGATTCTTGGCTTTACTGTTCTTGCTAGCCGGCTGCCGAGCCATAGATCTCACCTTAGAATTGCCTGCAACTTTGCCGAAGCTTGTCCTATGGGGAAAGTTAGAAGCAGGCAAATCATTCAGGATTCAACTGAGCCGATCATTTCCTGTGGGGAAGATCCCTGCCGACTTGGAAGTAAAGGACGGTACTATTGAAATACTGAGGAACGGTATTCCGTATACTACACTAAAAACATCCACTCAGGCCGGGCTATATGTATCAGACAGCCTGATCAGAGAAGGCGATAGCTACATAGTGGTAGCGACGGCGCCGGGTCTTGAAGAGGCTACATCTAAAAAAATACGGATTCCTTCAAATACCGAAATTCCCGAAATTAGTTATGAGCTCAAGAGAGGGGTTACGGGCATAGTCAATCCTACCGTACCACAAGACCTCCTAAGTCTTTATTTTGGAAAAGGCTCCGAAGCCAAAGAGACGTTTTATCTCCTTTCTTTTCTCTTTTATTACAGATCAGGAATTAATTACGCCCAAGTTTGGCCAGCCTATGACAACGTAGTAGCTAATGAAGAAGGCTGCCTCATTAGGACGATAAATGGGGAAGGTAAAAATCGTGCTTTTACTTATATATTGTCCAGCCGATGCTTGCCAGCAGAAGGAATTCCGTTGAAGTTTTTTCTTCAAACTGGAAATGCAATTATCGATCCGGATAAGAAGCTAGTTTACGAACAACCTTGGAAAATTGAAATGGGAATTGGCACTGTCAGTAAAGATTGGTTTGACTACGCTACCATAGAAAGTAAACAACCCGAAGGGCTGGATTACCTGGTGTTACCACCACAGGCTGCCTATACCAACATCATCAATGGGTATGGGTTGCTGTTTGCTTCTAATGAAACAATAATCGAACTGAAATGAAATACTTTTCGATTATATGCTTGATAGGGTTACTCCTTGCTCAGCGTTTGCACGCTCAACAGGTAGTCGTTAGTGGTACGGTTCGCGATGCCTCAAACGGTGAATTATTGATTGGGGCTGTGGTGCGCGATAGCCTATCGCTCGTTGGGGTAGGCACCAATACCTATGGTTTTTTTAGTTTGAGCGTACCCAATACAACCACTTTCCTCCGTATTAGCTATGTAGGTTATCAGACTCTGGATTTGTCTACTAAGGATTTGGAGGTACAAGTGTTTCCTCTTGATATTCGATTATCCCCTCATAAAAACCTCGAAGAGGTAACCATTCGAGATGATAACTCAACAACTCGTGCCCTGGGGCATATCTCGTTGCCAATCTCACGTATCAAGGCTATTCCTTCCTTATTGGGCGAGGTGGATGTAATGAAAGCCCTTAGTCTGACGCCCGGCGTTGCAAGTGGTATGGAAGGGAGTGCCGGGATCTATGTACGGGGAGGCACTCCTGATCAAAATCTAATTCTGCTTGATGAAGTGCCAGTATATAATGCCACTCATTTGGGTGGTTTTTTCTCTGTTTTTAATCCAAACTCGCTAAAATCGGTCGACATGTACAAAGGGGCTTTTCCGGCGCGCTATGGAGGCCGCCTTGCCTCGGTGATTGACTTGACTATGCGAGACGGAAATAACCAAAAGTTTGGAGGAGAAGCAAGCATTGGATTGATCAATCAAAATTTAACCCTTGAAGGGCCAATTATTAAAAATAAGGCTTCGTTTATAGTATCGGGCCGAATATCGACCCTGGGGTTAACATCTCTGCTCGGTAAAAAACGTCCTGATGAAGGATATGGCGAGGAATATGCCTATCGATTTTATGATCTAAACGCCAAGCTAAATTATCAGGTATCCAAAAAAGACCATCTCTTTGTGAGCTTTTACACAGGGTATGATCGATTTCGGTATACTACCTGGGTAGCCACGGAAGACCTACAAGCCGAAACAATCCTAAGAAATGAATGGGGAAATACTACCGGAACGATTCGGTATAGCAAAATTCTGAGCCCCAAGGTTTTTGCCCGATTAGCCTTTCTGTATTCAACCTACAATAGCTTATTTGCCATGGATATGGTTGAGTCCGATTTGGGGACTGAACAAAAATCTAACAGCTACCGCTACATCAATGCCGGGGTAACTGATTACGGCACAAAGTTTCAGGTAGATTATTTCCCCGTGAGCTTCCTCAGTCTAAAAGCCGGAATAGACCTGACAAGGCAGGTTTTTAGGCCATTTTCCAGAAAAACCAATTATACCGGACAGAACGCCCCCCCACTAGTCGGGGACAGTTACGACAATCGACTTATGGCAACTCGGATTGATGCCTACCTTGATGGGGATTATTCGTTGACTAATAAGCTCTATCTAAATACCGGGATCAGGTATAGCACGTATAGCACTAGCGAGCAGAGCTACCTAAACCCCGAACCTCGACTAGGGCTTTCCTGGTCATTACCCCACCATTTTGTAGCAAAAGGTGGGTATTCGATCATGAACCAATACTTGCACTTACTCACCAATAATGGATTCGGGTTTGGTTATGATGCCTGGCTTCCTTCCGTTAAAGATGTTGTACCATCCAGAGCGAGACAGACGACCGTTGGGCTTTTCAAGACGCTGCCCAAAGCCCGACTGGATATTTCATTAGAGGCCTACGCAAAATCCATGAAGAATTTGATTGATTACCCTGATGGGACCAACTTTACGGGGCTGCTTGCGGATTCATGGGATGAGATCGTGGTCAAGGGTGGAGTTGGTCGTGCAAAGGGTATCGAGTTGATGGTAAACAAAACGGCCGGTAAGTTTAATGGCTGGGCGTCGTACACGCTCTCAAGAAGTGAAATAAAATTTGACGAAATCAATCAGGGAAAATGGTACCCAGCTACATATGACCGCCGTCATATGCTATCTATAACGGGTAGCTATTCATTAAAAACCAAGTGGCGACTTAGTGGCACTTTCGTTTACCAAACCGGCCATGCGGTCACGTTGCCAGATGCCGCTATATTAACCGATGGTTCTTTCAGTCCAAGGTTTATTTATAGTACACGAAATGGCGGCAGAATGCCCGAGTACCATCGTCTGGATGTGGGAGCTACCCGCTTTCTAAAAACAAAGAGAGGCAGAAATGCCGAATTTAACTTCGGGGTTTACAATGCTTACAATCGAAAAAATCCCTTTTTTCTGGAAGTTAACACTACGTACGGTGGGCCGGATTTTAAACCTAGTGCAACCAACATAAGACAGTATTCATTGTTCTCCGTATTGCCTTACATTAGTTATTCTATCAAATTTTAGAACCTCGACAAACATTCTGTATGAAAACCCCTTGCAATCTTGTATTTGGCCTTAGGGCTATTATGTACCTTCACCTGATGGTATTTTTGCTGCTTAATCAAAAAGCGTCAGCCCAGATCAACACCTTCGATTTCTCTGGTAAGGTTCCTGATAAGCCTATGACGGGCTACTTACAAAAAGGAAGTAGATATGTAGGATTAAATGGGATAGGAACTTACAGTAACTCTTCTGATTTCAGTACTGGTTCGTGGTCGGTTACTACCCAGGGTGGGTACTTTGTTGCCAATAGATTTGTGGCCGGAGTCCAGTTATCTTATGGTAAAGTCTCCCAAGCCTTGAAGGCAAATACTTCGTATGTAGTCCCTACGTATAAAATCGTCACATGGGCTCCTGAATTGTTCGGTCGTTACTACATAACATCATTGAAGGTAAAACCATTGCTTCAGTTTTCAACCGGATACAGCTTTCAAGGTTCACGGGGAGAGATCAGTGGATTACCTGAATTTAAATTATCGAATCAATTTATTGCTAATGGTGCGGTCGGGATCAGCTATTTTTTCTCCAAAAGTATCGCTGCTGAACTTACCTATAATCGCCGACTTACAGATAGTCAAAAATTTGATGCTAATACAAGTACTAAAATAAGATTGGGCGTAGCTATATTTCTTGACTAATCAGGAAATAACTGGTAGTAACAGCGAGTTTCTGGCCTTCGCTCGGCTTCGTCGAGCAACGGTGGGAAGAGCTACCGTGTCCTAAGTTTTAGCACCCTTGCCCGTAGTAGGCATCCTTGCCGTGCTTTCGTTCGTAATGTTTTTGTCGTAGCGTGTCCTTCATCCGGGGCGTATCGGGGTTTATTTGCAAGGTCAGATAGGCCATGCGGGCGAGTTCTTCCAGCACCGCCGAATTATACACCGCCTTTTCGGCATCTTTTCCCCAGGTAAAGGGCCCGTGATTTTGTAGTAACACCATTTCGGTTTCGGCATAGCTCAGCCCTTTCGTTGCAAAAGCATTCACAATCTGATGCCCCGTTTGGTGTTCGTAATCTCCCAGAATCATTTCGTCGGTTAGTACCGGGGCGCAAGGAACATCGCGGTGCGTGTGATCAGCATGGGTAGTACCAAAGATCGGAATATCTAGCCCGGCCTGCGCCCAAGCCACGGCATGGGTACTGTGCGTGTGTGATATTCCACCAATTGTTTCCCAAACCTTATACAGAAAAGCGTGGGTTTTGGTATCCGAAGAAGGGCGCATAGTACCTTCCACGACTTTGGCTTCGTAATCACAAATCACGATGTCAGCAGGCCGTAACTTGTCGTAGGCAACTCCGCTGGGTTTGATGGCAAATACCGCCCGGTCGCGGTCCACGGCACTTACATTTCCAAACGTAAACAGCACCAAACCTAGTTTGGGGAGCTGCATATTGGCTTCGTAGCATTCTTCTTTTAGGGATTTGTACATGGGTTATTAGGTAGTAGGTTGTTAGGTAGTAGGTTTTTTGTGATTGCCTAAAAAAGCTGTTAGCCAATAGCTGCTAGCCATTAGCTTTCTTGTCATTGCCTAAAATAGGTTGACCGGTTGAGAACTAAAAAAAGCTGATAGCCAACAGCTACTAGCCATTAGCTTTCTTGTCATCGCCTAAAATAGGTTGACCACTTGTGAACTAAAAAAAGCCGTTAGCCGATAGCTACTAGCCATTAGCTTTCTTGTCATCGCCCAAAATAGGTTGACCACTTGTGAACTAAAAAAAGCCGTTAGCCGATAGCTACTAGCCATTAGCTTATTTAATAGCTAATAACCTAACGCCTAACAACCTAACACCTATAAGCCACCTCATTCCAGCGCAATTCATTTTTTAGCTGCCGCAGGGTGGTACTTTTGTCAATCACCACTAGTTCGACGTTGAATAGTTCGGCAAAATCTTCAATCTGAGCGGTAGACAGGTTTTGGCTGTATACGGTATGGTGGGCCCCTCCGGCCAGAATCCAGGCCGCGCAGCCCGTCGCTAGGTCGGGCATGGGTTTCCAAAGCGCCCTGGCAACGGGTAATTTGGGGAGTGCTTCGGTGACTTCCACTGCCTCCACTTCATTAACCAACAGCCGGAACCGATTACCCATATCCACCAGCGAAACGTTGATGGCCGGACCCGCCGGGGCGTTGAATACCAGCCGCACCGGGTCGGCCTTACCGCCAATACCCAACGGGTGGATCTCGCAGGTAGGTTTGCCCTGAGCAATACTAGGGCAGATTTCCAGCATGTGAGAGCCCAGTACCAGCGGATTGGCGGGGTCGAAATGGTAGGTATAGTCTTCCATAAAAGAATTACCTCCGGGTAGTCCGGCCGCCATCACTTTCATGGTGCGCACTAGGGCGGCGGTCTTCCAGTCGCCCTCCCCACCAAAACCATACCCTTCGGCCATGAGCCGCTGGGAGGCAATACCGGGTAGTTGCGCCATACCGTGTAAGTCTTCGAAGGTATCGGTATAGGCAGTAAAGTTACCCTCTTGCAAAAAGGCCCGCATGCCCAACTCTATCTTGGCCGCCTCTCGCAACGAACCATGCTGACGACCACCTTTCAGCAGCGTGTCCATCAGAGTATAGCAGTCGGCGTACTCGGCTACCAAGCGGTCAATTTCGGCGTCAGTTACCTGATTGATCACCGCCACCAAATCGCCGATTCCGTGGGTATTGACCGACATACCGAAGGTCATTTCGGCGGCTACCTTATCCCCTTCGGTCACGGCCACTTGCCGCATGTTGTCGCCGAAGCGCACTACCTTCATTGTTTTTAGTTCAAAAGCCGCGACGACTACCCGACTCCACGCTCCAATCTGCCCCACCACGGCCGGGTCTTGCCAGAAACCCACCAC
>JBDNFP010000030.1:0-25037 GCA_041689775.1 Spirosomataceae bacterium
ATGAGTATGTAGCATGACACCAATATAGCGAAATCAACCCATATAATCCATTACCAGTAATAGATTCGGTTTGTTGTAAAATTCATCCACTTGATAAGTTTCAACCTCAATAGCTTGTTAAGAAATAGCTATTATGGAGCTTAGTACTTATATTTGATTACAATTCACATCAAATGAAAGTTTGTCTATTCACTACTAATCATACATTATGAAGCTATTTTCCATACTACTCCTTAGTGCTGCCGCTTTTTGTACTCCCAATGTACAAGCCCAAGATAGCTGTCCCACAACAGTAACCCTGACGGCTCCGCTTACCGGTACAAAAATAGTAGAGCAAGCCAGTGAACACCTCATAGCCTCCAATAGTATTCAATCTGGCGATATTGCCTACCGAGCTGGTAAATCTGTCACGCTTAATCCCGGTTTTGAAGTAAAGCCCGGCACTGTCTTTGAAGCATCCATAGCAGCGTGTTCCCCTATTGAAATGAAACTCGCTACCTGGGAAGAAAACGTGTTTAGCTTAGGATCATACCCAAATCCCTTCGCTCAAAATACTCTTATAGAGTATACTATTCCTGAAAATGCAATGGTAAGTATCAACATACTCGATGTGCGTGGAACGGTGATATCCCGCTTACTATCCGATAAGGTACAAGAGGGGGGCACTCACCGTATTACTTTCGAATCAGATACCCTGCCCGAAGGAGTTTACATTTGCACACTCACTACTCCCAACGGACGTAAAACTCATAAAATCGTGAAGCAGAAGTAACAAAACATTAGAAAAACGAGCGGGGCGAAAGGATTATAATCCTTTCGCCCCGCTCGTTTTTGATTAATCGGATAATTAACTTTTCTTTACAATCAACTTTTTAAAGAAGAATTAACCAATCCCAAGTGTTCCTCATGAAGCCAATAACTATCTTACTCGGTTTAGTATTTCTTCTTTTTTCTTACTTCCAATTCAATGATCCTGATCCAGAAATATGGATCTCCGTGTACTCGTTTGCGGCCTTAGCCTGCTATATGGCCTACAAAGAACTTTGGCCTTCGGTGGTATTCTACGTACTAGCAGTAGCATACGTTATTGGAGGTATTTACCTTTGGCCTCCTGAGTTTGAAGGTATCTTTTTTGGCAACATGGAAATGAAAAGCCTGAACATCGAACTGGCTCGTGAATCACTGGGGCTAGGTATTTGTGCCATTAGTATGGTATTCCTTGGGTTTTCGCGCCGTCAGTGATCCCAAATCCATTCTACCTCTTTCATCCCAAATTCCTGAATAGTTCCATCAGCAAGCTGTATACGTAGCTGGCCTGAGGTAGCTATGTCCTGAATAACCCCATCAAACGTTATCTGCCCGGACCGGTATTTTCGGTTTTTCTGGTAGCCGAGTAGGTTTCCTAAGTATTCTATTTGGATATCATTATCGTGGCCATTTCTGAGCCTTAGGTACTGGGCTTCGATTGACTGTAACAAAATAGGTAACTCATGGACAAGTGTAAATTCCTGTCCCGAAACCAGGGACAACGAAGTTGCTCTTGGAACCTCAAAGTGCGTCTGATTGATATTAAGCCCAATACCTACCACCGAATGCGCTATCCGGGCACCTTGAATAGCATTTTCAATCAGAATACCACCAATCTTTAAATTATTGACGTACAGATCATTTGGCCATTTAATTTCTGATTTTTCTGTATAAATAGAAATGTATTTCCGGACCCCCAGAGCCACGGCCTCGCTTAGGAGAAACTGTTCCTTAATTGCCAGAAATGTAGGAGTGAGTACGATAGAAAGCGTAAAGTTCTTTCCCGTAGAGGTTACCCATTGCGTACCCCGCTGTCCACGACCGGCGGTCTGCTCGTCGGTAATGACAACCACCCCTTCCGAAAAGCGATTGTTGCGCACTAATTCAGCCGCTATGTCGTTGGTAGAATGACAACTTGGCAGATAAACAATCTTTTTACCCAGAAAAAGGGTTTTGGGACAGGAGTCGTACACTTTTTTGGGTTTATTTTTTACTTTTATAAATGGGAAAAGCTGCCACGCACTATTTCCTCTTTCACTGGTAACACTAACGCATGAAACAACGCAAAAATAAAGAAGTATCTTCACAAGACCTCTGCCAACTTGTAGTGAAAGGAATGATTGAAAAGAAAGGGCAGGAAGTTGCTATTCTCGATCTTCGTAACGTAAAAAATGCCGTCGCTGATTATTTTGTTATTTGTTCGGGTACATCTGATACCCAAATTGACGCAATAGCTGATTCGGTTGAACATGAAGTTCACAAGGCTATCGATGAAAACCCTTGGCACAAAGAAGGAAAAGCAAACCGCGAATGGATCTTGATTGATTACGTGGACGTGGTAGTCCATGTATTTCAAAGGGATCGTCGCAAATACTATGATCTTGAAGAACTATGGGGAGATGGAGACCTTACAGTAGTAGAAGAAACAGTAGCCTGATTGGTTCCCGTGAACATTAAGCGCGTAGAATTCGTTTTAAAAACAAACTTGTACTAATGTTTAAATTATAATGTCAGAAAACGATAACAAAAGAAATCCTTTGAATCCAAAGAGTCCACAACGTGGCTATCAGGGCTGGATTATTGCAGCTCTGATTGCGACGATACTTGGGATTACATACTTAAACCGCTCTTCCTCCGTCCGTGAAATTACTCAAAAACGCTTTGAGAAAATGGTAACTGATGGAGAAGTAGCCCGCGTTACTATTGTAAACGACAAGTCAGTAGAGGTTACCTTGAATCCCGAAGCTCTTAGAAGAGATAAGTATCAGGTAATCACGAAAGAAAATAACTATTTCGGAGGTGAAGCCGGTCCTCACTATCAGTTTCAGGTAACTTCCGCAGAAACTTTCAAGGAAGACCTTGAACACATGCAGGAGAAAGTACCAGATGGTGATAAGGTGGAGTACAAAATTGATACCCGAAACGACTGGACCAGCTTCATTGGCACATGGGGCTTCTTCATTGTCATGATTCTAGTGATGTACTTCCTGCTTGGTCGAATGTCAGGTGGAGTTGGCCCGGGTGGACAAATTTTCAACATTGGTCGATCAAAAGCAACTCTTTTTGACGCTGAAAACAAGGTGAAAATTACGTTTAATGACGTAGCCGGACTTGATGAGGCCAAAGAAGAAATCAAAGAAATCGTTGACTACCTTAAAAGCCCTGATAAATTTAAAAGATTAGGTGCTAAAATACCCAAAGGTGCACTTCTTATAGGCCCTCCAGGTACTGGTAAAACGTTGCTTGCCAAGGCTGTTGCCGGTGAAGCGGCCGTACCTTTCTTCTCTTTATCAGGTTCTGACTTTGTGGAAATGTTTGTTGGTGTGGGTGCCGCTCGTGTACGTGACCTATTTAAGCAAGCCAAGGAGAAGTCTCCCTGTATCATCTTCATTGATGAGATTGATGCCGTAGGACGTTCACGGGGACGGGGTGGAATGCCCGGCTCTAACGACGAGCGGGAAAATACACTGAACTCACTCTTAGTAGAAATGGATGGGTTTGGTAGCGATTCTGGAATCATTATCATAGCCGCGACCAACCGACCTGATGTACTTGACTCTGCTCTATTACGTCCAGGTCGCTTTGACCGTCAGATTTCAGTAGATAAGCCCGATGTTATTGGTCGCGAAGCCATCTTCAAGGTACATTTGAAGCCTATCAAAATCTCACAAGACGTTGATATCCAAAAACTAGCCGCTCAAACTCCTGGTTTTGCTGGAGCCGAGATTGCCAACGTATCGAATGAGGCTGCCCTGATTGCGGCTCGTCGTGATCGCGATGAAGTTACTATGCAGGATTTTCAGGATGCGATGGACCGCGTAATCGGTGGTTTGGAAAAGAAGAACAAATTGATCTCTCCCGAAGAAAAGGAGATTGTAGCTTTCCACGAAGCTGGCCACGCAGTAGCTGGTTGGTACTTGGAACACGCAGATCCTTTGGTAAAAGTAACGATTGTACCTCGCGGGGTTGCTGCCCTAGGGTACGCCCAATACTTACCTCGTGAGCAGTATCTTTACCGTACCGAGCAATTGTTCGATGAAATGTGCATGACCTTGGGTGGTCGGGCAGCAGAGGATGTAGTATTTGGTAAGATTTCTACCGGAGCACTCAGCGATCTCGAACGCGTGACGAAAGTTGCGTACAGCATGGTAACCATGTATGGTATGAACGACAAAATTGGGAACATTTCATTTTATGATTCAAAGCAGTCGGACTATACATTCACCAAGCCATACTCGGAAGCTACTGCCGAAAAAATTGATCACGAAGTACGTCTTTTGGTAGATAAAGCCTACCAACGCGTAATAAACCTACTAACAGAAAAGCGTGAAGAGTTAGAAATTATTGCTCGGAAGCTACTCGAAAAAGAGATTTTATTCCAAGGCGATTTGGAAATTCTGATTGGAAAGCGCCCTTATGAAAAGGAAACAAATTATCAGGCTTACGTAAATCGTCGCTCACGCGAAGAAGCGGCTCTCCATGATGAAACAGTGAAGAAAGCTCTGGAAGAGAAAACAAAAACTGAAAATGTAATCTCTGAAACGGGTGATGAAACAGAAGCCGAAAGTCCGGCAGAAGAATCAAAAGCTTGATTTATGTTGAAGGTAAAATAAGTAAATGGGGTGTTGGATCTGAATCCAACACCCCATTTACGTTCAAGTCACTATTCCAAAACTCAGAGTTCAAACGTAATTCCCTGGGCTAAGGGCAAGGCAAAACCATAGTTGATAGTATTAGTCTGCCTCCGCATGTATGCTTTCCAGGCATCCGAGCCTGACTCTCGTCCACCACCGGTTTCTTTTTCACCGCCAAAGGCTCCGCCGATCTCTGCCCCTGAGGTACCAATGTTGACGTTCGCAATCCCGCAGTCGCTACCTCCTACCGATAAGAATTGCTCCGCTTCTCGCATATTTAACGTAAATATAGCCGACGAGAGCCCTTGAGGCACTCCGTTCTGCATCTCAACTGCTTCCTCTAAGGTGGTATATTTCATCATGTACAGGATAGGCGCAAAGGTCTCGTGTTGCACGATGTCCCAATGATTTTCAACTTCGGCCACACAGGGCTGCACATAGCAGCCGGAATTGTACCCCTCACCTGAAAGTACCTTAGGTTCTACCACAAAGCTCCCCCCCTTCTTTTTTACTGACTCTACCGCAGCCAGGTAATTAGCAACTGCATTAGTATCAATCACAGGGCCTACGTGCTGGGTATAATCCAGTGGATCGCCGATTCGGAGCTGAGTATATGCTTTTTGCAAACGTTGCTTCATCTCTTCATAGACACTTTCGTGGATGATAAGCCGACGCGTGCTGGTACAGCGCTGACCAGCCGTGCCCACTGCCCCAAATACTACCGCCGGAATGGCTACTGTCATGTCTGCATTAGGGGTAATGATAATGGCGTTATTTCCCCCTAATTCAAGCAGGCTCCGCCCCAGTCTACGCCCAACTGCCTTGGCTACTGACTTACCCATCCGTGTACTGCCGGTAGCAGATACAAGGTTAATACGGCGATCATCGGCGATCCATTCACCAACAGCTCTACCTCCCATTACTAAAGAAGAAACTCCTTCCGGAACGTTATTCTTTTTAAGCACATCGCGGATAATATTCTGACAGGCTATACCAGTCAATGGGGTTTTCTCCGAAGGTTTCCAGACACATACGTCCCCGCACACCCACGCAATCATCGCATTCCATGACCACACCGCTACCGGGAAATTAAAAGCAGAGATGATACCCACCACTCCCATCGGATGCCATTGCTCGTACATACGGTGAGCAGGACGCTCGCTATGCATGGTCAGACCGTACAGCTGCCGCGAAAGTCCTACCGCGAAATCACAGATATCAATTACTTCCTGTACCTCGCCAAGGCCTTCTTGTAAGCTTTTACCCATTTCGTAACTGACCAACTCGCCCAGGGCTTGTTTATGGAAACGAAATTGCTCTCCCATCTGACGAACGATTTCACCACGCTGTGGTGCCGGCTTCTGACGCCATTCCTTAAACGCCAGTTCGGCTACTTCTAATACCCGGTCGTAGTCTTCGCGTGAGGCTTCCCTCGTGGTACCAATGAGGGTACCATCTACCGGAGAAAAGGAGTCCAGGGTACTGCCCTGCCCCTCCCATTGATGCTGCCCGGTGCTCAGGCCCGCATTGGATAATTCTATTGAAAGTTCAGAAAGAAAAGTATGCATGTTTAATTATGATTATAGACAAAATGGAGGAATTGGCTTAGGTCTTGTCCGGAAATATGCTCTGCTGTCACACCGCTGGGCGACGGTTGATCTTGTAGTCAACCATTATTTTCGTAGAAAGAACCGTTGACAGTTTTCAAGAACTGATCTAGCGGAATATCCTCCTGCTTAATAAATCCTGTATTGGGTAAACTACCATTAGCTACCATTTCCACTACGGCAGCGATGGAAGCAGCCGTCGTCCAGGAAATGGCCCGCCAATGTTGTCCATCTATTTCGATTGGGTGGTAGGCTTTATAAAACTCTTCACGTTCCAGATGATCGCCCTTCCAGCCTTCCACTACGGCATATACGTACACAACATCTTCCTGCACCGGAGGTTTTGCCTCGGTTAGTATTTGCTCAATCAACTCCCGCTTATTTTTGAGGATTAATTCATAGAGCATAAAGCGCATCAACTTCGCGTGACCGGGATAACGGATCGTTTTATAGTTCAGGGTATCCACCTTCCCTTCGTAGGTTTCACACATAGTACCCAGGCCTCCGGAGGTTGTAAAAGCCTCAAACTCCTGGCCTTCGATATTAATTACTTCGATACCATCCAGAGAAGAAACCGTTTTTCTTACCCCATTTTGGATTACTTCGGCATCGTTAATATATTCATTAATTACCCCAGCCGGCGACCACGTAAACGAGTACCCCATCAATCCGTTCGGGTAGCGGGGCAATGCTCCCACCCGAAGCTCAATATCCCGGAGTCGGGTAAATTTGGATGCCAGATCAGCACCTACAATCCCAATAAAACCGGGTGCCAGGCCACACTGAGGAGCCATCACACCTTTACTATCCTTCGCCATTTCTCTGATAGCAGTAGTAGTAGGCACATCTTCGGTAAGGTCGAAATAATGTATGCCTAATTTGTATGCCAGCCTGGCAATGGGGAGATTCAGGTTATAGGGCATGCAGGAAACTACAGCATCAAAGCCACCCAAGGTTTCTTCAAGTAAAGATGCATCTGCCACATCACCCTTTACAACCGGAAAAGGCAGTTTAGCGGCCGGCTGATTCTTATCAAACCCTGTTACTTTAAATTGTTTGCTAAGTAAAGTACCCACCAACGAGCCAACTTTACCCATACCAAAAACTACTATTTTCTTCATGAGGAATACTATCATCGGGGTGGAAGCCCCTTTATAACGAATGGATTAAAGGCTACATGGATATGGCGTATAAACTCTCTCACCACAGAAAGAAGAAGCATACAATCGATTAAAAATTAGAAAAAGAGAAAAAACACTACATACCCGGAACATGCGAGCTCATGCTACGGAGGAAGGCGAATCGTGCCCGCTGTATGTTGAATAGTGGATTCAAAGAAACGAGATGATAAATGCTTGTCTACAAATATACATTTTTGATGTGTGAATTTAAAATGATAGTATTTCAGGAACCTGTAAAACTTTAATCATAAAAAGCTACTTTCTTATCCAGAATAGGACAAAAAAGTAGCTTTCAAAAGCCTCTGAAATCAGCCTTTCGAGAATTTGGTAATTAATAAAAGCCTTACAAAGAAGCTGGGGTATTTATCTTCTTGACATTAGCTAGTTCCTTATTATTTTCCGGCTCATTCATTGCCAGGTTAATTTCACTTGCCTGACGCTGTAATTCAAGATCTTTACTACCTGTGCGCATGGCTACCTGAATGTACTCGAAGGCTTTCTTAAAATCCTTCTTTTGGTAATACACTGCGGCTAAGGCATGATTTACGTCAATATTATCTGGCCGACGCGAATATTCTATCTGACCGTACTTTAATGCCGTATCCTGTTGATCCATTTTTAAATACAACTTACAAAGTTCAAGATCAACCAAATGTCCTGATTGTGCATCTTCGTCCAGCATCGTGACTACCTCAGCATATTTCTGAGTTGCTTTTTCTGGCTTACCTTGTAGCGTATATATATCTGCCATTTCTTCGTGAAAAGAAAACTCAGGCATAATAGCAGAAGCTTTATCGAGTAGTTCAAGTGCTTTATCATAATTCTTCCTTTTCTTGTGAATACGAGCCTGTCCACCCAATGCAAAAGCATAACTAGGCCGGATGGCCAGTATCCCCGCATATTCTTGCTCAGCCTTATCCAGCTGACCGGTAGTTTCGTACAAATGTGCCAAGGTATTCTTGCTCCAGCAGTAGGGCTCAGAGCCGGGTAGTCCGGCCTGGACTGCTAGCTTCATAGCTTCAATAGAACTTGGGTAGTTTCCGTAAATTTCCCGTAGATAAGAAGCACGTGAATAAGATTCCAAAGAAGGCTTTAATGCTTGCATTTTATCAGACATAGCCACGGCTTCTTCATATTTCCCCAATTCGACGTTAGCATCTACTAACACTCCATATACATAGGCATTAGCAGGATTAATCTTCATTGCTTTGGTAGCAAGGTCACGTGCTTCTGAAAACTGATGCTGTGACATCTTTACCGATGCTTTAAAGGTAGTGGCTTCGAAGTTCTGAGGGTCAATACTAAGTACACCATCCAGAATTTTCAACACAGCTGGATAATAGTAAGGGTGCTCACCCGTAATCCGGGCCTCTGCCATATAAATGGTGGCTATCTGCAAGCGTGGTTTTACGTCGTTGGGGTTCTCGCTGATTATCTTTTTAAGTTCTTCGACTTTTTCAAGCGTTTTGGGCCATTCAACTGCGGTGGCTAGTTCACCACTCCGCTGAAATATAGCCGGAATGCTCATTGGAGAGCTAACAACCTGAGAATTTTCGTCGGTGTTTTTGGTACAACCGACCGTAATTATGAGAAGTAATATCATCGGGAAAATTGACCCGAGATATGCCTTCAAAGGAAAATATGATGTTTTCATGAGGTTATGATATTGAATAGTGGGGTTATGTATTTGCCGGAGATCAAGAGAAACAATCATTGATCTCCGGCAACACACAGTATGGTAGCAAATACGTAATTACTAGACTTTCTCTTTTAATTTTCGTTACGAAGTACCTTTACGGTCTTGCTTTGTGTTGGCGTAGAAACTTTGAGAAAATAAATACCAGGTAAACGACCCAGTTTGAATTTCTTTTGCTCCACTGCCCCAGAGGTAGTAAAGGTTTGCTGGCTTACAACCTGTCCTTGACTATTGGCCAAACCAATGCGCATTGACTCCCCGGTTTCGCCTCTGACCTGCACTACAACCTGATCATCATTGGTAGGATTACCCATGATCTGAACAAGGAAAGCGGAGGCATCTTCTGCCGATTCTGCTGCTACTCTTACCCTTCCACAGACTTGACGGAAATTATACTCCATTGTCACCTCAGAAGCTGGATCTCCTACGTACCTGGCCTTCACGGTCAATAAGCCACTACTACCGTTATCGTTAAACAATGGTGGGTCAATTTTTTGATTCGGGTTGGTCGTATAGTTTGTTACGCCAGCGGCATAGTACTCTACAGTACGACCGGCCGCAGCACCTGCTGATCCAAATACGATGGCACCCGTCATACAATTCAGACTTTCAACCTTTACAACAAACTCAGTAGCAGGAGTTCCTACCTTCTTACCTTCATAACTTGGTCCACGGAAACCTGGCCATGGATTTTGCACGTACGGGAACATCGTTTTAAAGGTGGTGTCATTTTTTGTAACACCAGCATTAAATGACAGAACACTTAACAAATTGGGTGTAAGTGGACTTGCGGTAGTACCCGGCACAAAATCGTCGTACCAAAGACCAACCGCGGCCAACACTGCACCACCTACTGCCTGTAATTCGATTGTTGTTACATCATCTTCCAGGCGTCTTCCATTTGGAAAACCGTCCATATTTGGGATGAACTGCAAGGCCGTTGAAGCGAATGTAGGGTCTGTGAGCCCAATAACTACCGCCTGAATTAACCCTAAGGAACTAAAATCAGGATCAGTACGTGGGGTAGCAGGAACCGCCATATTTAGGCGTAACCAATCACCAAACGTAGGCAGGAAGTTGTTGATAAAAGGCTTCCCAACTGCCAACGGATTCCCTCCTTTGCCGGTAGCTAATTGGTAGGGAGGTAAGTTAGGTACCCCAGTATAAAAAATTGGGAGAATATCTACAGCTCGCGGGCTTGTGGCGTTGGGTAACAATACGCTACCGAAAGCCGCCTCTGATAAAGCTGTACCATCCAAAGCAGGATTACCTTTTAAGCCAAATAGACCGGGCTTTCCGTTTCTAAAATCAAATGAGCCCAAAGACTTGGTCTGAATACGCAACGGAGCCAAGCCCGGTATCGCAGTTCCGAACTGAGAATCATCCATGTAAAGAGCCAATTCGGGATTCACAAAATATTGGGCAAAACGTAAGTCTGAGGCCGGAGATAGTGCATTCCATCTGTCTTTCTCTCCAATCGGAATGATTGCTTCGTTGGTTAGCGGCATACCCAAGCGAGATACCTGCTTCCAGCCACCATCATATCCAACATCACCGGCATTATACAGAGTTTTTATCTGACGACGGCTTGCCGACGCATACACACCAATTACATAATTAGGATCCAAGATAGTGGATGCCTGTGATACCGTCTTCTTTTCTTTTTGTAAAGTAGATACGGGTACTTCTATTACAATCGAGTGACAGTTAAACTTTGCCACGGCGTCGCGCCCTTCTTTACGAATTACTCCCAGATCAAATATCCCCAAGTCTACGAAAAATGGATCATCGGTAGGCCCACAAAAGATTTTTTCACCAGAACTAGCCGTTATGATTGACTTTTCAACCTGTTCCTCGTAGGAAGTACCAAGACCAACCGTCTTATTATCGATTGACCGGGGGCCGATGTGAGGAGGAGGTACAGTTCCGTTCTCAATAATCGTCTGGAACGTTCTGCCATTATCAATACTTCGCTCACACGTGTAAGTTGTTTTCAGGTTTTCTTTACCCAAACGAATCAAAAAGAAGGTTGATGGGTCCTGATTTTCTTTCTTAAAAGTAAAGCGGTAGATAATATCTGCCCCAGTAGTGCTTGCGTTATTATCAACATGGATTTCATAACGGATATTTTCTCCGAAAGAATACCAGTTTGGTCCACCCGCAGGATGTTCGAACGGGATATAACTCGCAATCAAGACGATATTTTCTGGATTCGTCGGGCTTTTGAACGCATAAACGTCCGTATTGTCAGCCAACGGATCATTTGAAATTAATGGAGCCTCGCGGTGCGAAGACCCTTGGGTCTGAATTGGTTGCAGTAGTGCAAAAACCATCAGCCCTACTATACTGTATAAGAGATTTTTCATTTGTCTCAATGTTATAAAAGTGAATATCAGAATCTGTCTTTTTGTGGATAATCAAAGCCTCTCCATGGTCGTTGCATGTATGGAAAACTGCCTCTCAGTTCGATATCATTCTTTGTAGGACCGGATGTAAAGCTAAGTACACTTACTAGCTGAGGAGTAACAGGACTCGCCGTCATTCCGGGGGTAAAGTCATCATACCATAATCCGACAGCGGCTAACACAGCACCTGATACCGCCTGCAACTCAATGGTAGTTACGTCATCTTCCAAGCGACGTCCATTAGGAAAGCCATCCATATTAGGAATGAATTGTATATCGGTGGTTGTATTATACTCAGGATCTGTAAGCCCTAGTACTGCCGCCTGAATCAAGCCGAGTGGGCTAAACTTAGGATCATTGCGAGGTGTAGCGGGCACCGCCATATTGAGTCGGAGCATATCACCCAGCGTTGGCAGAAAGTTATTTATAAATGGTTTTCCTTTGGCTAGTGGGTTTCCCCCTTTTCCGGTAGCTAATTGGTACGGTGCCAGGTTAGGAACTCCCGTGTAGAATATGGGAAAAAGATCAACTGCCCTTGGGCTCTTTGCATCAGGTAGTAGTATTGCACCAAAAGCTGCTTCGGCTAAGGCCGTCCCGTCCAAGGCAGGATTTCCTTTCAAGCCGTGCAATCCAGGCTTACCATTTCTAAAATCAAAAGCGCCAAGTGACTTTTCCTGAATACGAAGTGCATTCAACGAAGGAACGGCCCCACCAAATTGCGAGTCATCCATGTAAAGTGCTAGTTCCGGATTAGTAAAGTACTTAGCATATTGCAGATCTTCTCCGCCGTAGGGGCTCGTTGCATTCCAACGATCTTTCATACCAACTGGAATAATTGCTTCGTTTGTGAGTGGCATTCCCAAGCGAGATACTTGAACAAACTTACCATCATTTCCTACGTCTCCTTCGTTATAAATAGTTTGAATCATCTGGCGACTCGCCGAAGCCCAAACCCCGATTACATAGTCAGTATCAAGGATGTTAGAGGCTCCTGAAATACCCTCGCCGTCCTTTTGTAAGAGGCTGATCGGAATTTTGAGGGCAATTGTGTGCACATTAAAACGATTCAAAGCATCGATCGTAGAATTACCATCCGGACGGAAGTTTCCAACATCGAATGCACCGGCGAGATCCACAAAGAAAGGATCATCTACTGGTCCGCAAAAGACTTTTTCGCCACCCGCTGTGGTAGCAATAGCTTGTTCGGCCAGTGCGTCATACGTGGTGCCAAGTCCTACTCCGGTTTCGATAGAACGTGGACCGATGTTATTGGGAGGAACTGTTCCGTTTGCCACAATAGTGGTGAAGGTTCTTCCACCATCCATACTCTTTTCACATTTATAGGTAGTTTTCAGGTTTTGCTTACCCAAACGAATATTGAAGAAAGTGGTAGGATCTTCGTTAGTTTGGGAAAAAGTAAAACGATAGGTAATGTCGTCTCCTGCCGTTGTAGCTTTGTTTTTAATGTGAATTTCGTAACGAACATTTGCGCCGAAATTATAATAATTGGGTCCTCCATCCGGAGATTCAAACGGAATATAGTTGGCAATAATAGTAATTGAATTAGGATCGTCTGGACTTTTGAACGCATACACATCTGTGTTATCTGCCAGAGGGTCCTGGGAAATGAGTGGGGCTTCCCGGTGGCTTGAGGCAAAGCCACCTAGCGTCGATAGTAAAAAAGCGCAACTCAGAAGACTAATTCTGAGCGACCCAAATGGAATAGGGATCATTCGCATAATGTAAAAGTTTAAGTATATAAAAATTAAGTTTATTAGTAGTTAGTAATAGGCTTCTATTGTGTTGCCATTGGTTAAATCCAGAAAAACTGCGTCTGGTAAATCATTGTATCCCAAACCTTGGGTGAATCTATCTCTCTGATGACTTCTGGAAAGAATCAATTGAGTAATCTATTAAAAAGGTTACTGTCATGAGTAATGTAATTTGCGAGTACATAAAATCTCTAACCCATACTTCAAAACAACTATGGGTTAGAGGAACAGCAATATTTCGTCGAATACAATTGGCCAGCAAACGGTAAAACTTGTTCAAGAGGGGAAGAGTATTTAGAGTGAACCCAATTGAGGTTCAAAATCGGTAATATGTACACCGATCAATATTATATTGATGTACGACAGAATATAAACTTTGGATTTATTTTATATAAATAAACGTAAAAGAGGCTGTTGAGTAGGTTGTAAAGACTATCGCGTTAATCCACAAATAGCCTTTCTCAGCAGGAATAAAGCAGCAGAAAAACCCCCACGTAAGGCACACTCAACGGGATTGCAGTTGCCCTTTAATTAGGGTAGGTCGTACCTGAGAGGCACAAATTGGAAGAAAAATAGTCTTGATGAGGAATGCCCATCCGAAACGCTCGAAAGGGGCAAAAAAAGTCCCGCCAATTTAAAAAACTGACGGGACGATACAATTAAAGAAAAGGTACCGCTTATAGATGTACCACTTGACCCGTACGAACTGACTCGTCACAAGCAAAGGCTACCCGGAGACTATTGACGGCATCATCGAGGTGATCCGTAAGATCCGTGTTTTCAGTTATTGACTTAAAAAAATATCGCTGCTCACGGTTACACAGCTCCTGATGATCGGGTTCGTCAGTCAGGTTGATCCACTCGTCAGGGTACACAAACTCATCATTTTCGTCGATATCAGCCCGGTGAATCCGTAGCGACTCCGTTTTCGTGTGCGAGTCTACGTTATCAGATTTACCGGCACCACTAGCTTCTTTGGCAACGATCGACACGCATCCTTTCGGTCCGATTACATCCTTTACGAAGAAAGCAGTTTCGCTCATCATAGGGCCCCAACCTGCTTCGTACCAGCCCACGGAGCCATCCTCAAAGCGAATCTGCAACTGACCGTAATTGTAGTTCGTAGCCGGAATATCATCGGTAAGCCGGGCCCCAATTGCCGAAACGTGTACAGGCCTCGAACGCGTCATCTGGCACATCACATCAATGTAGTGAACCCCACAATCTACAATTGGACTCAGGCTTTTCATCAGGTTCCGGTGTACGGTCCACATTTGTCCGTGACTTTGCTGATTCAGATTCATACGCATCACCAACGGCTTACCCATTTCCTGTGCAATCTCCACAAATTTCTCCCAAGAAGGATGATGCCGGAGAATGTAACCAACGACTACTTCCTTGTCAGCTTTCACCGCCGCAGCTACCACCCTTTCGGCACCAGCAACGGTGTCGGCCAATGGTTTTTCTATAAATACGTGGCACCCCTGCTCCAAAGCCATAATGGCAAACGTTTCATGGGTATCAGGGTAGGTGGAAATACAAACAGCATCCGGTTGGGTCGCGGCCAGGGCCTCGGCATAATCGGAATAAAGCGAGTACCCTCCACCGAGTTTTTTGTTTAGTACTTCTTTACTTTTTCCGGTAGATACTATTCCACAAATTTCAAATCCTTCCAGCAATTGGTAGGCTTGGGCATGGGATCCTCCCATATTTCCGCAGCCTACTACCAGCACGCGGACGGGTAATTTTGTTGTACTCATTTTAGGTAGGTTTTAGGAGTTTGGCTATTCAAAATTGCAATTCAAAAAAGCATAAAACAAGTTTTGCGCTAAGCTTATCTTACCATTTACTGACAAACCGATTATTTCTGATGTAAAAACGATACGGTAGCTCGGTTCCTTGCGTAATACCAATCCGGGTGGTCGTAACCATATCGACATCCTTAATTGTTGGGGTAGTAATGTATAGAGGTCCGCCAGATAACGAACTAAAATTATGCGTTGGCCGGATTCCCATGGCTTGCACTAGCTTACCGGGTCCACTGCACAAATCTTTTTCGGTCAGTACTTTTTTCTTTTCCATGGGCTTCAAAGTACGGGCATTCAGCTGTCGCCTTTCCTTCATTAGATCAAGTCCTAGGGTAGGTTTCAGAGCCCAGATCAGGACGGCTTCGCCCTGCTCTTCTGGGCCACCTACCACATTGACACAGTAGTACATTCCGTAAATCAGGTACACGTACAAAGTACCCGCGGAACCAAACATCGCTTCGTTCCGCTTGGTTTTCTTACGATAGGCGTGGCAAGCCGGATCTCCCCAAAGATACGCTTCGGTTTCTACGATGACTCCGGCCGTGGTACCTTCTTCACTTTCGTGCACTAACTCACATCCCAGCAGGCGCTGCGATAATGTAAGTGTATCATGGAGTTGATAGTAGTCCGCTGGCAGCGCTGACGTCATATCTTAAATCACGTTCATGGTTTGTTCTTTAATCTTTTCCAGCTCATCTTTCATCTGAACAACAAATCGTTGCACGCCGGCGTCGTTGGCCTTAGAACCAATCGTATTGATTTCACGACCAATTTCCTGCGATATAAAGTTGAGCTTTTTACCATTACTATCCTCCGACTCCAACGTTTCCGTGAAGTAGTCGAGGTGGTTAGTCAAGCGCATTTTCTCTTCGGAAATATCGTACTTCTCGATGTAGTAAATCAACTCCTGCTCAAAGCGGTTGGGGTCAAAGTTATCGTCCGACAGCAAGTCACGTACCTGCTTTTCCAGGCGCTCGCGCACGGCCGGGATGCGGGTTTTATCTTGCTCCTCAACATGCACCAGCAAGGCACGAATGGCCGCAATGTATTCCGCTAGTTTATCACCCGTCAATTTTCCTTCCTGTTGCCGGAACATATCGCACTTTCCGATTGACTCCTGTACCGCTTTGTTGATCAAAATCCACTCCTGCTCCCGGCGCTTTTCGTCGGCGACGTCAGTCATGTAAGCATTAGGCATTTGGAGAGCTACTCGGAGCAACTCCGTAGGATCAGCCACAAAGCCTAAGTTCTCGGCGGTAAGGGTCAGATCACGGAAGTATCCATTGACTAACGAACGGTTAACCACGGAGCCTCCACCTGCATTTTCTTTAGGTTGTACGGTCAGGTTTAGTTCCACCTTTCCGCGTTCGAGGGCTTGGGTAACTTGATTTCTGATTTCAATTTCGCGCTCGGAATACTGCCGAGGAATCCGGCAATAAATATCAAGGAACTTAGAGTTTAGTGTTTTGATTTCTACAGTAACCGATAGTTGATCGGATTCGACGTGGGCTACCCCGTAACCAGTCATGGATTTTAGCATTCCTGAAAAGATAAAGTTGATATATTTTTATGTGTGGCGGCATCCCTTACTAGGTAAGCGCGCTCCGCCTGACTAGACAATTAATGACGGTTTGACCGTTGTTGAGCTTTTCCCGGAGCTTGGCTTTCGGAGGGTTGGGGTATTGACACCAGCGCATTCTGAGCAATTTCAGCATTTTCGGTTCGCTGCCGGGCTACGTCACACGCCAGGTAGATAGCCTGTAACATGGAGCCCTCATCGGCCACATTCTGCCCAGCAATATCGTAAGCTGTTCCGTGATCGGGCGAGGTTCGCACGGCGGGAAGTCCGGCCGTAAAATTCACCCCGGTATTGAAAGCAATTGTTTTGAAAGGTATCAGGCCCTGATCGTGGTACATAGCCAGCACGGCATCATATTGATGAAAAGTACCGGCCGCAAAAAAGCCATCCGATGAAAACGGGCCAAAAACTAGTTCCCCTTTTTCCCTGAAACGAGTCAGCGTAGGGATAATCACATCTTGCTCTTCCTTGCCGAGCAAGCCGTTCTCGCCCGCGTGAGGATTGAGCCCCAGTACGGCTACTTTAGGTTTTGCAATTCCGAAGTCACTGCGTAAAGAGTACAGAATCTGGTTTATCTTGGCCCTTAGTTTTTCACTCGTTACCTGCGTACTTACCTTTTCGAGTGGTATGTGTCCTGTTAGTACTCCCACTCTGAAATCACCGGCTACCATAAACATCAGGGCCTCCTTTGTATCGAAGGCCTCGGCTAGAAACTCCGTATGGCCCGGAAATTGGAATTCACTACTTTGAATAGTGTCCTTGTTGATGGGTGCTGTTACCAGAGCATCAATTGCACCCGCTTTCAGGTCTTCCGTGGCGCGTTTCAGTGACGCCAGAGCCCCTTTGCCAGCTTCGGCGGTAATTTTCCCCGGCTCTATTTCAGTATCTTTATCGTTCCAGCAGGTTATCACGCTGGTACCTTTCGGATTGGCCTGTTCAACTTTCTGAATACCTTGTAAGTTCCAGTCTTTCATCTGGAACATATTCCGGTATTTGTTCATCACCCGTAGCGAGCCATAAATAACCGGAATACATTGACTAGCTAACTGATTACTTTCCAATGCTTTCAGGATTACTTCGGGCCCAATACCGTTATAATCACCGATACTAATGCCTATTATTGGTCTACTATTTTCTTGTTCACTCATGGATATTAGTTCTCAAAATAAGGAATGAGGTACCAGTCGCCGGCCATTTGTTTACCAAATTGCCTGTATCCTATTCATGATTTTCAGGTAAAACATGCGACTTTTGTAAAGGATCAAGCTGCAAGTTACGAAAAATCCACCTGTGTTATGAAAATACTGATTGCTGATGAAATGCACCCCTCGCTTTTTGAAATGCTGGATTCGAGTGGATGGCACCATGACTATCAACCTAACTACCGACGTAATGATATACTGTCAAATCTGGCGGCTTACGATGGGCTTATCATCCGGAGTAAAACCCGGATTGATGAGGAAATCTTAGCCCAAGCTACCGCACTTCAATTTATTGCCCGGGCCGGGGCCGGGCTGGACCTCATCGACCTGAAAGCTACCCAGCGGATGGGTATTGCGCTGTTTCACGCGGGGGAGGGCAACCGCGACGCCGTGGCCGAGCACGCCTTGGGTATGTTACTTATGCTTTTCAACACCCTTAATAAAGCCGACCAAGAAGTACGGCAGGCGATCTGGAACCGCGAAGGAAACCGGGGAGTAGAGCTTATGGAAAAAACCGTCGGGATTATTGGCTACGGTAATAACGGTAACGCTACCGCCAAGCGGATGAGTGGATTTGACTGCCGGGTATTGGCCCACGACCGATACCGCAAAAACTACGGCGATAAGTACGCCGAAGAAGCGAGCATCGAGGTTATTCAAAGAGAAGCCGATGTGGTCAGTCTTCACGTGCCGCTAACCGAACGTACCCGTTATCTAATCAACGACTCATTTATTAGTGCTTTCCACAAACCCTTTTACCTGATCAACGTTTCCCGGGGTGAGGTGGTAAATCTTCAATCAGTGGTAGCAGGTCTGAAAAACGGAAAAATTAAAGGTGCTTGCCTCGATGTTCTGGAAAATGAAAAGCTAAGCCAACTCACTACACCACAACAGGAAGCTTTTGACTACCTACGGGCTTCCTCGCAGGTAGTGTTTAGTCCACACGTAGCCGGCTGGACTCATGAAAGCTATGTCAGAATAAACACAGTACTGGTGGCTCAGATATCGAAATGGATTTCAGAGAGGAAAAAGGCATAGGAAAATAGCTCCGGATGCCTCTTTCTATATAATCATTACATAAATTAGATTTAAATACAACAACCCGGCAAACCCTTCCGCATGAATCCTGAAAAAACCGAAAAACCTGAGAAAGTAAAAAAGAATAAACAAAGCCGCAGCGTCGAAACGATGTTCAGGACCACAATGTCCAGTCACGTACACATGACCATGCTGGCCGACCGCAAGGCCGGGTTGATGATCTCCATCAATTCGATTATTCTTTCGATCATGATGTCTTTTCTGGTAGGAAAGTACGACGCCAATAATCAGCTTCTGATTCCTACCTTCCTGCTTTCCGCCGTATGCTTACTGACTATTGTATTTGCGTTACTCTCTACCAAACCCACTATTAAATCAAAAAAATCGATCAAGACCCAAGCCGAGGCTTCCGGCCTTGATCTCCTTTTCTTTGGTGATTACCTATCCTTGTCGCCAGAAGAGTACAAACACCAAATGAAAGAGTTGATTAAGAGTGACGAAAAAATTCAGGATAAAATGATTGAGAATATCTACATTCAGGGGCGGGTGATGAACCGCAAATTCTGGCTGCTCACCATCGCCTACAACGTATTTATGTTTGGCTTCCCACTAGTCGTGCTTTGTTATCTGATAGCCATTTACTTTTCTTAATCTTTAAGCCCCTTTATCCCTACATTTTTCCTTTTACTGTTGCTCATAAAGGTAGTTCTGGCTTTTCCTGGATCATTAATAGCCTCATAAAACTGATCGAAATATTGCAGGGTTCGCTTCAGGTATGCAGGATTCAGACTTAGATTATCCTCGTATAATGCATAGATGTTCGCTTTCTGCTGATTAAAGTTCTCAAATACTTTCATAAAAATCTCCTCCGAGTAACCTAATCCCCGGTACAACCGATCACGAGTAGACCGTAGCTTAAGCGCTTCTGCTGGTGATGCATAGCTAGCTTCCACAATACCGGCATGGTCGAAATCATAGGCTACGGGCATTGCCAAACCTATTTCGGGTTGCTCCAATAACTTCATATTGTGCTGGTAAGGCACCGACCAGTCAGTATTCCCGATCATGTACTGAAATACGGCCACGGTAGCCATCCCTACCTGATCAGTCAGGTCCGTTGGTGTTTGGGGCTCTTTGCCCTTTACTACGGTTTTATGGCGTTTGGCCAGCAAGTCTTCGTCCTCAATGATAAACCCCGCGCTGGTTTCGGTTTTTCGTTTTCCCGAAATATCCTCGTAGGTAATCATTGCCATCCGGGCCTTGAAGCTATAATCGGTTATCAGGTTATAGAGTTTATACACCATGTATTCCTGCGGCACGTAGTCTTCGTAACGGCATCGCGTCACGAGCTTCAATTTATCCTGATTTTTGAAGATGGTATTCTCCACCTTCTTTTCTGGAAAATTGAGGGTAAAGGGAGGCAAACTACAATTGGCCGAGTTTCTGCGAAAATCCCCCCTGACTCTTACCTTCACTGGTACTTGTACCGAGTCACCTTCCTTATCCAGGTAAGTAAAGGTACCCTCGTGGTAGACCGGATCATCTCCCCGGTCTTTTTGGATCGCCCGAAAGTCCGCCACGATTTTGATGCTTAGTACTTCATCGGAACTAAAAAGGGGTTGACCTTTTACTTTTTTTGCGTCTTTGACTACCTCTGTACTTTGAGCAAAGCCAGGAAAAATGCCACCAAGTAGCACTATTAGGATCGTGAATCTGGTGAGTAAAAGCTTCTTCATAGGGTTATGGTGAATGGGTTCAGGGTCTATTAAACTTAATAAAGTTACGTTTTTCGGGCTAGAATAAATAGCTACCCCGTCTACTTTTTGGTAAACGGGGTAGTAATGGTACTGCTCAAAATTCTTATTTTCCCGATAACCAACTTTGTTGTTGCTTCGTCGCTTTTTCCGAAATCATGGTACTTACTGTTGTAGCATAAGCCGGATTTGCCTGAAACGTAACGGCCGTTTTCATGGTTTTTCCAAATCGCTCAAACACTACCTCCACGGTCTGCCCTACTTTGAATTCTCCCAGTAGTTTTTTGGTATCGGGCCCGCTCGGAATCGGCTTGTACCCCATCGAGACTATCCGGTCGCCCTTGGCTAGGCCCGCCTGATAAGCCGCCCCGCCCTCGGTAGGATTACTAGCTACAATAGCTACACCACTATTGATGGTTAGCGCCGCCCCGATACTTGCCTCACGGGGATTCACTTGCTTAAAATCAACTCCAACTCCCGCCAATAACTTCTGGTAGTCGGGCATCTGTGAGCTAAAAATATACTTACCGAAAAATTCCTTGCTAAAAGGCTCCCCGGCATAGCTCGCCAGCACTAGTTCCAGGTCCCGCACGGTGTAGGCTATTTCGGGGCTACCGTACGTATGCCATACCAACTGCATAAACCCATCCAACGAAAGTCCTGTATCGAGGTTTCTGAGGGAAAGATCGAGTGCCAGCCCCAATACACTACCGTAGGTATAATAAGAGATGAACATGTTTTCCCGGTTAACCGGGTCAAGGGAGGTTGCAGCATCCACAAAAGGAGCCTGATAACTCATTTCGATGGGGGTAAAGTACTTATGAGCCGGAGAATTCCAGACGTAGTTGAGGTTTCCTGCCAAATCTTCTATGTAATCTTTGGGCGACATAAGTCCAGCCCGGCAAAGGATCAGGCTGGTGTAGTACTGCGTAAAGCCCTCGGCAAACCAAAGCTCACCCGACATATTTGCTTCGGTATAATCGAACGGTTTGAGGGATTTTGGACGGATACGTTCTACGTTCCAACAGTGGAAAAACTCGTGCGAGACCGTACCGATGTTATCTTCTAATCCTCCATTCCGCAAACTACGGGTACTCGTCAGCACAGTAGAGTTACGATGCTCCATGCCGTCGCCCGATACGTGGCCGAGGTAGCAAGCGAGGAAGGTATATTGTCCGAAATCATAATCAGGTAGTGCGCCATAGACGGCTTTTTCCTGCTGAACTACCTTCTTAACGCTCTCCATGTAAGCATCTAACTCCGTCTCCGTGCCGGCATGGTGCAGCACAAAGCGTATGGTATAAGGCTTTCCGTTGGACATCTCGGTAAACTCCCGCATCATGTAGTTACTGACTTCCGTGGGGCTATCCATGAAATAATCCAGATCGGGAGCCATGAAGATATTACTACCCAGATCTTTGAGCTGAGTGGCGACCTTCCAGTTCAAATCCTGCCGCACCTCAAACTTTACCCGAATCGGGCGTTGTGCGTACTGCCTAGCATACATAAACGTAGCCGGAATATTGAGGTGAGCGTGGGTTTCGTCTACCTGCGAGTACGTACCATCGCCGCGGTCGGCAAAGAGGGTGTAGCTCACCTTGACCGTACCGTGGTGGCCACTAACATTCCATTGGTAAGGATTGGGCCGGGTTACGGAAAGTACGTTCCCGTTTTCGTCGGTTGCTTTTACGTTGTAGACGTTCTTAGCAAATTCGTGAATGGCATAGCGGCCCGGTGAGGTTCGGCTCATGCGTAGTTCGAGTACCTTATCTTCCAGCCCTTTAAACGTAGCGGACACTTCTGCTTCGTGGTGGACGGCGTTAGGAAATGAAATTCGATATTCGTGGTAGGTTTGAGCAAAGGCGGTTGAAAGAAGCCCAAAAAATAGGATCAGATACTTCATGAAATTCGTTGACGGTTGGGTTATTGAAGAATTAAGGTAAAAACACCAACAGCGAAAATAGCCAATATCTTTTATATTGGAACCCTGTATGTGTATAATCAATGCCCACGGCTACGTTTAAACAGCATGAATTACTTTGTCAGAAAAGACTCGATCGTCCGGGAGATATGGGGAAAGAGTGATACCACCCTGTTCATTTTTGCGGGTGCTGCGGCCGAGTTTGCGCTCAGTAAGGCCGTGGATTGGCTTTACTTCACGGGCCGGTTACCCACTGACCCGTTGGGTAGACTATTCTCTACCGTAGGCTACGCGCGTCAGATTGTGTTTTCCAGTACCGAAGACGCCCACAAAGCCATCGACCGCATGTCGGCTATTCACGGGGGAGTAGAAGCTAGCCGGGGAAGTAAAATCCCCGACTAGGCTTACCGCGATGTATTATTCATGTTGATTGATTATTCCATTCGCTCCTTTAAAGTACTGGAACGCAAACTAACAGAAGCCGAAAAGGAAGAGGTATTTGACGTATTTAACCGGGTTGGACTACGTATGAAACTGGTAGGCTTACCAACTACCTACCGGGAATGGAACCTGATGCGCGAAGAGCACCTGACCAACGACCTCGTTAAGAGCGAGTACACAGTAGATTTATTTCAACAATACCGCAAGCACCTTGGTTATATCCACTACCGGCTGCTAATCGAAGCGCAAGGATTTGTAACACCTATGATTGTCAAGAACATGCTGGGCCTGGAAAGTCAACGAATGTTACCCCTACTCTTGGCAGCTTATAAACTGAGCCGAAAAATAAGAACCAACTGGGTCCTTAAAGCATTGATTTTACCCCCCAAATACAAGACCAAAATCCGCGAACTGGACGTGTACATCCTTTGCAGTATCAATCCTCTTTATTCGTTGAAGGGACCGTATTACGTTCACTGGAAATAGACCTGGCCTCGATAAATATCCGTTTAATATCCGGATGGACCTGTCTGATTTTTGTTTCCAATTCTACGATCGCCTCCTCTATTTGAACGGCAGAGAGTTCGCTTTTAAAATTAACGTCCAGAGCCAGAAATACCTCGTCTGGACCAAAATGCATCGTGAGGGGTTGACGTGCGCTCTGTATCGTAGGCTCTGCTCGTACCAGTTCCATCAGGTTTTTGAGCACTTCTACATCGGCCCCTTCGCCAATCAGTAACCCCTTACTTTCATACGCCAGGAATATAGCAGTAAAGGCCAGAATCACGCCAATGACAAGCGAGGCTGCCCCGTCGAGATAGGGGTTATTGAACTGATGCCCCAGAAAAACTCCCAAAGCCGCTACCGCCAACCCCAGCAACGCCGCCGAATCTTCAAAAATAACCGCAAAGTTTGCCGGGTTTTTACTGGCGTGAATGGCCGCAAAGAAGCCCCTGCCTTTTCGGTCTATGTTAAATTCTTTTAAAGCCAGGTATAAGGCAATGCCCTCAAAACAGGCCGCCAAACCCAGGACAATATAATTCCAGGTTGGGTCGGTTAAGGGTTGGGGATTTTGAATATGGGCAATACCTTCATAAAACGACATGCCTCCACCGATCGAAAAAATAAGGATAGCTACAATCAGCGACCAGAAATACAGCTCTTTTCCGTACCCAAACGGATGCGCTTCGTCGGGTGCTTTTTTACTTCTCCGGATTCCGTGGAGCAACAACAGGCCATTCCCCGTATCTACTACCGAGTGGATGCCTTCGGAAAGCATGGCCGAACTGCCCGTAAAACTAGCGGCGACAAACTTGGCAATGGCAATGGCGAGGTTGGCCCCGATAGCAGCGTAGATGGTGATTTTGGAAGAATTGGTATTTGCCATTGTAAGACTTGTGAAGATTTTGGTTACGGAAAAGAACTCCCCAAATTACTATGCCAGTGGCACACTATGAAATCATTTTTTCTGATCGACACAAAAAAAGGTCGGTTGCTACACCGACCTCAACGTAATATGTTCATCAATAGGCTACCCTAGTTTCGCATCCTAACCAGCTTGTCGTAATTCAGCACCGTAATGAGACTACCCTTCATTTCCACTAATTTTTCTTCCTTAAAATCCGAGAGGGTACGAATAACGGTTTCGGTAGCAGTACCCACCAACGAAGCGATATCTTCCCGGGTGATAGCCATGGAAAATGGCTTACTCTTATCAGCCTGGTACCGATTGGCCAGCATCACCAACGCTTCAGCTACCCGTTTGCGGACAGAGTTGTAGGCTAACTGCAACAAACAATCTTCCCGTTCTTTGATTTCATTGGATAACATTCTTGTGAACTACCCACCCACGCCAGAGGCGATGGGATGGGCTTCGGGTTTCATAGAGTGTGCTTTGTTACCAAAGTCTGATTTCCTCTCCACCTTTGTAATCGCCAGTTCCTGACGATATATTTTTAATCCTTCATTTAAA